>NZ_VMQU01000013.1 GCF_007714205.1 Mycobacterium helveticum | reverse complement strand
GGCCGGTCCATCAGGCCGCCGTGGGCGGGGAGGAGCCCGCCCCAGTGGGGGTTTGCCAGGTGGGGGTTGTCCAGGGGGGCCCCCAGGTAGCCGCCGGGGCCGGGGGGCACCCGGGGGCCCCCCCGCCGGCCCCCGCGCCCCGGCACGGCGCCGGCGACGGCTCCGAGGGGGCGGACGGGCTGCCGTCGGGTGGGCAGTCGGTCGCCGACCTGCTGGCGCGGTTGCAGGTCGAGCCGTCCGGGGGTGGGCGGCGCCGCCGCCGCAACGTCTGAGCTGAAAGCTCCGTCACATTGGGCCCGACCCGGGCATCGACTACAGTCTTAGAGACCGTCCGGTACCCCTGAGCCTGGGACCGGAACGAACGAATACCTATGTGAGGTCGTCTGCGATGGTGCAGTTCGACGGTTTGCGTCCGGCCAGGCTGAAGGTGGGCATCATCTCGGCCGGCCGGGTGGGAACCGCGCTGGGTGTCGCGCTGGAGCGCGCCGACCACGTCGTCGTGGCGTGCAGCGCCGTCAGCAACGCGTCCCGCCGGCGGGCGCAGCGGTGGCTGCCCGACACCCCGGTCGTCGCACCCCAGGACGTGGCAGCCGGCGCCGAGTTGTTGCTGCTTGCGGTGCCCGACAGCGAACTTCCCGGCCTGGTGGCGGGTCTGGCCGCGACGTCGGCGGTGCGGCCCGGCACGATCGTGGCGCACACCTCCGGCGCCAACGGGGTCGGCGTGCTGGGGCCGCTGTCTCCCGACTGCATCCCGCTCGCGATCCACCCGGCGATGACGTTCACCGGGTCCGACGAGGACATCGGCAGGCTGCCGGACACCTGCTTCGGGATCACCGCCGCCGACGACGTCGGGTACGCGGTGGGACAGTCCCTGGTCCTGGAGATGGGCGGCGAGCCGTTCTGCGTCCGCGAGGACGCCCGCGTGCTGTACCACGCCGCCCTGGCCCACGCCGGCAACCACCTCGTGACCGTCCTGGCCGATGCCCTCGATGCGCTGCGGGCCGCGCTGCGCGGCGACGAGCTGCTCGGGCCGGGGGCACCTCCCGATTGCGGGGGACAGACCGTCGACGATCGGCCCGGCGGCATCGCCGAACGCATCGTCGGCCCGCTGGCGCGGGCGGCGCTGGAGAACACCCTGCAACGGGGGCAGGCCGCCCTCACCGGTCCGGTCGCCCGCGGCGACGCTGCGGCGGTCGCCGGGCACCTGGCGGCGCTGGCGCGCGTCGACCCCGACCTGGCGAACGCCTACCGGGTGAACGCCCTGCGTACCGCCCGGCGCGCGCACGCTCCCGCCGACGTCGTCGAGGTGCTGGCGCGATGAACGGGATGCCGCGGCCGGCCTTCACCGCGGGCGAACTCAACGTGTACTCGGCGCCGCGCGATGTCGCCGACGTCAGCCGGGCGCTGCGCCGGACCGGGCGCCGGGTGATGCTGGTGCCCACCATGGGCGCGCTGCACGACGGTCACCTGGCCCTGGTGCGGGCCGCCAAGCGGGTGCCGGGCTCGGTGGTCGTGGTCTCGATCTTCGTCAACCCGCTGCAGTTCGGCGCGGGCGAGGACCTCGACGCCTATCCCCGCACGCTCGACGACGACGTGGCGCTGCTCTCGGGTGAGGGCGTCGAGATGGTGTTCGCGCCGACCGCCGCCGCGATGTATCCCCACGGCCTGCGCACCACCGTGCAGCCCGGCCCGCTGGCGGCCGAACTCGAAGGCGGTGCCCGCCCGACCCATTTCGCCGGCGTCCTCACCGTGGTGTGCAAGCTGCTGCAGATCGTGGGACCGGACCGGATCTTCTTCGGCGAGAAGGACTACCAGCAGCTGGTACTGATCCGTCAGATGGTCGCCGACCTGAACGTCGACGTCGCGGTGGTCGGGGTGCCGACTGTCCGGGAGTCCGACGGGCTGGCGATGTCGTCGCGCAACCGCTACCTGGAACCGGCGCAGCGCGAGCTGGCCGTGACGCTGTCCGCGGCGCTGGCGGCGGGCGCGCACGCGGCCACGGCGGGCGCCGCGGCCGCGCTGGACGCGGCCCGCGCCGTGCTCGACGCCGTGCCCGCGATCGAGGTCGACTACCTGGAGTTGCGCGGCGCGGACCTCGGCCCGCTGGGGGACGGTGGGCCCGGTCGGCTGCTGGTCGCCGCGAGGCTGGGCGGCACCAGGCTGCTGGACAACGTCCCCGTCGAAGTCCCCGTCGAAGTCTCTGTCGAAGTGGGAGCTTGCGCCGGCACCGACGGGCCGGACCGACACGTCCAACCACTGTGGAGGAATTGATGCTACGGACGATGCTGAAATCGAAGATTCACCGCGCCACGGTCACGCAGGCGGACCTGCACTACGTCGGCTCGGTGACCATCGACGCCGATCTGATGGATGCCGCGGACCTGCTCGAGGGCGAACAGGTGACCATCGTCGACATCGACAACGGAGCCCGCCTGGTCACCTACGCGATCACCGGGGAGCGCGGCACCGGGGTGATCGGAATCAACGGTGCCGCAGCCCATCTGGTTCACCCCGGCGACCTGGTCATCCTGATCGCCTACGGGACCATGGAGGAGGCGGAGGCCCGCGTCTGCCGGCCGCGGATCGTGTTCGTCGACGCCGACAACAAGCCGGTGGA
This sequence comes from Mycobacterium helveticum, assembly GCF_007714205.1. Taxonomy (GTDB): domain Bacteria; phylum Actinomycetota; class Actinomycetes; order Mycobacteriales; family Mycobacteriaceae; genus Mycobacterium; species Mycobacterium helveticum. The sequence continues at coordinate 58,892 of NZ_VMQU01000013.1, read as the reverse complement.
CCTGGGCCACGACCCGGCCTTCGTGCCCGACGATGCGGGGGAACTGCTGAATCCCCGGATGGGTGCGCGGTAGCCGTGCTGCTGGCCATCGATGTGCGCAACACCCACACCGTCGTCGGGTTGTTGTCCGGCTCCAAGGAGCACGCCAAGGTCGTGCAGCACTGGCGGATCCGCACCGAATCCGAGGTCACCGCCGACGAATTGGCGTTGACCATCGACGGCCTCATCGGCGACGACTCCGAACGGCTCACCGGCGCCGTCGCCCTCTCCACGGTCCCGTCCGTGCTGCACGAGGTGCGGGTCATGCTCGACCAGTACTGGCCGTCGGTGCCCCACGTGGTCATCGAGCCCGGGGTACGCACCGGCATCCCGCTGCTGGTGGACAACCCCAAAGAAGTGGGTGCGGACCGGATCGTCAACTGCCTGGCGGCATTTCAGAAGTATGCGGGCGCGGCCATCGTCGTCGATTTCGGCTCCTCGATCTGCGTGGACGTGGTGTCGGCCAAGGGCGAGTTCCTCGGCGGCGCCATCGCGCCCGGGGTGCAGGTTTCCTCCGACGCCGCCGCGGCGCGCTCCGCCGCGCTGCGCCGCGTCGAATTGGCCCGGCCGCGTTCGGTGATCGGCAAGAACACCGTCGAATGCATGCAGGCGGGCGCGGTGTTCGGGTTCGCCGGACTGGTCGACGGTTTGATCACCCGCATCCGCGACGACGTGCAGGGTTTCGGTGGCGACCCGGGCGATCGGGTCACCATCGTGGCCACCGGGCACACCGCGCCGCTGCTGCTCCCCGAACTGCAGACCGCCGCCACCTACGACCAGCACCTGACCCTGGACGGCCTGCGACTGGTCTTCGAACGCAACCGGGAAACCCAGCGCGGCCGGCTGAAGACGGCACGCTGACGGGCGCTCCGCCCGCGGCCGAGTGAGGTCAATTAAGCTGGCTCGCCGTGGACGCCGACCCGCCGGAAACCGATCCTGGCTACCTGCCGGAGCAGTTCCGGATCCGCCGGGACAAGCGTGCCCGCCTGTTGGCGGAGGGGCGTGAGCCCTACCCGGTCGACATCACGCGCACCCACACCCTGGCCGAGGTCCGCGACGCTCACCCCGACCTGCCGGTCGACACCGCCACCGACGATGTCGTCGGCGTGGCGGGCCGGGTGATCTTCGCCCGCAACTCCGGAAAGCTGTGCTTTGCGACGCTGCAGGACGGTGACGGCACCACCCTGCAGGTGATGGTCGGTCTCGACAAGGTGGGCCGCGAGTCGCTCGACGCGTGGAAGGCCGACGTCGACCTCGGCGACATCGTGTACGTGCACGGCACCGTGATCAGCTCCCGCCGCGGCGAGTTGTCGGTCCTCGCCGACCGCTGGCAGATGGCGGCCAAGTCGCTGCGTCCGCTGCCCGTCGCGCACAAGGAGATGAGCGAGGAGTCGCGGGTGCGGCAGCGCTACGTCGACCTCATCGTGCGTCCGCAGGCGCGATCGGTCGCCCGCCGGCGAATCGCGCTGGTCCGGGCGATACGCGGCGCGCTGGAGCGGCGCGGCTTTCTCGAGGTCGAAACCCCGATGCTGCAGACGCTGGCGGGCGGCGCGGCGGCCCGGCCGTTCGTCACCCATTCCAACGCTCTCGACATCGATCTCTACCTGCGGATCGCGCCGGAACTCTTCCTCAAGCGCTGCGTGGTGGGTGGTTTCGACAAGGTCTTCGAACTTAATCGGGTGTTCCGAAACGAAGGCGCCGATTCGACGCATTCTCCGGAATTCTCGATGCTGGAGACGTACCAGGCCTATGGGACGTATGACGATTCGGCGGTGGTCACCCGCGAGCTTATTCAAGAGGTGGCCGACGAGGCGATCGGCACCCGACAACTCCCGCTGCCCGACGGCAGTGTGTACGACATAGACGGAGAATGGGCGTCGATACAAATGTATCCTTCGCTGTCGGCGGCGCTCGGCGAAGAGATCACCCCGGAGACGACGGTCGAACGGCTCACCTCGATCGCCGGTCGGCTCGGGGTCGAGATTCCTGAAAGCCGCGGTTTCGGGCACGGCAAGCTCGTCGAGGAACTGTGGGAACACCAGGTGGGCGACACGCTGACCGCGCCGACGTTCGTCAAGGACTTTCCGGTCGAGACAACACCTTTGACACGCCAGCATCGCAGCCTCGCGGGTGTCACCGAGAAGTGGGACCTGTATGTGCGGGGAGTGGAGTTGGCCACCGGCTACTCGGAATTGAACGATCCGGTGGTGCAGCGCGAGAGATTTGCCGCACAGGCCCGCGCCGCGGCCGCCGGCGACGACGAGGCCATGCTGCTCGACGAAGATTTCCTCGCCGCGCTGGAGTATGGGATGCCGCCGTGCACCGGAACCGGAATGGGTGTCGATCGGTTGTTGATGTCTTTGACCGGGCTGTCAATTAGGGAGACGGTTTTGTTCCCGATTGTTCGGCCCCACTCGAGCTGAAACTTCCGCTGTACGACCCGCGTCGCGATTGAGTATGCTGCGTTATTATGGCACATTAGTGGACGGGGAGGTCCTTACCAATCTGCTCGGCAACTGTTCAGAACGAAACGCGAGGGTAAGCCAATGGCAAAAAAAGTGACCGTCACCTTGGTCGATGATTTCGACGGTGCGGGCGCAGCCGACGAAACGGTCGAATTCGGGCTTGACGGGGTGACCTATGAGATCGATCTTTCGACCAAGAATGCCGCGAAACTGCGCGGTGATCTAAAGCAATGGGTCGCAGCCAGCCGCCGGGTCGGCGGCCGGCGTCGCGGCCGGACCGGCTCCGTGCGCGGGCGCGGCGCCATCGACCGCGAACAGAGCGCCGCGATCCGTGAATGGGCCCGCCGCAACGGGCACAACGTCTCGACGCGCGGTCGGATCCCGGCCGAAGTCATCGACGCCTTCCACGCATCGGGGAACTGACGAACCGCGCACCGGCGCCCGGGCCCCACGGCCCGGGCGCCGGTCGTTTGACACTTTCGCCGACGGCGAAATGGTCGGGGGCGTTCGCGGGAAACCAATCGGGCGTTCGCCTCGTTTCTCCAGTTGCGACCGCCGTCCCCGAACCGCAAGGTTAGGCCGCCCGGCGGGCCGACCATTACAGTGGACGGCAGGTACGCGATTCGAGCCCCACCGGACCGCTGGTGAGGTTGTACCGATGGTGAGGGAGAGCAGGTAACCACCGATGTTTGAACGATTTACCGACCGTGCCCGCAGGGTCGTCGTCCTGGCGCAGGAAGAGGCCCGGATGCTCAACCACAATTACATCGGCACCGAGCACATCCTGTTGGGTTTGATTCACGAGGGCGAAGGCGTCGCGGCGAAGTCGCTGGAGTCGCTGGGTATCTCGCTCGAGGGCGTCCGCAGCCAGGTCGAGGAGATCATCGGCCAGGGACAGCAGGCCCCGTCGGGACACATCCCGTTCACGCCGCGTGCCAAGAAGGTTCTCGAGCTCAGCCTGCGCGAGGCGCTGCAACTGGGCCACAACTACATCGGCACCGAGCACATCCTGCTGGGCCTCATCCGCGAGGGTGAGGGCGTGGCGGCTCAGGTGCTGGTCAAGCTCGGCGCCGAGCTGACCCGGGTGCGCCAGCAGGTGATCCAGCTGCTCTCCGGCTACCAGGGCAAGGAGGCCGCGGAGGCCGGCACCGGTGGCCGCGGCGGCGAGTCCGGGTCCCCTTCGACGTCGTTGGTGCTCGACCAGTTCGGGCGCAACCTGACGGCCGCCGCGATGGAGGGCAAGCTCGACCCCGTCATCGGCCGCGAGAAGGAAATCGAGCGGGTGATGCAGGTGCTGAGCCGGCGCACCAAGAACAACCCGGTGCTGATCGGGGAGCCGGGCGTCGGCAAGACCGCCGTCGTGGAGGGGCTCGCGCAGGCCATCGTGCACGGCCAGGTCCCCGAGACGCTGAAGGACAAGCAGCTCTACACCCTCGATCTGGGCTCGCTGGTCGCCGGCTCCCGCTACCGCGGTGACTTCGAGGAGCGTCTGAAGAAGGTGCTCAAGGAGATCAACACCCGCGGCGACATCATCCTGTTCATCGACGAGCTGCACACGCTCGTCGGGGCGGGCGCCGCCGAGGGCGCAATAGACGCCGCGTCGATCCTCAAGCCCAAGCTGGCCCGCGGCGAGTTGCAAACCATCGGCGCCACCACGCTCGACGAGTACCGCAAGTACATCGAGAAGGATGCCGCGCTGGAACGACGCTTCCAGCCGGTTCAGGTCGGCGAGCCGACGGTGGAGCACACCATCGAGATCCTCAAGGGTTTGCGCGACCGCTACGAGGCACACCACCGGGTGTCGATCACCGACTCGGCGATGGTGGCCGCGGCCACCCTGGCCGACCGCTACATCAACGACCGGTTCCTGCCCGACAAGGCGATCGACCTGATCGACGAGGCGGGGGCCCGGATGCGGATCCGCCGGATGACCGCGCCGCCGGACCTGCGCGAGTTCGACGAGAAGATCGCCGACGCGCGCCGCGAGAAGGAGTCCGCGATCGACGCGCAGGACTTCGAGAAGGCGGCCAGCCTGCGCGATCGGGAGAAGCAACTCGTCGCGCAGCGCGCGGAGCGCGAAAAGCAGTGGCGCTCAGGTGATCTCGACGTGGTCGCCGAGGTCGACGACGAGCAGATCGCCGAGGTGCTGGGCAACTGGACCGGCATCCCGGTGTTCAAGCTCACCGAGGCCGAGACGACGCGCCTGCTGCGCATGGAAGACGAGCTGCACAAGCGGATCATCGGCCAGGAGGACGCCGTCAAGGCCGTCTCCAAGGCGATCCGGCGCACCCGTGCCGGGTTGAAGGACCCCAAGCGCCCGTCGGGCTCGTTCATCTTCGCCGGCCCCTCCGGGGTCGGTAAGACCGAGCTGTCCAAGGCGCTGGCCAACTTCCTGTTCGGCGACGACGATTCGCTGATCCAGATCGACATGGGCGAGTTCCACGACCGGTTCACCGCATCGCGGCTCTTCGGTGCCCCGCCGGGGTACGTCGGCTACGAGGAGGGCGGCCAGCTCACCGAGAAGGTGCGGCGCAAGCCGTTCTCGGTGGTGCTGTTCGACGAGATCGAGAAGGCGCACCAGGAGATCTACAACAGCCTGTTGCAGGTGCTCGAGGACGGCCGGCTCACCGACGGGCAGGGCCGCACGGTCGACTTCAAGAACACCGTGCTGATCTTCACGTCGAACCTGGGGACATCCGACATCTCCAAGGCCGTCGGCCTCGGGTTCACCCAGGGTGGCGGCGCGAACGACTACGAGCGGATGAAGCAGAAGGTCAACGACGAGCTCAAGAAGCACTTCCGGCCGGAGTTCCTCAACCGCATCGACGACATCATCGTCTTCCACCAGCTGACCCGCGACGAGATCATGAAGATGGTCGACCTCATGGTCGGCAGGGTCGGCAACCAGCTCAAGGCGAAGGACATGGCCATGGAGCTGACCGACAAGGCCAAGGCGTTGCTGGCCAAGCGCGGCTTCGACCCGGTGCTGGGTGCACGCCCGCTGCGGCGCACCATCCAGCGCGAGATCGAGGACCAGCTGTCCGAGAAAATCCTCTTCGAGGAGGTCGGACCCGGCCAGGTCGTCACCGTCGACGTGGACAACTGGGACGGCGAGGGGCCCGGCGAGGACGCCGTGTTCACGTTCACCGGGGCCCGCAAGCCGCCCGTCGAGCCGGATCTGGCGAAGGCCGGAGCCCACAGCGCGGGCGCGACGGGGCCGGACGCGCACTAGCGATTGCAGCAAACGGGCGGTTACTCTCTGACGGGAGTAACCGCCCGTTTCGCTGTGACCAGGGGGGCCCGGCCTGTGCTGATCGTCACCACGAACGACATCCCGGGCTGGGAGATTCAGCGGGTGCTCGGCGAGGTGTTCGGGCTGACCGTGCGGTCGCGGAACGCGATTTCCCAACTCGGGGCCGGCATCAAGTCCATCTTCGGTGGCGAGCTGCAGGGCATGGCGAAGAACCTTGCCGACAGCCGCAACCAGGCGATGGAGCGCCTCATGACCGAGGCGCACCACCGCGGGGCCAACGCGATCGTCGGGATGCGCTTCGACACCACCGAGATCGGCGACGTGTGGACCGAGATCTGCGCTTACGGTACGGCGGTGCAGGCCACCCCGGTCACCGACGCCGCGAAATACACGGCCAGCCAATTGCGCTACAGCGGCCCGGCATAGCACCGCCCCGGGATCTCCTAGCGCGGGGCGATGAGCGCGAAGACCTGTTTGGCGATTTTCAGCATCCAGCCGGTCGCGGTCGGCCCGTGATCGCGGGGCCAGTTCAGCTGGAAGCTGACCACCCAGGGCTGCCTCGTCTTGTCGACGGCGTACCAGCTGAAGGTCAGGTCGCCCGGCAGGCCGCCGGCTTTCGCGCCGATATAGGGCCAGACGTCGCGGTCCAGCTGGATCCCGGACACGGCGGACAGGATCTGCCGGACCGGCGTCGCCGCGCCGACCGCGTCGGCCTGCAGCGCCGCGTGGACCCGGCAGATGTCCTGGGCGGTGCCGTACCACTCCGCCCCGTAACTGGAGGCCGGCGTGTGCGCGCGAGTCGGATCAGGCTCGTAGGGATTCGAATTCGCTTGCGCCAGCAGCTCGGCGCGGACTTGCGGGGAGCCATGCTCCCATTGGGTGCGCAGGTCCGGCTTGCCCCAGCCGACCGAGAACAGCTCGTACATCGTGGGGAAGGGGGTCATGCTGGCCGGGTCGTGATGGCCGGCCGTGGCGAGCGCCTGCTCGACGGCGTGCGTGCCCAGCCGCCCGATCAGCAGGTCGGTGGCCATGTTGTCACTGGTGGCGATCATCTTCTCGGCGGCCGTGCGAACCGAAACCTGCGCCCCGGGATCCAGTTGCAGCCCCGAGGAGCCCACCGCGCGGCTCTTGTCGGTGACGGTCAGCTGATCGTCCCAGGACACCGTCCCGTTCCGGACCGCCCCGGCCAGGGCGTGCAGGACGTACAGCTTGAAAATCGATGCCAGCGGCAGGGGTTCGGCGGTGTTGGTGCCCGCCACCGGGTCGCAGTGGCCGTCGTCGACCTTGGCGACCTGGTAGGAGTAGCGGGCGCCCGTCTTGCTCAACACGGCGTCGACATCGTGGAACGAGTTGATGGTCGGCGCGCGGGTGTCCAGGTCGAAGTGGTCGACCCGGCCCGCTTCGTCGGTGTGGATGCGGATGTCCTGGCGCGCGCCGTAGGACGAGGTCAAGTGCAGCGTGGCCACGCTGGCGCTGATGTCGACGCCGTCGAGCGCGAAGGGCCGATCCCACCACAGCTGTTCCATGGTCGCTTCGACCGGCTTGACGTCGTCGGGAGCGGCGAGGGTGCGCACTCCCACCGGGCCGATCGGCCAGTCCGAGTCGAGCATGTCCAGGGTCTGCTGGGCCCGCAGACCCGGAGGGGTCCGGGTGTCGATCGCCCGCCCGGGATCCGAGGCGCTCGCCCGCGGCGGTGGGGTGGGGGCGCAGCCTGGCGCCAGGGCCACGATCAGCGTGGCGGAGGCGCTCAGCGCCAGCAGACGATGCGGGGCCCGGCGCCTGCTACTTGGTCTGGTCTTTCCCGACAACGTCCATCACAACCTCGAATTCCAGCAGCGACGCCCCGGTTGCCACGGGGTTGGCCCGCTCGCCGGCGTGGGCTTCGATGGCGGGACCTTTCGCCCACGCCTGGAAGGCCTCCTCCGACGCCCATTGCGTCACCACGAAGTAGCGGTTCTCTCCTTTGACCGGACGCAGCAGCTGAAACCCCAGGAAGCCGGGCTGGTTGTCGACCGCGTGGGCGCGGTGGGCGAACCGCTTCTCCAACTCGGGGCCGGCGTCGGCCGGCACTTCGATTGCGTTGATCTTCACCACTGGCGGCATGCCGCTAGGCTACCGCGCGGCCCGCCCTGCCCGTCTGCGGGTCGGGTCGCGCAAGATGGGGGCATGCCCGCCGACCTGTTGACCCGCCAGGGTGGACACGGCGACCCGTTGGTGCTGGTGCACGGCCTGATGGGGCGCGGCACCACCTGGTCGCGGCAGCTGCCATGGCTGACCCGGCTGGGCACCGTGTACACCTACGACGCGCCGTGGCACCGCGGCCGTGACGTCGCGGATCCGCACCCGGTGAACACCGAGCGGTTCGTGGCCGACCTGGCCGACGCGGTGGGCGGGCTGGGCGCGCCGGTGCGGCTGGTCGGTCATTCGATGGGTGCCCTGCATTCGTGGTGCCTGGCCGCCGAACGCCCCGACCTGGTCTCGGCGCTGGTGATCGAGGACATGGCGCCGGACTTCCGCGGGCGCACCACCGGGCCGTGGGAGCCGTGGCTGCATGCCCTTCCGGTCGAGTTCGACTCCGCCGATCAGGTGTTGGGGGAGTTCGGGCCGGTTGCCGGGCGGTACTTCATGGATGCCTTCGACCGCACCGCCACCGGTTGGCGGCTGCACGGTCACACCGCGCGATGGATAGAGATCGCCGCCGAGTGGGGTACCCGCGACTACTGGGCGCAGTGGACGGCGGCGCGGGCGCCGGCGCTGCTCGTCGAGGCCGGCAACTCGGTCACGCCGCCGGGCCAGATGCGCGCGATGGCCGAACGGGATTGTCCCACCAGCTATCTGGCCGTCGCCCAGGCCGGTCACCTGGTGCACGACGAGGCTCCGCACGCCTACCGCGCCGTCGTCGAGTCCTTCTTCGCGGGTCTCGGCCCGGGCAGCTGAGTACTCCGCGCACTGCGTGCGCCGACCTATTGGCGAATTCTTTTACGCGAAATCGCGGCGTAGTAAGATGGCTCGGTGGACGGTGCCCGGAAAGGGAGGTCGGCAGCGCGATCCGCTGCCGAGGTTTCTGATCGCACGTGGACGTTCCTGACCAACCACGGGCATGTGTTGTTGTGCGTATCGTCCGGCGAACCGCTGACGGCACGCGAGTTGGCCCTGCGCATCGGCATCACCGAGCGTTCCGTGCAGGCGATTCTGACCGATCTGACCGACGAGGGCTACCTGATCAAGTCGAAGGTCGGCCGCCGCAACGTCTATGAGCTCAATCCGCAGGGAAAGCTGCGCCACCCGCTGGAAGCCAGTCATTCGGTGGGCGAACTCGTCGCGGCCCTGTCGTGACACCGGCCCTGTCGTGACACCGGCCCTGTCGTGACACCGCACCCAGATCCGCCCTTCAGGGGTTGCATGCCGGGCAGAAGCGCGGCTCTGCGCCGGCCCCGCTGCGCGCCACCGCGCTCCGGTGCATGCATGTCGGGCACCCATGCACATCGGCGGCGGCCAGTGTGGTCGGACATCCGCAGGCCCGGCACGGAAGCCCCTCGCGAACCGCGACTTTGCCGTATCCGGGACTTTTGCACCCGGGGCAAGGTGTGGCGAGGCGGCGGGCGAGCCGGCCCGCCAGGGCGGCCAGGACATCGCGGCGGCTCGGGTTGTGATGTGCACGCAGGTCGGGTTCGACCCAGGCCCGGTTGCCGTCGGCGACCGCCAGCGCCGCACCGACGACCTCGACGAGCGTCGCCGGGTCGGTGATCCCCTTGCCGAATACCCGCACCCGATCTTCGACGGCGGCCTTGACCGCGGCGCCCTGCCGGGGGAACCCGAAGCCTCGCGCCGCATCCACGGCGTCGTCGGCGCCGTGGACCAGGCGGGGCGGCCCGGGAGCGCCGGGGGTGCGCAGGCCCTCGACGACCCGGATGCCGCGGACGTCGTCGACGAAGACCAGGATTTCTTCGTGCACGGCCAGCACGCCGAGCCAGGCGTCGTAGCTGGCTTCGCTGGCCAAGCCGTAGGGCACTCCGAGGGCCCGCATTGCCAGCCGCGCCTTGGCGGTGGCCGCGGCCGGCGGCTCCGACGTCCTGGCCACCTCGCCGGTGAAAGTGCCGAACTGATCGGTGTCGATACCGGGCGGCGCGACGACGCGCGCGCCGAGCACGTCGGCGAACGGCGGTGCCACCTGACGCTCCTTGCCGTGCATGGTGCCCATCGCGATCACCGCCCCGGCGTAGCCGCCCGACGCGCCGGCGTCATCGGCTTCCATGTGGCGCGCTCACACGCACTCAAACAGCGGTGACGCGGTCTCGGAAACGTCTCCGAACGTCGCGCAGACGCGCAGCCGGCCGTCGTTGCGGTCGCTGACGAGGCACACGATGGCGGTCTGTCCGCCGTCGACGGCCTTGGCGATCAGCGGCGACTTGTGCAACAGCGTGACGCCGGTTTGTGCCACGTGCGCCGCGGACAGTTCGTCGGCGGTGCCGATGGTGGTGTTGAGCCGGGTGAGCGACGATATCCCGTGCTCGACGACCGCGCGGACCGCCCCGTCGGGGAAGCTGACACTTTTCCAGGCGTTGAGTGCGGTATGCATCGCGGCGCAGTCCGGATGGCCCAGGACGGCGATCACCGGTGTTCTGAGCGTGCCGACGGCGTACTCCAGGCCGGCCAGCACGCCGGTGTCGACGACGTGGCCCCAGTTGCTGATCTCGACCAGTGAGCCGCGGCTTTGGCCGAATACCGCCTCGCTTGCCATGGGGGAGTCCGCACAGCGGAACACCGCCGCCCTGGGGGTTTGCCGCTCGGTGGCGACATCCGCCCTGGAAGTCAGGGCCGCGCAGCAACGTTCGTTGCCGGCCCGGAGCCGCTGCCAGGCGGCCGAGGGGTTGGATGCGGCCGGGGGGTTGGACATGGGTTTTCCTTTCCTGGTGGGGGTTTCAGCTGAAGTACTCGGGTCGGCTGACGTAGGTGTCGGTGACGAACATGACCCCGGGTGAGTCCTCGAGCAGGCGGCGCAGTCCCGCGATCAGCGCCCCCGACCTCGCATCCGGGACGACGGTGATGAGCAGCTCCAGGGCGGCCTGTTGATTGAAAAGCAGCCGACCCTGGTGGTAGCCGTTGTGACCCAGCCCCGACACGCCGGACACGCTGGTGAAACCTGTTGCCCCGGCGCTGCGGAACTGCTCGCGAACCGCGGGTGCGTGTTCTCCGGCGACGACGACTTCGATCTTCGTCATCTTGGTCAGTCCCTCTACTGACATGGCGTTACCTCCTGCTCGATCGGGTGGGGACCGGCCGCAGCGGCCGCGTCCCAGCTCCGCCAGCCCCCGCGGGTCCAGCGCTGCCAGCCTTGGTCTGCGCGCTCACGGGCGGCCAGGCACACCCAGTCGTTTCCGAACAGGTGGTCCAGCGAAGGGTTTCGCTGGACCACCATGTCGATGCGCTGCAGCGGGGCCTGCACGACGGTCAACAGGCGCATGGGTTCGTGCCCGAAGGACCGGCCATCGGTCAGCGACTGCAGCGGCAGGCCCAGCCGAAGGTCGCCACCGTAGCCCGCCAGCACACCCACACCGCCGACGACGTTGTGGATGGTCTTGGTCCCCGCTCCGAAGACCTCCGGAGCCACGGTCGAGAAGTAGTACTGGCAGTTGATCCATTGAGCGACCACCATCGGCGCGGTCAGAATGGTTTCCAGTGCGCTCCCGTCGGGGTCGACATCGGCCTCGTAGGAGTGCAGGAAAACCCGCCGGTGCAGGTCGATTCCGCGGGTGATCGCGCGGGGTGCCACGATGAATGCCGCGTTGCCGGCCAGGCCCCACTCGGGGAAGACCTGCGCCCAGTCGAGGGATCGCTTGGCGACGTGGCGTGCGGCGCGTGCCGGGCGGGGCGCGGTGGGGGCGCCGGGAAGACCCGGGCAGCGTTCGGCGGCCAGTTCGGCGCCGGCGATGGCCAGATCTGTGCTGAGCCTGCGCACGTCGTGGCGATGGCCGCCCGGAACCAGGTGCTCGTCCAGGACGGTGACCCGGTCGGTCGCGGTGTCGTGTGCAGCCGCGACGAACCAGGTGTCGTCCGGAATCACGATGCCCCGGTCCCGCAATTCGCCGCGGACATCGGCGTTGTTGAGGATCGCCGCGGCGGTGCGCGCGTTCGGGCCGCCGGCCTGCCCGCCGCAGGCTCCGCAGTCCAGCGCCGCCTGATACGGGTTGTTCTCGGTGACGCTGCCGTGCCCGCACAAGACGACCAGGCGGGCGAATTTTTCGGTGAGGCCCATCGTGGAAAGTGCGACCTGCGCGTACAGGGCGCGACGGGCCAGTTCGGCCGTGTCGTTGATCGACAACACGGTCGGCGCGGGGGGCGCCAGCCGGTCGCGCAGTGGGGGGGGGGGGGGGGGGGGGCGGGTGGGGGGGGGGGGGGGGGGGGGGGGCCCGGGGGGCCCCGGGGGGGGCGCGGCCCGCGGCCCCCCCCGGCGGCGAAAACCGGGGGGGGGGGGGGGGCGCCCGCGGGGCGCGCTGGCGCGGGCGCTGGGCGCGGGCGACTTTCGGGCTCAGCGTTTTCGCGGCTGCCCAGGGACCGGCGGCCCAGCCTGCGGCCTCGGCCAACGCGAACGGCGCGAGCAGGTCCTGCTTGGCCGCGTGGAACGCCGCCTCGGCGCCGGCCATCGTCAGGCTGCCGTCCCGCCGACGCCGCGCCGCGCGCGCGGCGGACGGTGTCGGTGCCTCGCTGACCTCGTGCTCCGGGCTGATCAGGACGGGGCACAGATCGTCGGGCGCTCCGCCGAGGAGGCCGGTGAACCGGATGGCGACGGCGAAGAAACCGGCGAAGCCGAACGTCTGGTAGCCGCCCAGTGATTCGATGCGGCGACGCAGTCCCTCGGACCGGGTGTCGATGCAGCACACGAGCTGGGCATGCGGGCGCCCATCGCTTCGTGCCGGCGCGCTCTGCGCCAACGACCGCAGCAGCGCGTCGCGATAGTGCCCCTCGTAGGCCTGCTGCCAGACCATGGGCCGCGCGGTGACGGGCAATGCCGACAACACCCGCGCGGCCGCCCCCAGATCGCCGTCGTGCACCTCGTCCAGCTGCCAGGCCCGGGCCAGTGCGGCGGCCCGCTCGCGGGCCGAGGGAATCGGCCGATCAACGGTCCCACCCGGTCCGCCGTCCGGCCCGGAACGGCGGTGCGACAAAAACACCGCTTCGTAGGTCAGCCGCATGGCGAGGTAGTCCAGCAGGTCCACACCGGTGGCACGCTCCGCGGACCACCGGACGTGAGCGGCCCAGCCCGGAAGCCGGGTCAGGTGCGCCTGCAGGTAGGTGATCCGTTCGTCGTCGGCGACAGCCAACTGTTGCAGGGCGTGCAACGCGGCATCGTCGGATCGGTGAGGCACCTTCCGCAGTGCGGCCCGGATGCTCCTGCTCACCGTGTGGTCCCCGGCGGCCAGTGTCCGCCAAGCGTGGTAGAAGCCGTCCTGCCGACCGGGCATCTGCCAGCCCGCCGACGACGAGCCGAAGTACGCCGCGCACCATTTGGCGGCCTGGTCGTCGACCTGCCGGGCCACCCGCGGCGCGGCCTTCTCGCTGCGGGTCATGTTGCGCCGCGCAGGCCCCGGGGCGGGGTCGCCGTTGAGCAGGTCGGCGCGCAACAATTCCGCAGGCGTCACCGAGCGGTTCCCCATTCGGACGGGATTCCCGTCGAGCAGTGCCGGATAGCGCTGCCGCAGAACAGATTCCAGGTCGGCGTCGGTAATCCGTGCGCGGTGGTGCAGATCGCGGTAGGTCATTTCGTCCAGCACGCCTCGAATGCCGTAGAGATCACCGGCGCGCCGGACGGCCTGCGCGAAGGGCATCGACTCCAGCCCGGCCAGCGGGTTGACCGCGATGAACGTCTCCAGCGGGTAGTGCGTCGGGATCACGCGAGCAGCGAGGTTGACCTCACTGCGCAACCGCGCGCGGCGGGTTTCGATCGAGACGTGTTCAGCCACCGTGGTCACCGGAGCACTCCTGTCGTTTTCATCGGAATCTGTCCCGCTACAAGCGCTTTCGTATACAGGGCGCGCTGCAGCCGACCGGCGCGGCCGTTGGGCGGCTGGCGCAGAAGGGCCAGCCCGCCCAGGATGACGGCCACCGCGGCGAGGCCCGGCGACGCCGCCGCGGGCACGGTGACCGCGGGCAGGTCGGGAGCCAGGAATCCGGTCACGGCGCGCATCAGCGCCACGTATCCGACGGCCGCCACCAGCAGCGCCGCGGCGCCGAGGAGGGCGGCCCTTGCGCCCGGGACCCGTGTCAGCCAGCCCATCAACGCCACCGCGGCGGCCGCCCAGGTGAAGATCAGTAGTGCTGATGCCGAGGCGTGCTCGACGCGGGGCACCCGCACGATGTTGCCGGCCGCGTACAGCGCGGCGGCGGACAGGAGCATCGCCGCGAATCGGATCGCCGTCCACCGGGCCGCAGTCACCCCCGGAGCGGGTGGCCCGGCGGCCTTCCGGCGACGCCTCGCTATCGCCGAGCCGGAGGACAGGAACAGCGTGGCCTTGTAAAAGCCGTGGCCCACAAGGTGGAACACCGCCGCGGCTGACAGCCCCAGGCCGCACGTCAAGATCATGAAGCCCATCTGGGACATCGTCGAGTACACCAACGACCCCTTGATGTCGGCTCTGGTGAGCATCACGACGCTGCCGTAGATCATGCTCAGCATGCCGGCGACGAACGCCAGGGCCATGGCGAGGGCAGATCCGCTGACTATCGGGCTGAGCCGGACCAGAAGTACACCGCCGGCGTTGACGACACCGGCGTGCAGGAGCGCCGAGACGGGCGTCGGTGCGGCCAGGGTCGCGGGCAGCCAGCGCTGGAACGGAATCTGAGCTGATCGCGACAGTGCCGCCACGACGATCAGGGCGGCCGCCGCCGGCAGCAGCGGCGATTGTTCGAATCCGCTGTGGCCCAGGGCCGAGAGGCTGACGTTGCCCCGTGGTGCGGTGAGCAGTCCGACCGCCAGCCACAGGGCGAGGTCGCCCAGCAGGAACGCTGTGGCGGTGCGCCGCACACCTTCTCGGGCAGCGGGCAACTCCCAGTAGGTGGCCAGCAGCAGGCACAGCGCGATGCCGGCCAACGTCCAGCTGACGGCCAGCCCGACGAGGGTTCCCGCGGCCATCAGGCCGGCGGAGGCGGTGGTGAGCAGACCGCTACCGGCGGTGAACCAACGCGACCGTCTGTCGTGCGCGAGGTAGCGCAGGGCGAAGACCTGGACCACCGTGCTCACCCCGTAAACCAGCACCAGCAGCAGCGCGCTGAGCCTGTTGGCTTCCAGCTCGACGATCCGGTTGCCGTGCTGCGTGCCCAACGCGGCCGACACGGAGCCGTGGACCGTCACGTGAAGCCCGAGCAGGACTGCGCCGAGGAATCCCGCACCGGCGGCGCAGGCCCCGACTCTCCCCACGACGCGGGGCGATCGCGAGCCGGCCAGCAGTGCGCTCAGTGAAGCGAGGAGGGGCAGTGCCAAGACACCGACGAGGACGGCGCTCACCGGTCCGCACGCCCGGGTGGTGCCGCCGAAGGGACGCTGTACATGCGAGAGACAGTACGTGAGATGCAATACGCGTGTCAATAATCAGGAAATACAGTTCGTAAATATCCCGAAACGACCGGGTGTGCGGAGCTAGCGGAAGCGATGCTGGGCAACGGGTTTCGACGGGCCTGCCGCCTGATTGAAAACGGCGGTGGCCCAGGCTGTCACGCGGTGGACGCCACGCCGGCCATCGCATCACCCGCGCCAGGGTCGTCGACCCGTCCCCGGTTGCACCGGCCCCCGCTGCAGGTCGCGACGAACGACGCCAGCGTCCCCGACTTCTCTTTGGCCACAGAGAGTTTCAATCGTCGAGTTTCAATCGTCGAGTTTCAATCGTCCCAATGCCGGCAACGACCTGTTTCTGCTACCCCTCGCCGGCCAGCGCGAACCGCCCGTCCGCGGTCCGGGTGACCAGGCCGTCGGCGAGCAGCGAGTCGAGCGCCCGCTCGCGCTGGGTGTGATCGGTTCGCCACGCCACGTCGAGTTCGGCGCGGGTCACCGGAGCATCGCTGCCGCGCAGGACATCCAGCAGCCGCCCGCGGACCTGACGGTCGGTGCCGGCGTAGGCCTGTGCGCGGCGCTGCGGCTCCTGCGCAGCGGGGTAACCGGCGTGCCGCCAACCGCACTCGCCGAGCGGACACAGCCCGCACCGCGGGGCGCGCGCGGTGCAGACCGTCGCACCGAGTTCCATCAGGGCCACCGAAAACCGGGGCGCCGTTGCGTCTTGGGGCAACAGCGCCGCAACGTCGGCGTGGTCGCGGGCCGCCGCCGGTGGGCCGGCGTTGGCCCGCCCGTGCACGGCCCGGGCCACCACCCTGCGCACGTTGGTGTCCACCACCGGCACCGGCCGCCGGTAGGCGAAGCAGGCCACCGCCCGCGCGGTGTAGCCGCCGACGCCCGGCAGGGTCAGCAAAGTCTCGACATCGTCGGGGACCACGTCGCCGTGGTCACGGGCGATGACGGTGGCGCACTCGTGCAGCCGCTTGGCCCGCCGCGGATAGCCCAGCTTGCCCCAGGCGCGCAAGACGTCCGCCGCGCCGGCGGCGGCGGTGGCCGAGGGTGTCGGCCAGCGTCGCACCCAGTCGGTCCAGATCGGCAGCACCCGGGACACCGGCGTCTGCTGCAGCATGAACTCGCTGACCAATATCTGCCACGCGCTGACGCCGGGCTCCCGCCACGGCAGGTCGCGGCGGCACCGGTCGTACCACGGCAGCAACTCGTCGGCACGGACAGTTGGCTGCCCGTTCACCGGCGGGTGGGGCATGATGTGGGCCATGGCTAACACCAGTCCGGTAACCGCGTGGAAAGCACTCAAAGAGGGTAACGAGAGGTTCGTCGCCGGCAAGCCACAGCATCCCAGCCAGAGCGTCGCGCACCGGGCCAGCCTGGCGGACGGGCAGAAGCCCACCGCGGTCGTGCTCGGCTGTTCGGACAGCCGGGTGGCGGCCGAGCTCATCTTCGACCAGGGCCTGGGCGACATGTTCGTGGTGCGCACCGCCGGGCAGGCCATCGACGCCGCGGTGCTGGGTTCCATCGAGTTCGCGGTGATGGTGCTCGACGTGCCGCTGATCGTCGTGCTGGGACACGACAGCTGCGGCGCCGTCAAGGCGGCGCTGGGCGCGATCGACGACGGCGTGATACCGGGCGGCTTCGTGCGCGACGTGGTGGAGCGGGTTACGCCCTCGATCCTGATGGGCCGCCGCGAGGGCCTGAGCCGCGTCGACGAGTTCGAGGAACGGCACGTGCGCGAGACGGTGGCGCAGCTCATGTCGCGCTCGTCGGCCATCGCCGAGCGCGTCGCCGCGGGCGCGCTGGCGATAGCGGGCGTCACCTACCACCTCGCCGACGGGCGCGCGGCGCTGCGCGGCCACGTCGGCGACATAGGCGAATAGCGGGGGAACAGCGGGCCCACGGTCGGGTGGGGAGCACCCCACTAACACGGCGGTCGGCCGGCTAACTCCGCGACACGCCGAGGCGGGTCGGGCAGATCCGGATGACCTGGGCATACGGTGTGAACGTGTTGGATCTGGAACCGCGTGGCCCGCTACCCACGGAGATCTACTGGCGGCGCAGGGGCCTGGCGCTGGGCATCGCGGTCGTCGTGATCGGAATCGTGGTCGCGATCGTCGTCGCCTTCATGGATGGCAGCGCGGGTGCCAAACCCGCCAGCGTCGACAAACCCAACTCCGCTGCGGGCAAGCCCGGCTCGCCCGCGCCGCAGGCGCCGCCGTCGGCGCCGGGGCAGGACGGCAACAACCCGATGGCGCCGGGGCCGGGGCAAAACCTGGAAATGCCCACACCCACCGCGGCGGTCCAGCCGCCGCCGGTGCTCAAGGAGGGCGACGACTGTCCCGACTCGACCCTGGCCGTCAAGGGTCTGACCAACCAGCCCCAGTACTTCATCGGCGACCAGCCGAAGTTCACCATGGTCGTCACCAACATCGGCCTGGTGTCCTGCAAGCGGGACGTCGGTGCCGCGGTGCTGGCGGCATACGTCTACTCGCTGGACAACAAGCGGCTGTGGTCCAACCTGGACTGCGCGCCCTCCAACGAGACCCTGATCAAGACGTTCACGCCCGGTGAGCAGGTGACGACGGCGGTGACGTGGACCGGCATGGGGTCGGCGCCGCACTGCCCGCTGCCGCGGCCCGCGATCGGGCCGGGCACCTACAACCTGGTCGTGCAGCTGGGCAATCTGCGCTCGCAGACGGTTCCGTTCATCCTCAACCCGCCGCCGCCCCCGCCGGGGCCGGTGCCCGCGCCGGGTCCGGCCGCCGCGCCCCCGCCGGAGGGGCCGCAGTTCGCCCCGGCCCACACGGGCTGAGGACTCAGCCGAGGGGGTCGACGATGGTCGACTCCGCCAATTGCGAGAGCCCCTCCCGCACGTGGCGGGCCCACATCGCGCCGATGCCGTCCACCGACTGCAGGTCGTTCGCGCTGGCCGCCAACAGCCCCTGCAGCGTCCCGAACGACCGGACCAGCAGATCGACGTGGGCGAACTGCAGCCGCGGAATGCCGGCCATCGCGCGGTATCCCCGCGTACTCAGTGCCGAATCCTGCGCCTCGGCAGTCGTCGGGTATCCGAAAACCTTTGCCAGAGAGGTGAAATCGAGCAGTTCGGCGTCCGACAGCGCGTCCAGCTCGTCAAGGGTGGCGGTCAGCTGCGCACCCGGCAGCGGCTCCGGGCTGGCGTGGTAGTCACGCACGATCAGTTCCCGGGCGACGTCGTTGCCGCCGAGTAGCTCCTCGAGCTGCAGCCGCAGCTGGCGCCCGTCGGTGCCGAGCTCGACGACGTCGTTGTCGATCGCCAGGCCGATCCGGCGTACCAGCTCGAGCCGCTGCACGACCGTCATGACGTCGCGCAGCGTCACGAAGTCCTCGATCTCCGCCCGCGACAGTTGCCTGCTGACCTCGTCCAGCCGCGCCTTGTACCGTTCCAGCGTGGCGATCGCCTGATTGGCGCGCGACAGGATGGTCGCCGAATCGGCCACCACGTGCCGCTCGCCGCCGACGTAGACGGTGACGATGTTCATGGAGTGGCTGACCGAGATCACCGGGTAGCCGGTCTGGATCGCGGCCCGCTCCGCGGAGCGGTGGCGGGTTCCCGATTCGTCGGTGGGTATCGACGGGTCCGGGACCAACTGCACGTTGGCCCGCACGATCCGGCTGCCGTCGGTGGACAGCACGACCGCACCGTCCATCTTCGCCAGCTCACGCAGCCGCGTGGGCGCGTACCGGACGTCGAGCGCGAAGCCGCCGTCGCAGATGGCCTCGACGTTCTCGTCGTTGCCGAGCACGATCAGCGCGCCCGTGCGGCCGCGCAGGATGCGCTCCAGGCCGTCCCGGAGCCCGGTCCCCGGGGCCAGGCGGGCGACAGTCTCACGCAGACTCGGACCAGTCACAGCGTGTCATTCTGCGGCCACATCGCGTTATGCGTCCAGCCGCCGTGGCCCCGGGGGGGTCCCGGTGCGGTGATCGGCGATGTCGATCATGTGCTCGAGCGCCGCGGCGATGGTCGGTGCCCGCAGCGCGCGCATCCCGCTCGGGACGATCCCGCGTCGAGGGTCGTCCCCGTCGGGGATCAGGGCGATCGTGAAACCCTGGCGTGCGGCCTCGCCCAGCCGCCGTTCCATCCCGCCGACCCGCCGCAGGTCGCCCGCGAGGCCGACCTCGCCGATCATCACCGCCGTCGCCGGCAGCGGCAGGTCGGCGTATGCCGACGCGAGCGCCAGCGCCACGGCCAGATCCGAAGACGGGTCGGTCAACCGCATGCCGCCCACGGTCGACAGGTAGATGTCGTTGACGGCGATGTTCAACCTGGCGTGCTTCTCCAGGACGGCGGTGATCATCGCGGCACGCGAGTGGTCGATGCCGCTGACGGCCCGGCGCGGGGACCCGCCGGAGGGCTTGTGGGCGTTGCCGGCCAGCAACGCCTGGACCTCGCCGATCAGCGGGCGCTTCCCGTCCAGCGCCACCGTGATCGCGGTCCCCGGGACCGGCGCGGGCCGCTGGTCCAGGAACAGGTTCGACGGGTCGGCGACGCCCTCGATGCCGTTGTCGTGCAGCATGAAACATCCGACCTCGTCGGCGGCGCCGAACCGGTTCTTGACTCCGCGCACCATCCGCAGGGGGCCGTTGCGGTCGCCCTCGAAATGCAGCACGACGTCGACGAGGTGTTCCAGTGACCGCGGCCCGGCTATGGCGCCGTCCTTGGTGACGTGGCCGACCAGGATCAGCGCGACGCCCCCCGCCTTCGCGGCCGCGGTGAGCGCGGCGGTGACCGCGCGCACCTGCGTGACGCCGCCGGCGACGCCGTCGGCCTCCGTCGTGGACATGGTCTGCACCGAATCCACTATGACCAGTGCGGGTTTCACCGTCGCGATGTGCTCCAGCACCGCGTGCAGGTCCGACTCGGCGGCCAGGTAGAGCTCCTGCGCGCCGCAGCCGGTGCGGTCGGCGCGCAGCCGGATCTGGCCGGCGGACTCCTCACCGGAGACATACAGCGCGCGCCGGCCCGACTGCGCCCAGCGATGGGCGACATCGAGCAGCAGCGTCGACTTTCCCGCGCCCGGGTCGCCGGCCAGCAGAGTGACGGACCCGGGCACGACGCCGCCGCCGAGCACCCGGTCCAGTTCGTCGACACCCGTCGAGCGGTGCCGGCTGGTGTCGGGTGCCACCGAGGTGATCGGAACGGCCGGATTGGCGGGCGGCCCCCGGCGCGCGCCACCGACCGCACTGAGCGCGGGGACCTCGTCGACCGTCCCCCAGGTGCCGCATTCCAGGCAGCGGCCCACCCACTTGGCGGTGACGTGGCGGCATTCCGAGCAGCGGTATCGGGAGCGTGCGTTTGCCACGTCCTGAAGGTATCGGGCCGGTACGACAAGCCCGGCGTGACAGGCCGCAGGACGCGGGTCAGACCCGCGGGGACGTCACCGGGGCCGAGATCGGCACCAGCACGCTGGCCTGTCCGGCCTTTTCGAAATTGAAGGTGAAGTGGTAGTTGAGGCCGTTGGTGATCGGCTTGGCCAGGGTGACGGTCGCCCTGGCCGCGGTGTTGGAGTCGATCGGGCCCGCGGCGACGTACTTGGCCTCGGGTTCGCCGACGAACAGCATTCCGCCGGCGGGGATGCGGGTGTCGCCGGACACGGTCACCGTGCCGATCTCGCTGGTGATGCCCACCAGGTTGTCGGTGGTGTCCGGGGACTGGTTGACGGCCACCAGCGCCAGGTCCACGGTCCGGCCCGGCTGCAGGAAGTCGCCGTGCTGCACGGCCTGGATGCGGATGTTGCGCAGCGCCAGGTTCTTGACCGTCACCTTGTTCCCGTTGATGGCGGGATCCTGCAGGGCCGTCTGCGAGACCTGGCCGGCCCCACAACCGCTGAGCAGGGCGGCCAGGCCCAGAAGCGCGATGACGGCACGGGGGAGGCGGATCTGGGGACGGTTCACTCGGTGCCTCCTGGCGGGCCGGTTCGACTTTGCAACGATGCGCGTTCGACTTTGCAACGATGCGCCTCGCCTTTGCAACTATGCAGAGTAGTAGGGACCCGGCGGCCGCGGTAGCGCGGGGCGCAAGACAGGTGCCGTGACCTGCGCAACCGGGGCCGGCGTATCGTACCCATAGGGCAAAACGCGGAGATGCGAGGAGATGAATGTGTGTCCTATTGCACGTCTTGCTCCGCCTGTCAACCCCTAATCTGCGCGTGTCGTGCCTCTGACCTGCACTGTTGCTTCGCGGGTGTTGGGCCGCCGTGTTAGGATGAAGTAACGAAAGGGGCTCGAATCAGATGATCTTCAAGGTCGGCGACACCGTTGTTTACCCCCACCACGGTGCTGCGTTAGTCGAGGCGATCGAAACCCGGACCATCAAGGGGGAGCAAAAAGAGTATCTCGTCTTGAAAGTGGCGCAGGGCGACCTGACAGTTCGCGTTCCCGCGGATAATGCCGAGTATGTCGGCGTCCGCGACGTCGTCGGACAGGAAGGACTCGACAAGGTCTTCCAGGTGCTGCGGGCGCCCCACACCGAGGAGCCGACCAACTGGTCGCGCCGGTACAAGGCCAACCTCGAGAAACTCGCCTCCGGTGACGTCAACAAGGTCGCCGAGGTAGTGCGTGACCTCTGGCGCCGGGACCAGGAGCGTGGACTGTCCGCCGGCGAGAAGCGCATGCTGGCCAAGGCCCGCCAGATTCTGGTCGGCGAGCTGGCGCTGGCGGAGAGCACCGATGACGCCAAGGCGGAAACCATCCTCGACGAGGTCCTTGCCGCCGCTTCCTGAAGGCCATGAAGCTGTGGTGGTCGCGGTCGTGCCGGCAGCGGGATCGGGCCAACGGTTGGCCGCCGGCCTGCCCAAAGCGTTCTGTGAGGTCGACGGTCGCACCCTGCTCGAACGCGCCGTGGCCGGCCTGCTGGAGTCCGGGGTCGTCGACCACGTGGTCGCGGCGGTTCCCCCCGACCGCGTCGGGCAGGCCGCGCAGTCGCTGGCCGGGCAGGCCACCGTCGTGGCCGGCGGAGCGGACCGTTACGAGTCGGTGCGCCTGGCGCTGTCGGCACTCGGGGAAACGGATCACCCGGACTACGTGCTCGTGCACGACGCCGCCCGCGCGCTGACGCCGCCCGCACTGATCGTGCGGGTGGTCGAGGCCCTGCGCGCCGGCCACCCCGCGGTTGTGCCCGCGCTGCCATTGCACGACACGATCAAGGCCGTGGATGCCAACGGGGTGGTGCTGGGCACGCCGGAACGGGCCGGGCTGCGCGCGGTGCAGACGCCGCAGGGCTTCGCCACCGACCTGCTGCTGCGCGCCTACCGGGCCGTGTGCGCAACCGGCGGCACCGGCTTCACCGACGATGCGTCGCTCGTCGAGTACGTCGGCGGCCAGGTGCAGGTGGTCGACGGCGATCCGCTGGCGTTCAAGATCACCACCCAGCTCGATCTGCTGCTGGCCGAGGCGATCGTGCGCCGATGATCCCGCTGCCACGAGTCGGTCTGGGTACCGACGTGCACCCGATCGAACCCGGGCGGCCCTGCTGGCTGGTGGGACTGTCGTTCCCCGGCGCCGACGGCTGCGCCGGCCACTCCGACGGCGACGTGGGGGCGCACGCCCTGTGCGACGCCCTGCTGTCGGCCGCGGGGCTGGGCGACATCGGCGCCGTGTTCGGGGTCGACGATCCGCGCTTCAAGGGTGTCAGCGGGGCCGGGATGCTCGCTCACGTCGCCGACCTGATCTCGCGGCGCGGCTACCGGGTCGGGAACGCCGCCGTGCAGGTGATCGGCAACAGGCCGAAGATCGGTCCGCGTCGCGCGGAGGCGCAGCAGGTGCTGTCGGGTCTGCTGCGGGCGCCGGTGTCGGTGTCGGCGACGACCACCGACGGGCTGGGTCTGACCGGGCGCGGCGAGGGCCTGGCTGCCATCGCCACAGCGCTGGTGGTCCCGCTCGGCTAGTGCCCGCTGCGGGCCGGGCGGCCGTAACCGGCAGGTAAGCTGGCACGTCGTGACCGATCGTGCCCGCATGCGGCTCTACGACACCATGGCAGGGGCCGTGCGTGATTTCGTCCCGCTGCGCGCAGGCCACGTTTCGATCTACCTGTGCGGCGCCACCGTCCAGGGTCAGCCGCACATCGGGCACGTGCGCAGCGGGGTGGCCTTCGACATCCTGCGCCGCTGGCTGACCGCCCGCGGATACGACGTCGCGTTCATCCGCAACGTGACCGACATCGATGACAAGATCCTCAACAAGGCCGCCGCGGCGGGCCGGCCGTGGTGGGAATGGGCGGCCACCTACGAGCGCGCGTTCATCGCCGCCTACGACGCCCTGGACGTGCTGCCGCCGTCCGCGGAGCCGCGGGCGACCGGGCACATCACCCAGATGGTCGAACTGATGCAGCGCCTGGTCGACACCGGGCACGCCTACGCGGCCTGCGGTGACGTCTACTTCGACGTGCTCAGCTACCCCGGCTACGGTCGGCTGTCCGGGCACCGGATCGACGACGTCCACCAGGGTGAGGGCGCGGCCACCGGCAAGCGGGACCAGCGCGACTTCACCCTCTGGAAGGGCGCCAAGCCCGGGGAGCCCTCGTGGCCCACACCGTGGGGTCGCGGACGCCCGGGCTGGCACCTGGAATGCTCGGCGATGGCCCGCACCTACCTCGGCCCGGAGTTCGACATCCACTGCGGTGGAATGGATCTGGTCTTTCCCCACCACGAGAACGAGATCGCGCAGAGCCGCGCGGCCGGGGACGGATTCGCCCGCTACTGGCTGCACAACGGCTGGGTGACGATGGGCGGGGAGAAGATGAGCAAGTCGCTGGGCAACGTGTTGTCGATACCGGCGATGCTGCAGCGCGTGCGTCCGGCCGAACTGCGCTACTACCTGGGCAGCGCGCACTACCGGTCGATGCTGGAATTCTCCGAAACCGCCCTGCAGGACGCCGTCAAGGCCTACGTCGGGGTGGAGGAGTTCCTGCACCGCGTGCGCACCCGGGTGGGTGCCGTCGAGCCCGGCGAACCGACCCCTCGGTTCGCCGGGGCCCTCGACGACGACCTCGCCGTCCCGATCGCGCTGGCCGAGGTGCATCACGCCCGCGCGGAAGGCAACCGGGCGCTCGACGCCGGCGACCACGAGAGCGCCCTCGCCCACGCGGGCTCGATCCGGGCGATGCTGGGCATCCTCGGTTGCGACCCGCTCGACGAACGCTGGGAAACCCGCGACGAGACGTCGGCCGCGCTGAAGGCCGTCGACGTGCTGGTGCGCGCCGAACTCGAACTCCGGCAGCGGGCGCGCGAGCAGCACGACTGGGCGCTCGCCGACGAGATCCGGGACCGGCTCAACGACGCCGGCATCGAGGTCACCGACACCGCCGACGGGCCGCAGTGGGAACTGTTGGCCCGCGAAGAAAACCGCGGCACGTAGATGGCCGGCAACTCGCGGCGCCGCGGCGCGGTGCGCAAATCCGGTAGCAAGAAGGGCCCGACCGTCGGGTCCGGCGGCCAGCGCCGCCGCGCGCTGGAGGGACGCGGTCCCACCCCGCCGGCGCACCTGCGGCCCAACCATCCCGCCGCCAGGCGTACGCAGCAGCCGCAGCCGCGCCGGCCGGCCAGGCGCACCGATGAGGCCGAAACGGTGCTGGGGCGCAACCCGGTGCTGGAGTGTCTGCGCGCCGGTGTTCCGGCGACCGCCCTCTACATCGCTCTGGGCGTCGAAGCCGACGAGCGGCTGACCGAATCCGTTTCACGCGCAGCCGATCTCGGCATTTCCATCCTCGAGGTGCCGCGCCCTGACCTGGACCGCATGACCGCCAACCACCTGCACCAGGGCATCGCTCTGCAGGTGCCGCCCTACCGCTACGCCCACCCGGACGACCTGCTCGCGGCCGCCGGCACCTCGCCGCCCGAGCTGTTGGTCGCATTGGACAACATCTCCGATCCGCGCAACCTGGGGGCCATCGTCCGTTCGGTGGCGGCGTTCGGCGGCCACGGCGTGCTGATCCCGCAGCGGCGTTCCGCGTCGGTGACCGCGGTCGCCTGGCGCACCAGCGCCGGGGCGGCGGCCCGGCTCCCGGTGGCACGGGCCACCAATCTCACCAGAACACTGAAGGATTGGGCCGGCCGGGGCCTGCGAGTGGTCGGCCTGGACGCCGGCGGCGACACACCCCTCGACGACCTGGACGGCACCGACCCGCTGGTGGTGGTCGTCGGCTCGGAAGGCAAAGGGCTGTCCCGTCTGGTGCGGCAGAACTGCGACCAGGTGGTGTCGATTCCCATGGCGGGTGACACCGAATCGCTGAACGCCTCGGTGGCGGCCGGGGTGGTGCTCGCCGAGATCGCGCGCCAGCGCAGGCATTAATTGACAACTCGCCTCGCCGCTGCACTGCTGGGGCTCGGGCTCGGGCTGCTTGTGGCGTCGCCGGCTTCGGCACAACCGGGCGGCTTCGACCTGCAGGCCCACCGCGGCGGCCGCGGCGAGACCACCGAGGAGTCCCTGCGAGGTTTCGCCAAGGCGATCGAAATCGGCGTCACCACAATCGAATTCGATGTGGAAATCACCGAGGACGGTCAGCCGGTGGTGTGGCACGACCCGACGATCGAGCCCGAGAAGTGCGCCGACACCGCGCCCGCTTTTCCCGGTGACCCCGACTATCCCTATGTCGGCAAGCTGGTGCACGACCTGACGCTCGCGCAGCTCCGCACCCTGGACTGCGGCCGTCGGCTCGAGGAGTTCCCACGCGCGGAGGTGGTGCCGGGTAACAAGATCGCGGTCCTGCCGGAGGTCTTCGCGCTCGCCGACTCCTATCGCGCCGACGTGCGCTACAACATCGAGACCAAGGTGGCGGCCGACAAACCCGCGGAATCGGCCGACCCCCGGCAGTTCGTCGACGTGATCCTGGCCGCGGTCAGGGCCGCGGGCAAGACCGACCGTGTCGAGATCGAGAGCTTCGACTGGCGGACGCTGCCCCTGGTGCGCCGGGCCGAGCCGTCGATCCCGTTGGTGGCGTTGTGGGACGAGACGACATGGGTACGGGGTTCGCCCTGGCTGGCCGGTGTCGACCCCGCCGTGGTCGGTGACCCGGTCGCCGGGGCCGCGACGATCGGTGCCGACATCGTCTCACCCGACTATGCGATGGTCGACAGAGCCTTCGTCGACCGCGCACATTGGTTGGGGCTCAGGGTCATTCCGTGGACGGTCAACGCTGCCGCCACCATGCGCGAGCAGATCGCCGACGGCGTCGACGGGCTGATCACCGACTACCCGACGCTGCTGCGCGGCGTGCTGGCCGAACTCGGGATGCCGCTGCCGCCGGCTTACCACCGGGGCTAGAACCCCAGCAGCCGCGCGCTCGCCCACAGCGCCAGCACCGCCGCCACCAGGCTCACCGGCACGGTGCACAACCCGAGCCGGGTGTACTCCCCGCCGCCGAACTCGATATCGTGGCGGCGTAACACGCTGCGCCACAACAGATTGGAGAGCGATCCGACATAGGTGAGGTTCGGCCCGATGTTGACGCCGAGCAGTACCGCGAGGACGGCGAGCGGCCCGGCCGGCGCGACCAGCGGCAACAACACCAGCGTGGCGGGCAGGTTGTTGACGATGTTGGCCAGCACCGCGGCCACCGCGGCGGTGGCCAGCAGCGCCGGCAGGCCCGAGCCGGACGGCAGCACCTTCGACATGGCGGTGTCCATGCCGTTGAGCATGACCGCGTGCACGACCACGCCGAGTGCCAGCACGAACACCAGGAACGACACGCTCGCCGAGCCCACGATCTCCGCCACCGAGGTGTGCCCGCGGCGCAGGCTGCGCACCGCCAGCACCGCGGCGCCGGCCGCCGCCACCCAGGCCGGGGCCACCCCGACGGACTGGCCGACCGCGAACCCGGCCAGCGTCAGTCCGACCACCACCAGGACGAAAACCGGTGGGCGCGGCGCGGGTTCCCGCTCCTCGGGATGGGGGGTGACCCGCAGGTCCGCGGCGAAGAACCAGCGGAAGATCGCGTACACCACGGCGATGGTGACCAGCCACGGCAACGCCATCACCAGGGTGAACCTGGTGAACGAGATGCCCGCCAGGTGAAATGCCAACAGGTTGGTCAGGTTCGACACCGGAAGCAGCAGCGACGCGGCGTTCGCCAGGGACGCGGTGGCGTAGGCGTACGGGCGCACCGGCGTGCGCAGCAGCCGCACGCTGGCCAGCACCACCGGGGTCAGCAACACCACGGTGGCGTCCAGGCTCAACACGGCGGTGATGGCGGACGCGATGACGAAGACCTGGCGCAGCAATCCGTGCGAACCGACGCGCACCCGCGCGATGGCCGCACCGGCGGCCTCGAACAGGCCCTCGTCGTCGCAGAGTTTGGCCAGCACCAGCACCGCGCCAAGAAATGCCACCACACCGGACAGGTCGACGACCTGGGCCGACGCCTGGCGCACGGAGATCGCGCCGACCGCCACCAGGATGACGGCCGCCGGAACCGCCGCGAGGGCCTCCGGCAGACCCTTCGGGCGCATCACGGCGAACCCGAGGACAACAGCAAGCAGCAACAGCGCCAGGACCAGCGTCACAGTGCGATTCGCTTCACATCCACGGGTTCTCGCGTCGCCACACCGTCGGCAGGTGCAGCGCGACGCCGTCCCGTGCGGCCAGTTCGTCGAGAACGCGGAGGGACACGTCCAAGTCGTCTCCCGCATAGGGCAGGGCCCGCAACGGCTTGGACAACGGGCGGAAGAAGTCGTCCCAATGGACCAGGACCACCCGGCGCGCTCCCACCGCGCGCACGGTCTCGGTCCAGTAGTCGACCAGGTAGGACCGCGGCTGCAGGCCGAGCTGGCCGACGCTGAGGTAGACCGCTCCGGTGTCTGGGGCCCGGTGACCCGCCAGCGCGCCCTCGACGAAACCGGCGCTGCCCTGGATCAGCAGCCGCCGCCCCGTCGGCAGGTGGTGCACCAGCACCGACCACGCCTCCCCGCAGCGGTAGGCCGACGCCCGCACCGGCGGAATCAGCGGTTCGGCGATCACCCCGGGGAACCGGTCGGGCGGGCAGTGCCGCGACTCGATCAGCGTGACGTCGTAGGCGCCCAACCGGATCGGCTCGCCGCCGGCGGGGACGACCAGCCGGTCGGGGGACAGGCCGTACCCGCGCCCGACGTTGGCCGCCGACTCGCCGCCGACCAACTGGGCGCCGGTGCGGTCGGCGACCAGTGCGGAGTCCAGGACGTGGTCGATGTGGGTGTGGACCGCGATCACCGCCGCGAGCCGGGACACCCTGGCGCGGGCGAGGCAGCCGTCGACGCGGGCCGGTGACGGCGCCACTTTCCCGAGGCCGACCCGCACCAGGCCGGGGCGGGAGAAGTAGCCGTCGGTCAGCAGCGCGGACGACCCGTCGTCGACCAGCAGTGTCGAGACCCCCAGCCACGTCACCGAGAGCCCGGATTCGGCGGCGGGCACGTCGAATCGGTCCGCATACCGGGTGATATCGGGCCGGCCGAGTCGGAGCCGCATCAGCAGAACGCCCTGATGTCGGCGCCGGCGGCCCTCAGCCGGTCCCGCACCGCCGTCGCGATCTGCACCGCGCCGGGCGAATCTCCGTGCACGCAAACCGATTCCACCTCGACGGCGATCTGGGCGCCGTCGATGGCGGTGACCTGCCCCGAGGCGACCATGGTCGCCACACGCTCGGCGATCGCCGCCGGGTCGTCGAGTACGGCACCGCGTTCCCGACGGGAGACCAGGCGGCCGTCCGGATGGTAGGCGCGGTCGGCGAACGCCTCGGCGACCGTGCGCAGGCCCAGGCGGGCCGCCTCGTCGAAGAACGCCGAACCCGCCATGCCCAGCACCGGCAGCCCGGCGTCCACCAGGTGTACCGCCGCCGCGACGGCGGCGGCCTGCTCACGGTTGGCCACGATCGCGTTGTACAGGGCGCCATGGGGTTTGACGTAGGACACCGTCGAACCGCACGCCCGGGCGATCGCCTGCAACGCGCCGATCTGGTAGACGACGTCGGCGAGGAGTTCCTCGGCGTCGACGTCGATGAAGCGCCTGCCGAACCCGGCGAGGTCGCGGTAACTCACCTGGGCGCCGATGCGCACCCCGCGCTCGGCGGCCGACCGGCAGACCTGCAGCAGGCCGGCGGGATCGCCGGCATGGAATCCACACGCCACGTTGGCGCTGCTGACGATCTCGAGCATCGCCTCGTCATCGCCGAGACGCCAGACACCGAAGCTCTCGCCGAGGTCGGCGTTCAGGTCGATTCCGGCCACCCGCCCAGCTTAGGGAAGCGGCGGACCGCGGCGCCCCCCGAGTAGGCGGCACAGCAGGTAGATCACGAACGAGATGGTCGCGACGAAGACCGAGACCGGGACGCCGGGCGCCAGCGATGCCACGACGCCCCCGACGGCGGAGACCTCGGCGAAGACCACCGAGACCGCGATCGCGGCGGGCGGCGAGGCGACCACCCGGGCGGCCGCGGCCGCCGGCGTGATGAGCAGTGCCATCACCAGCAGCGCCCCGACGATCTGCACCGCCTGGGCGGCCACCACGCCGACCAGGGCGGCGAACACCACTCCCAGGGCGCGCACCGGCACACCCCGCGCGGCCGCCACCTCCGGATCGACGGTGGCGAACAGCAGCGGGCGGTAGCACGCCGCCAGCACGGCGGCGACCAGCAGGCACACCAGTCCCAGCATCGCCAGGCCGGTGTAGCCGACGCCGACGATCTGGCCGGTCAGCAGCGCGAAGCTGGTGCCGGTCCGTCCGGGGTAGAGGTGGATGAACAGCACCGCCAGCCCCATCCCGAACGCCAGCACCACGCCGATCACCGAGTCGCGCTCCCGGGCGCGCTGGCCGAGGAAGCCGAACAGCGCGGCGGCCAAAGCGCTGCCGGCCAGCGCGCCAAGTCCCACCTGGGCCCCGACCAGCAGCGCGAACGCGGCTCCCGTCAGCGACAATTCGCTGGAGCCGTGCACGGCGAACGACATCTGGCGCATGACGATGAACGGGCCGATCAGGCCGGCCACCAGCCCCAGCAGGGCGGCCGCCAGCAGGGCCTGCTGGACGAAGTCGTGGCTGAGCAGGTGGGCGGTGACGTCGAAGGAGAACAGGTGGCCCAGCATGTCGGCGAGGCGCTGGTTCACCGGAGGTACCCGTCGCCGGGCGCCGCCTCGCCCACCACCACGTAGCCGCCTCCGGCCTTCACCACCTCGATGTCGGCGCGATACAGCGCCGAGAGCGTCTCGGTGGTCATCACCTGCTCGACGGTGCCGATCCCGAAGCGGCCGTCGACCAGGTACAGCACCCGGTCCACGTACGGCAGGATCGGATTGACCTCGTGGGTGACGACGATGACGGTGGTCGCGGCGTCCCGGCGCCGGCGGTCGATCAGTGCCGACACCAGCTTGGCGTTGGCCGGGTCCAGGGTGAGCAGCGGTTCGTCGCACAGCAGTAACGTCGGGTCGCTGACCAGCGCCTGCGCGATCCGCAGTCGTTGCAGTTCGCCGCCCGACAGCACGCCGACCCGGGCGTCGGCCAGATGTTCGCCGTTGACCTGGCGCAGCGCGCGCTGGACCGCCACGCGGCGGCGGGCCCGCTCGGCGGACCGCAGCGGCGCCGGCCCCCAGCGACGCCCGTCGACGCCCAGCCGGACCAGGTCGCGCCCGCGCAACATCACGTCGCGGTCGATCGGACGATGTTGCGGCACATATCCGATCCGGTCGCTGCCGGCGGTGACGGGCCTGCCGTCCACCAGCACCGCGCCGCCACTGAGCGGCAGTTGCCCGAGTAGCACCTTGAGCAGCGACGTCTTCCCGCTGCCGTTGGGGCCCAGCACCGCGATGAACTCGCCGGCGGACACCGACAGGTCCAGGTGGTCCCACAGCGTCCGCTCACCGAATGCCAGCCGGGCGCCGGTCATGCGGACCGTGGGCGTGGGGTGGTCGACGGCCGGCGCCGCCTGCAGACTCACGGCGCCCGCCGGGTGGTGCGCAGGGCGGCGAGCAGCTGGTTGACCGTGTTGCGCTGCCAGGTCAGGTAGTCGGTGCCGTCCGGCAGGGTCTCGGTCACCTCGGTCACCGGTACACCCGCGCGTTGTGCGGTCTTTTGCAGGCCGTCGATCGCGGGCGTCGACGTCTGCGGGTTGACCAGCAGCGCCGAGACCTCGTGGTGCTCGATCAGGTCGAGGACGGTGGCCATGTCGGCCGGCGCGGGATCGGTTTCGGTCTCGTTGGCCGCGGTGAAAGCGGCCGGGGCGCGATTCACCAGGCCCGAGGCGGCCAGCAGGTAGTGCACCACCGGTTCGGTCGCGATCACCGCGGTGCCGGGATACGCGCTGGCGATGGCGTGCTCGGAGATGGCGATGCCGTCGGCCGCACGGCAGAACCGGGCGGCGTTGGCGCGGTAGTCGGCGGCGTTGGGCGGGTCGATGGCCGCCAGCCGGTCGGCGATGGACGCGGCGACCGACCTGGCGACATCCATGTCGTAGAAGACGTGCTCGTCGGGTGGTTGCCGGCCCGGTGCCGGAGACGCCGCGAACGAATAGGCGTCGACCGCCGCGACGCGCGGATGCCCTGCCAGCACCTGATTGACCCAGGGGTCGTAACCACCGCCGTTGTAGACGACCAGGGCGGCGTCGGCGAGCGCGGCGGCTTTCGAGGGGCTCAACCGGTAGGCGTGGGGATCGGCGTCGGCACCGCTCAGGACGGACGTGACGGCGACATGGCGGCCGGCGACCGCGCGCGCGACGCTGCCCCACACGTCGGTGGACGCGACCACCATGTTCGCGCCGGGGTGTCCCGGCTGCGAACACCCGGTGAGCGCGGTCGCGCCGGCCAGGGCAATCGACACGACCGACCGCCAAAGACGCCGCACGTCGACTCCTGCCATGTTTGTCCCGGCGGCGCTGGCGCGTCTCCGGGTCGTTCTTCGCGGCCCGATCGGCCGACCCGTAATACTAATGAAAATCGTTTCCATCACAAAGTGGCGTCGCGAAGCCGCTTGGGCGCCCACGCTGATTCGCTGTAGCCTCACCGAACGTGAGCCCCACCCCGCGCCGGCGCGCGACTCTGGCCTCGGTGGCGGACGAACTCAAGATCTCGCGCACCACCGTCTCCAACGCCTTCAACCGGCCGGATCAACTCTCGGCCGACCTGCGCGAACGGGTGCTGGCCGCGGCGAAGCGGCTGGGCTACCCGGGACCCGACCCGGTCGCGCGATCGTTGCGCACCCGCAAAGCCGGGGCCGTCGGCCTGGTGATGGCCGAACCGCTGACGTACTTCTTCAGCGACCCGGCGGCGCGGGACCTGGTCGCCGGGGTCGCGCAGTCCTGCGAGGAGCTGGGGCAGGGGCTGCTGCTGGTGGCCGTCGGTCCGACCCGCAGCCTGCAGGAGGGCACCGCCGCGGTGCTCGCCGCCGGGGTGGACGGCTTCGTCGTGTATTCGGTCTGCGACGACGACCCCAACCTGCAGGTGGTGCTGCAGCGCCGCCTGCCCGTGGTGGTGGTGGACCAGCCCAAGGGCCTGTCCGGGGTGTCCCGGGTGGGCATCGACGACCGGGCGGCGATGCGCGAGCTGGCCGAGTACGTGGTGGGGCTGGGGCACCGCGAGATCGGCTTGCTGACCATGCGGCTGAGCCGGGACCGCCGGCAGGGCCTGGTGGACGCCGAGCGGCTGCGTTCACCGGCGTTCGACGTGCAGCGCGAACGCATCCTCGGCGTATGGGAGGCGATGGCCGACGCCGGTCTGGACCCGGCGTCGCTGACCGTGGTGGAAAGCTACGAGCACCTGCCCGAGTCGGGGGGCGACGCGGCCAGGGTGGCGCTGGAGGCCAATCCGCGGATCACCGCGCTGATGTGCACCGCGGACGTGCTCGCCCTGTCCGCCATGGATTACCTTCGGGCGCACGGCATCTACGTGCCCGGCCAGATCAGCGTCACCGGTTTCGACGGGGTTCCCGAGGCGATCGGCCGCGGGTTGACCACGGTGGTGCAGCCGAGCCTGCGCAAGGGCCACCGCGCCGGTGAGCTGCTGCTGCGGCCACCGCGGTCGGGGCTGCCGACCGTCGAACTGCTGGACACCGAGCTGATCCGGGGCCGGACCGTCGGGCCGCCCGGCTAAGACTTCGGTTCGGTGTCGCCGATCAGCAGCCGCATCGCCAGGTCGAGCCGCTTGCTGACGTCGGTCGCCGAGGCGCGCCGGGTGAGCCACGCCAGCAGGTTCGACAGCCACACATCGGAGATGACGCGCGCGATGTGGTACTGGTCCTCGGTGGGTTCGCCGTCGGCCATCGCGCGGGCGAACATCGAATCGATGAGCTTCTCGACCTGGTCGACCTCGCTGGCAGCGGACGCGTCGGCGAAGACATAGGCGCGGGTCATCGCCTCGGTGAGCAGCGGGTTGCGTTGCATCGCCCGATTGAGCTTGCCGACCATGAAGTTCAGCCGCTGGAACGGACTGGCCCCCGCCACCGCGGAGCGGTCGGTTTTGGCGTCGATCCGGCTGAACTCCCTGCCCAGCGCCGACACCAGCAGGTGCACCTTCGACGGGAAGTACCGGTACAGCGTCCCCACCGCGACGTCGGCGCGGTCCGCCACCGCCCGCATCTGGACCGCCTCATAGCCGCCCTTGGACGCGATGGCCATGGTGGCGTCGAGGATGCGCTTGCGGCGCTCCCGCTGCGCCTCCGAACCGAGTTCGGACTCGGCCAGGACCGCCACGTTCACGACCTCGCGCGGCTGCGAGTCGGAGACGCGGCCCGAGTTCGTGTTGGCTGGCATCTGACGGATTGCTCCTCTGGTGGGTGGCTCGTCTGCAAACGATACGCACGCTGCGTGTGAATTTCCCACCTCCGTACCGCCGGGACAGCCACGTGTGCTGCTGTGATGCAGTTTTACTTGACGGTCGATCGCTGGCACTATTAGAACACGTTCTAGTCCGGTCACGACCGGATTCGTCGGAACGAAACACGACACGGAGGGGCGCATACGTGGTAGCGACCGTCACCGACGAGCAGTTCGCGGCGCGTGAGCTGGTGCGCGACTGGGCCCGCAATGCGAGCTCGGGTCCGGGCGGGACTGCGGCCATCCGCGCCGTCGAGCAGGGTAGCGCCGACGCGTGGCGGCCGGTGTTCGCGGGCCTGGCCGACCTCGGCATCTTCGGCGTGGCCGTCGCCGAGGAATGCGGGGGCGCGGGCGGCGGCATCGAGGACCTGTGCGCGATGGTCGAGGAGGCGGCCAAGGCGCTGGTGCCCGGGCCGGTCGCCACCACCGCGCTGGCCACTGTGGTGTTGTCCGAGGCGGCCCCGGACAACGACATGCTGGCCGCGCTGGCCTCCGGTGACCGCTTCGCGGGGCTGGCGCTGCACGGTGACGTGCGGTTGGACGGCGAGCGCGCGTCGGGCACGCTGCCGTGGGCCCTCGGCGCCGCCGCGGGCGGCGTGGTGTTGCTCCCGGCCGCGGACACGTGGCTGCTGCTCGACACCGGCGGTGACGGCGTGCGAATCGAGCCGCTGCGGGCCACCGACTTCTCCCGGCCGCTGGCGCGGCTCGTGCTGGCGTCGGCGCCGGTCACCGTGCTCGAAGCGCCCCGGGGCCGCGTCCGCGAGCTGGCCGCGACCGTCCTGGCCGCCGAACTGGCCGGCGTGACCCGCTGGTCGCTGGACACCGCGGTCGCCTATGCGAAGGTGCGCGAGCAGTTCGGCAAGCCGATCGGCAGCTTCCAGGCCGTCAAGCACCTGTGCGCGGAGATGCTGTGCCGCGCCGAGCAGGCCGAGGTGGCCGCCGCCGACGCCGCGCGCGCCGCCGGGGACCCCGATCGGGCCCAGTTCTCGATCGCGGCGGCCGTCGCGGCCGGCGAGGGTATTGCCGCCGCGACGGCGAACGTCAGGGACTGCATCCAGGTGCTCGGCGGCATCGGCTGCACCTGGGAGCACGATGCGCACCTGTACCTGCGCCGGGCCCACGCCACCGGGCGCTTCCTGGGCGGCGCCGAACACTGGCTGCGCCGCATCACCGAACTGACCCAGGGCGGGGTGCGCCGCCGGCTGGGGATCGACCTCACCGACGTCGAGGGTCTGCGGCCGGAGATCGCCGCGGCCGTCGCCGAGGTCGCCGCGCTGCCCTCCGACCGGCGCCAGGTGGCGTTGGCCGAGGCGGGCCTGCAGGCACCGCACTGGCCGGCGCCCTATGGGCGCGGCGCGTCCCCGGCCGAACAACTGCTGATCGACCAGGAGATGGCGGCGGCCGGCGTGGTCCGCCCGGACCTGGTGATCGGGTGGTGGGCGGCGCCGACGATCCTCGAGCACGGCACGCAGGCGCAGATCGAACGCTTCGTGCCCGCCACGACGCGCGGCGAAGTCCTCTGGTGCCAACTGTTTTCCGAGCCGGGCGCCGGATCGGACCTGGCCTCGTTGCGCACCAAGGCGGTGCGCGCACCGGACTCCCGGAGCGGCTGGTTGCTGACCGGGCAGAAGGTGTGGACGTCGGCGGCGCACAAGGCGCACTGGGGCGTGTGCCTGGCGCGTACCGACCCGGACGCCCCGAAACACCAGGGCATCACCTACTTCCTCGTGGACATGAAATCGCCGGGCATCCAGATCCGGCCGCTGCGCGAGATCACCGGTGACTCGCTGTTCAACGAGGTGTTCCTGGACAACGTGTTCGTGCCCGACGAGCTCGTGGTCGGCGCCGTGAACGACGGCTGGCGGCTGGCCCGCACCACGCTGGCCAACGAGCGGGTCGCCATGGCCACCGGCACCGCCCTGGGCAACCCGATGGAAGAGCTCCTCGGGGTGCTGGCCGAGCTCGATCTCGACGCGGCCCGGCAGGACCGGCTGGCGCGGCTCATCGTGCTGGCCCAGACGGGTTCGCTGCTGGACCAGCGGATCGCCCAGCTCGCCGTGGGCGGCCAGGACCCCGGGGCCCAGTCCAGCGTGCGCAAGCTGATCGGGGTGCGCTACCGGCAGGCGCTGGCCGAATACATGATGGATGTGAGCGAGGGCGGCGGCCTGGTCCACAACCAGGCGGTGTTCGACTTCCTCAACACCCGCTGCCTCACCATTGCCGGCGGCACCGAGCAGATCCTGCTCACCGTCGCCGCCGAGCGGCTGCTGGGCCTGCCGCGCTGACGGGGAGGGCCTTTCGGCCATGCGGCCCG
Organism: Mycobacterium helveticum; assembly: GCF_007714205.1. GTDB lineage: Bacteria > Actinomycetota > Actinomycetes > Mycobacteriales > Mycobacteriaceae > Mycobacterium > Mycobacterium helveticum. The sequence goes on along the minus strand of NZ_VMQU01000013.1, from coordinate 22,466 downwards.
GGACTCGTGGCTGCTGACGGCGGGCGGCGGCGTCCACCGACGGGCGGTCCGCTAGGAGAACATCGTCTGCGCGCAGGTGCTGGGCGAGGTGATGTTGACCCCGGGGTAGACGACCTGCACGTGGGTGCAGACGATGACGCTGACGTCGGTCCTGGGTTGGCCGGTCGACCAGTCGGTGGAGTCGATGCGGCCGGTCGTCTGGTACTTGTCCGGCGGGCCCTCGCCGAAGTAGACGTCGGTGATCTCGTCGGTGCCCATGGCCTTCATGACCCGCTCGTTCTGGCCGTTGGCGTGCGCGTCGAGGTAGGCCATCCGGTTCGGGGACCGGATCTCGGTGGTCTGGCGGGCCCACAGTCCGGGCGGGAAGCCGGTGACACCGTCGGGCGTGCGCATGTCGGCGCCGGCGGTGAAGTCGCAATGCCCGTCGGACTTGAAGCAGTTGAGGAAGGTGTGCGTCTCGAGCTGGTTGGGGCCGTCCAGGGGGAACAGGGTGGTGGCCGTGTTGCTCGCCGCGTCGGCGGGCGGGGCGGGCGCGAGCGCGGCGCCGACGACTGCCAATCCCGCCACCAGCCACTTCATGTGCTCCCCTTCCCGGGTTGCCGATTTCAGGGTGAATCTAACTCCGCGACTACTCGTCGTAGGTGACTTCCACCGAATCGGATTCGGGATGGGACTGGCAGGCCAGGATGAGTCCCTCGTCGAGATCCTGCTGCTCCAGGACGTCGTTGACCTCCATCGTGACCCTGCCCTTGCGCAGGGTGCAGGCGCAGGCGCCGCAGTGGCCCTCCCGGCAGGAGAACGGGGCGTCCAGACCGCCGGCGAGCAACACGTCGAGCAGCTTGGCGTTGCGCGGCCACGACAGGGTGTGCGTGTGGCCGTCGAGTTGCACCACGGCGGTGGCCGGCGGCTCCCCGTCGCCGGAGCCCTCGCCGCCGTCGTCCAGCTTGACCGCGGCGAACGGGTCGGAGTCCAGCGACCTGAACACCTCGATGTGGATCTGCCGCGCGGGCACGTGCAGTGCCTCCAGGGCCGCACGCGCCGCGTCCATGAACGGGCCCGGTCCGCAGATGAACGCGGGCCGGTCGGTGAAGGGGGCGGCGATCTTCGCCAGCGCGGCCGCACCGGGCAGCCCCTGCAGCGTTTCGAGCCAGTGCACCACCGTGAGCCGGTCGGGATACTTGCCGGCCAGTTCGCGCAGCGCGGCGGCGAAGATCACCGAGCGCTCGTCGCGGTTGGCGTAGACGAGCGTGACCTGCCCGCTGCCCTCGGCGAGGGCGGACTTGCAGATCGACATGATCGGCGTGATGCCGCTGCCGGCGGCCAGCAGCAGGAAGTCGTCGTCGAGCGTCCGGGGAACGAAGTCCCCCCACGGCGCCAGGACGTGGATCCGCATGCCTTTGTGGGCGTGGTCGCACAGCCAGTTGGACGCGTATCCCTGCGCGGTCCGTTTGACGGTGACCGCCGGCGCGTCGTCGGTGAACGGCGAGCTGCACAGCGAGTAGCAACGGGCCACCGAGCCGGTGCGGTCGCTGGGGACGCGCAGCGTCAGAAACTGGCCGGGCGCGTAGCGCAGCCGCTCCGGCGGGATGCTCGAGCCCTCGGGCACCGCGAACACCAGTGACCGCGCATCGCCGGTCTCCTCGACGACGTCGGCGATCTGCAGCTCGAGGACATGGTCACCGAGTGGCTCGTCGAGATTGGCCTCGGGCACGACCCATCCTCCCTCTCGTCACAACTAGAACATGTTACAGAAAAGTGGATTCGCATCGCTACCAGCCGCAGGAATACCCCGCTCGACACGAATCGGAACGTGTTCTAGTCTCTGGTGTAAGTCCACTGCGTAGGTTTTGGCTCAGGAGGCACCCCAAGTGACGTCCATTCAACAGCGTGATGCGCAGGCGGTCTTGGCCGGCATCGATGATCTGCTGCCGCGGATTCGGGAGCGCGCGCAGGCGACGGAGGGTCTGCGGCGGTTGCCCGCCGAGACGGTGCAGGAGCTTCAGGAGGTCGGTTTCTTCACGCTGTTGCAGCCCGAGCAGTGGGGCGGGCTGCAGTGCGATCCCGTGATGTTCTACGAGGCGGTCCGGCGGTTGGCGAGTGCGTGCGGTTCCACCGGTTGGGTGAGCTCGATCATCGGCGTGCACAACTGGCATCTGGCGCTGTTCGACCAGCGGGCCCAGGAGGAGGTGTGGGGTGACGACCCGAACGTGCGGGTGTCGTCGTCGTACGCGCCGATGGGCGCCGGTGTGGTGACCGAGGGCGGGTATGTGGTCAACGGCTCGTGGAACTGGTCGTCGGGGTGTGACCACGCGACGTGGGCCTTCCTGGGCGGGCCGGTGATCAAGGACGGCCGGCCGGTGGACTTCGGCAGCTTTTTGATCCCGATCAGCGACTACCGCATCGACGACGTGTGGCGTGTCGTCGGGTTGCGCGGCACCGGCAGCAACACGGTGGTGGTCAAGGATGTCTTCGTGCCGCGGCACCGGTTCCTGTCGTACCGGGCGATGAACGACGGCACCGCCGGGGGATATGAGACCAACACCGCCGCGGTGTACAGGATGCCGTGGGGCACCATGCATCCCACCACCATTTCGGCGCCGATCGTGGGCATGGCCTACGGCGCCTATGACGCGCACGTGCAGCATCAGGGCAAGCGGGTGCGGGCGGCGTTCGCCGGGGAGAAGGCCAAGGACGACCCGTTCGCGAAGGTGCGCATCGCCGAGGCGGCCAGCGACATCGACGCGGCCTGGCGGCAGTTGATCGGCAACGTGGGCGACGAGTACGCGTTGTTGGCCGCGGGCAAGGAGATCCCGTTCGAGCTGCGTGCCCGCGCGCGGCGTGACCAGGTGCGCGCCACCGGCCGCTCGATCGCCTCGATCGACCGGCTGTTCGAGGCCTCCGGTGCCACCGCGCTGGCCGATGACGCTCCGATCCAGCGGTTCTGGCGTGACGCCCACGCCGGGCGGGTGCACGCCGCCAACGACCCCGAGCGGGCGTACGTGATCTTCGGCAACAACGAGTTCGGGTTGCCCCCCGGCGACACCATGGTCTAGGACATGACGGTCACGGGGGAGTTGACGTTCGAGTCCACGTCGCGCTTCGTCGACGTGGATGTGGATGGGCCGCTGCGGCTGCACAACCACGAGGCCGGCTTGTCTTTCAAGGGCAACGACCAGACCGTGGCCCGGGAGAACCTCGGGGCGGTCCTGATCGGGGCGCCCGAGGACCGCGTCAATCCGCTGGACGGCGCGCTGGTCGCGCTGAAGACGATTCCGCGTGCGCAACTGCACGTCTTCGGCCAGTGTGGGCACGGGGCGCAGGTGGAGAAGTTCGACGAGTTCAACAAGCTGACCGTTGATCTCCTGGGAGGCGCGTGATGAGCATCCGATCGCTGGGCTATCTGCGCATCGGGGCCACCGACATGGCGGCCTGGCGCGAGTACGGCCTCAAAGTCCTCGGCATGGTCGAGGGCAGCGGCGCAGGCGAGGGAGCGCTGTATCTGCGCATGGACGATTTCCCCGCCCGGCTGGTGATCGTGCCCGCCGACCAGGACCGGCTGCTGGAAGCCGGCTGGGAGTGCGCGAACGCCGAGGGCCTGCAGGAGATCCGCAACCGGCTCGACGTGGAGGGCGTGCCCTACAAGGAGGCCACGGCCGCAGAGCTGGCGGACCGCCGGGTGGCCGAGATGATCCGGTTCTCCGATCCGTCCGGCAACTGCCTGGAGGTGTTCCACGGCGCCGCCCTGGAGCACCGCCGGGTGGTCAGCCCGTACGGCCACCGGTTCGTCACCGGGGAGCAGGGGCTGGGGCACGTGGTGCTGTCCACCCGCGACGACGACGAGGCGTTGCACTTCTACCGCGACGTGCTCGGCTTCACGCTGCGCGACTCGATGCGGATGCCGCCGCAGGTGGTGGGCCGGCCCGCCGACGGGGCGCCGGCCTGGCTGCGCTTCTTCGGCTGCAACCCGCGCCACCACAGCCTGGCCTTCCTGCCGCTGCCGACGCCGAGCGGCATCGTGCACCTGATGATGGAGGTCCGGAACGCCGACGACGTGGGCCTGTGCCTGGACCGGGCCCTGCGCCGCAAGGTGCCCATGTCGGCGACCCTGGGTCGCCATGTCAACGACCTGATGCTGTCGTTCTACATGAAGACACCCGGCGGCTTCGACATCGAGTTCGGTTGCGAGGGAAGGCAGGTCGACGACCGCGACTGGGTCGCCCGGGAAAGCACCGCGGTGAGCCTGTGGGGTCACGACTTCACGGTCGGGATGAGCGGCTGACCCGGGGGCTGATTGTGGCGGATTCCATCGATCCACGCGCCTTCCGGCAGGTGCTGGGCCAGTTCTGCACCGGCATCACCATCATCACCACGGTGCACGACGAGGTCCCGGTCGGCTTCGCCTGCCAGTCCTTTGCCGCGCTGTCACTGGACCCGCCGCTGGTGCTGTTCTGCCCGACCAAGGTGTCGCGGTCCTTTCAGGCCATCGAGGCCAGCGGCCGGTTCTGCGTCAACGTGCTGACCGAGAAGCAAAAGCACGTCTCGGCCCGGTTCGGGTCCAAAGAGCCGGACAAGTTTGCCGGGATCGACTGGCAGCCTTCGGAACTCGGCTCGCCGATCATCGGCGGATCACTGGCCCACATCGACTGCACGGTGGCGTCGGTGCACGACGGCGGCGACCACTTCGTGGTGTTCGGCGCGGTCCGGTCGCTGTCGGAGGCGCCCACCGTCAAGCCGCGGCCGCTGCTGTTCTACCGCGGCGAATACACCGGCATCGAACCCGACAAGACGACTCCGGCCCAATGGCGTGACGACCTGGAAGCGTTCCTCACCACCACCACCCGGGACACCTGGCTCTAGCCGGAGCGGTCGGCTGCGCGGGCGTACGCTTGGCAGCGACATCGGCACGGGCAAAGGATTGGGGCAGTGCGCGTTCGGCGTTTCGGTGAACTCGAGGCGGTCGTCATGGACCGCGTGTGGAGCAGCGGCGAGGTCGTGACCGTCCGCGAGATCTTCGACGACTTGGCGCGCGACCGGCAGATCGCCTACACCACCGTCATGTCCACCATGGACAACCTGCACCGCAAGGGCTGGCTGCAGCGGGAACGGGCGGGGAGGGCTTTTCGCTACTGGCCCACCATGACCCGCGAGGAGCATTCGGCCACCCTGATGCGGGATGCCTACGCCGCCGGCGGCAATTCGGACCTGGTGCTGGCGCATTTCCTCAAACAGATGGACGAGCGGGAGTCGTTGCGAGTCCGCGACTTTCTGCGGCGCATCGTCGACGACGGGCCCGGATCGTGAATGCCGCCCTGTTGCTGCTGGGGTACGCGTGCGTGCTGAACTGGCTCGGGCCGCACCTGCTGCGGCGGGTGACCGGCACCGGCGCGCACCCCCGGCTGGCGCTGGCGTCCTGGCTGGCGGTGGTGGTCGCCGCCCTCGGCGCATGGTTCGCCGCGCTGGCCGTGCTGGGCGTCGCGGCGGCGCAAAGCATGTGGCGGCGCGGGGAACTGACCCTGTGTCTGAAGGCGTTGGGCGTCACCGGCGGCCTGGGGTTGCCGCGCGCGCTCGCCTCGGCGCTCGCCGCCGGTCTCTGGGTGGCCGGTGTGGCGGCCACCGTCGTCGTCGGCTGGCGTATCGGCCGCCAGTTGCGGCGGCAACGAGCGCGCAGCCGGCTGCACGCGTCGGCCGCCCGGGTGGTCGGGATCCCCGGTGACCGGCCCGGCGTCGTCGTGGTTGCGGCGCCGCAGCCGGCGGCCTACTGCGTGACGGACCGGCCGCACTCCATCGTCGTGGTCACCACCGCGGCGCTGGGCCGGCTCGACGAGCCGCAGTTGGCCGCGGTGCTGGCCCACGAGAACGCCCACCTGGCCGGGCGCCACCATGATGTCCTCATGGTGCTGCGGGCGATCGCCGCGGGCCTGCCGCGGTCGGCGTTGTTCTCCGCGGCCGCCGGGGTCGCGGCGGACCTGCTCGAGATGTGCGCCGACGACACCGCGGTGCGGGTGCACGGGAAGATGCCGTTGTTGCGCGGACTGCTGGCTCTCAGCGGTGACTCCCCGGCAATGGCGCCGGCGGCGTTGGGCGCCTCGGGCACCGCGACCCTGGCCCGTGCCGCGCGCCTGGCGACCCCGGTGTCTCGCGGCATTTGGTGGCGGGAGCTCGTGTCGCTCTGCACGGCAATATGTTTCGCCGTTTTCAGCCCTGTGGTGGTGGGGCTGGCCTGCCGGCTGTGACGGCGCCGTCGTCGGCGTCTTGCCGGCCGGCGCGCCGTCGGGACAGGGCCTGCCGGCCCACCCCGGCGGCGATGAACGCCACGCCCACGGCCAGCAGCAACCATGGGCTCAGTCCGTTGGCCCAGTCCGCCAGCCGGCTCGCCACGTTGCCGGCGGCCCGGACCACGGGGTCGTCGGTGTCGGCATCGGTGAAATAGAGCCGGATTTCGTAGTAGCCGTAGTAGGCCACATACAGGCCGGTGAGCAGCACGACGACGCCGGCGATCCGGCCGACGAAGGGCAGCACACGACGAAAGGCCGCGGTGGCCGACGAGCCGGCCAGCGCCACGGCCAGCGCCGCGACCCCCACCATGATGGTCATGCCGGCGGCATAGGCAAGGAAGGCCAGCACGCCCGAGAGCACCGAGCCCTGGTCGAACGTCATGCTGATCACGGCGAGAAACGGTGCGATCGTGCACGACAGCGATGCGATCGCATAGCCCACGCCGTAGCCGTACATCGATCCCAGCCGCCCGGTCGGCGTGCCCCCGAGGCGCGTGGGGAGGACGACACTGACGTCCTTGCCGGCCACCAGCGGAATCCCCACGCCGACGAGCAGCAGCCCGACGACCACGGTGGCGAACGGCAGGTACCTCTGCGCCGAGGCGATCACGGGGGAGATGACCAGACCGAAGGTGCCGAACACCGTCAGGAAGCCCAGCGACATGCCGGCGGTGGCCCCGGCCGCGCGAAGCAGGGCCGCCGGGCGTGAGGTGTCGTGGCTGCCGGCGATCACCAACCCCAGGTAACCGGGAAGGAAGGCGAAGCCGCAGGGGTTGAGCGCGGCCACCAGCCCGGCGCCCAGTGCAAAGCTGAGCGCGGCGGTGTCGATCACCGGTTGGCCAACCCGTTGACCCGCTCGCTCAATTGGGGTTCGGAGAGCTGGCTTTTGACGACGTCGACGGTGCCGTCGGCGCCGACGAACGCCCACGCGGGTTGCCGGGTGATGCCGAACTTGGCCCACACCGCCCCGTCCGTGTCGGCCAATTGGGTGAGTCCCGCGAGGTGGTATTTGTCGACGAAGGTCTGCATCGACGACACCTGGTCGCGCGCCGCCACCCCGACGAACGTCACGCGCGGGTTCGCCGCAGCAACCTTGGCGAGGGCGGGCGCCTCCTGCCGGCACTTCGGGCACCAGGGCGCCCAGAACCACAGCACCGCCGGCTTCCCGGCGAGACTTTCTCCGGAAAACGTCTGTCCCCCCAGCGTTTTCGCGGAAAACCGCAGCTGCGCCGGGACGGCGGTAGGCTGCCCGGCGGCAGCGTGCGAGGACGCGGCGGGGGCGTTTGTCGCTCCGGATTGCTTTTCCGGGGAGCCGCAGGCCGCGATGACCGTCGCGACGGCGACGGCGACGAGCAGGGCGGCCGGAAGGCGTGGCATGAAGGAGTCCTTCCCGTCGAGGGTGTGGGGACGGATGATGCCAACATACTACCTACGTACCTAGATAGTATGTGGCCGGCTCCGGTACGCGCCGCCGATGCGGAGGTCTGCGAAAGGCATTGCGCGCCGCTGATACTCATATCCCAGACGCGCCGACGCCGCCGGGCTACCGGTCAAAGACCGGCCGGGAGAACGTCAATGCGGGCCAACCGCGTTCGGCGGCTTCCTTGCGTAAACCGCGGCCCGGGTTGACCACGCTGGGGTGGCCCACCGCCTCCAGCATCGGTAAGTCGGTGATCGAGTCGGAATAGCCGTAGCAGTGTTCGAGCCGGTAGCTCTCACGGGCTGCCAGCTCGCGTATCGCTTGCACCTTGCGTTCGCCGTAACAGTGGAACGCGACCTCGCCCGTGTACCTGCCCTTCTCGACCACCAGTCGGGTCGCCATCGCATGGGTAGCGCCCAGCGTACGGGCGATCGGTTCGACGATGTCTTCGCCCGATGCCGAGACGACGACCACGTCGCGACCGGAGCGTTTGTGTGCGGCGATCAGGTCGGCGGCTTCGGTGAACACCAACGGCGCCACGATGTCGTGCAGCCTCTCATTGACGATCGACCGGACCTGCGCCACATCCCAACCGGTGCACATGTTGGCCATGTGGGTGCGCATCCGATCCAACGGGTCATGTTTGGCGCCGGAGAGCAAGAAGATGAGCTCGGCGCAGCCCGACTTGAGCACAGCGCGGGCGTTGAGCAGTCCCTGATCGTAAAACGGTTTGCTGAATACCAGTGTGCTGGACTTGGCGATGATGGTCTTGTCCAGGTCGAAGAATGCGGCGGTGCGTGCGGCGGGGGTGGGCGCCGCGTGCAGGGAGGTTTGCTGCGGCACGGCCCGGTCGGGGACGTTCACCGGGCCAGCATAGGTCGGCGGCCCGACGGGGCGGCGATGTTCCGCGGAAATGCCGCTGGGATACCTGCAGGGGCCTGATGGGATCCAATATCCTGGGAACACGCCAATACAGTTGCGGCCCAAAGCTTTATCGGCGCGCCCTATGCTTCCAGACGGCCGTGGTCCTCCGCAATGATCTGCTTGGTGAGGTCGTCCAACCACACCTGTATGCCGGTGCAGACCCGCTCGGCGAGGGCGGCCAGTGATCGGTCTGCGACAACGATGATCGAGAGATTGCCGTTGTGCGCCGACCCGATCAACCCCAGGGCTTTCGTGCCGCCGGGGAGGGCCGCGAGCAGGCACTGATCGAGGCGGCCACCGAGACCGCTGATGCCGTCGGGTGGGCCATTGAGCAATGTTGCGGTGACATTCCACTTCATCGGCCAGGTCTGGACCGCCCCTCCCTTGCCGAGCATGGAACGGATCGCGGGTTCGTCAGAGTCGAGGGCGTGTCGTAGCCGGTCGGTGATCGAGCGGAGAAGTTCGAGCGGGTGCTGCGGCGAAAGGGGTGCTGCGATGACCAGGTTGCTCGTCTGCGTAGAAGAGTTGACGCCAACGTGGTCCGTGCCCTGCCGCAGGCTCTTGGGCACCCCGATTTTCAGAGGTGCGCTCAGCGGGCTGTCCTGGGCCGCCAGCGCTTCCTCGAGGGCATGGGCCACGGCCGCCAGATACACGGTGTTCACCGTCGCTCGTGGGGTGCTTTCAGCCAGGGCGCGGAGTTCGGCGAGCGGTCGCGAAGTCGTGCGGAAGACCCACTCGCCGCTCGCGGGCCGGTTGATCGCGGCCGGCCTGTACGGGTGCCGGAGTTCCCGACCCACCAGCCCCGCCAGCCGGGTCAGATCGCGCGCCGCGGTCGTCACGCGGTGACGCGAACGCAGCGCCGCGAGCGTGTTCCTGGACCCCCACGCGACACCGCGGCCCCGCCGCGCCAAGCCTTGCCGGACGAGTTGGTGCATCGGCGGGGCGCAGACCTTGGGGCGACCCGCCTGGGGCGGCGCCGTGAATTCGATGTCGAGCAGCGCCATGCCGAAGAGCGCGACGCATGCTTGCCCATCGCCCAGGACGTGATGGGCCTGGACGACGATGGCCCACTTGCCGTCGTCGAAGCCTTCGACGACGTAGACCCGCCACGGTGGGCGCCGCAGGTCGAGTGGTCCCAGTGCGTCCTCGACCGCGTGCATCAGCTCCGGGAATTCGCCCCCGCAAACACGTCTGCTCTGCAGGTGATAATCCAGATCCAAGTGCGCCGCGTCGAACCACGCGGGCGGGGCCAACTTCAGCGGAGTGGTGACTACGTGCTGCATCAGTCGGGGAATAGAGGCCGTGCGGGCATCGAGGCGCGCCCGCACCTGGTCGAACACGGGTTCGGAGTCGTCGGCGGGGCGGTCGACAAAGCAGATCGCGATGAGTTCGCTTTGGGTGTTCCCGCCACGGAAAAAGGCATGGGCGTCTCTCGGATTGAGGTAGTCGGGCGTGTTGCGATGTTCACCCATGTCGGTTCCTCGCCGTCATCCGTGCTGCCGTTCCGGTGAACGGTTTGTCCTTATTGACCCAAAACAACGTTCGTGCATCCGAAACTACGCGAATCCGGGCTGTGAGGTGCCCGTGGAGTTCCTGTGAGGTCGGCGTCGGACCCGGCCGGTGCCCGGCAGCCGAGCCCGTCATCCGGGCGTTAGTGGTGTGCCACCCCTATCCCGCGGTGGCCGGCGCGATGTTGTCGAAAGCCCCTCATCGGGCTGGTCTCGGCCCGGCGATCGGCTTACCGGAGTTTCCGACCTTGCGGACCGCACCGTCTCCGGCATGGCCACTGCTCATGGTGGATGTCATGGTGGATGCTTACAGGGTTTGCGGAGGTCCGCCCTATAGCTTTGCTGGCGTATACCTTTGCCGGCGTATCTTTGCGGGAACCGGACATGGTGTCGTGCACACCGGCGCGAAGCCGGCGACGGCTGAAAGGGGTCCGGATGCAGTCCGAGCAACGTCTGCGCGAGGAGCTGGCAGGCGTGCTGAGGGATGCAGGTCTGGGGCAGATCGACGCCCCCGATATCCTCGACTTCGATTTTGAGGAGCAGCTCGGGCTGGGCAGCATCGAACTCGCCGATCTGTTGATCCGGGTTGGTAGTGCCTACGCGGTGGAGTTGCCTTCGGACGGGGTCGGCAGGTTCCGCCGGCCGCGTGATGTCCTCGAGGCGGTCGAGCAGGCGCTCGGCGGCGACGCCGCGGCGACCGGCCGCCCGGCCATCGCGCGGCTGCCGCAGGCATCGACCCGGGCAGCGTCGATATCGAACCTGTCCGACACGCTGCCCGAGGCGTCGACGCTGCTTGATCTGCTACGTTTCCGCGCCGAAAAGGACGGCCGGCATCCCCACCTGAAGTTCCTCACCGCGGATGGGCACGTGAGTGTGCTGACCTTCGGCGAACTCTGGGACCGCGCAAGGCGCGCAGCCGCGGGCATGGCAAGTCTTGGCTTGGTAACCGGAGAGAGGGTCGCGGTTTTAGCGCTGACGGGGCCCGACTTCTTCGTCGCCTTCGTGGGTGTGCTGTGTGCGGGCGGGGTTCCCGTACCGATCTATCCGCCCGTGCGACTCGACGACCTGGACGGCTACGTCCGGCGGCAGAGCCGGATCCTGCGAAGTGCCGGGGCAGCCTTCATCGTCTCAGACCCGCAGTTCAAGGCGGCAGCGGAGCTGCTGTGTACGGCCACCCCGTCACTGCGGGAATCCGCGACGGTGGACTCCCTCACCAACGGCGGTGCGGGATTCTTCTGTGTCGAGTCGCCCCCGGAGCTCGGGCTTATCCAATACACGTCCGGAAGTACGGGAGACCCCAAGGGCGTGGCGCTGACCCACGCCAATCTGCTGGCGAACATCCAGGCGATCAGCGAGACCGCTGTTCGCGCCGGCCTCCGCCCCTCGGATGTCGCGGTGTCCTGGATGCCCCTGTATCACGACTTCGGGCTCATCGGGACCTGGATGGGGGTAGGGATCTGCGCAGGCCTCACGATCGTGATGATGTCGCCGGTAGATTTCCTGACCAGGCCTGCGTCGTGGCTGTGGGCCATCGACAGGTTCCGGGCGAACGCCGTCGCGACCACGACGTTCGCGCTCAACCATGTCACGCGGCGGGTCTCGGACGATCAGCTCGCAGGAATCGACCTTTCCAGCGTCAAGTTCGCGGCGCTGGGGGCGGAACCCATCCGGGTCAGCGCCATCGACGATTTCTGCCGCCGCTTCGAGCCCTACGGCTTCCGTCGGAGCGCGTTCACGCCTGCCTACGGACTTGCAGAAACGTGCGTTGCGGTGACGTTCGCGCTCGGTGGGCCGAAGGGACCGCGGGTGGACAATGTCGACGCGGATCGGCTGGCATTGGACCGTCGTGCCGTGCCCGCGGGCCCCGGAGCGCGGGTACGCAGCCTGGTCTCCGTCGGCACGCCGATCGGTGGTCAGCAGGTCCGGGTGGTCGGGGCGACGGATCCGGGGCATGGGCCGGTAGCGGAGCGCCACGAGGGCCGTGTGCTGATCCGGGGGAAGTCTGTGATGGCCGGCTATTTCGGCCGACCGGAAGCCACCGCGGCGGTTCGGATCGGTGACTGGCTTGACACCGGCGACCTGGGCTACCTGGCCGACGGGGAACTGTTCATCACCGGACGCGTCAAGGACCTCATCATCAAGGCGGGCCGCAACTACCACCCGCAGGACATCGAGCACGCCGTCGGCGAGTTGCCCGGGGTGCGCAAGGGGTGCGTGGTCGCGTTCGGCGAAGACATGGCGGACCAGGGCGACGGGGTAGAGGGGGGCGAAGGGATAGTGGTGGTCGCCGAAACCGTGACCGCCGTTGCAGGGCACGACGAACTCAAAGCCTTGATCCGGGCGGCGGTTGTCGAAACGACGGGCACATCGGTCGACGATGTCGTGCTGGCACCGCGTGGCAGCGTGCTCAAAACGTCCAGCGGCAAGCTGCGACGCCAAGAGACCCGTCAGGCTTATCGGGACGGAACCTTGGGCAAGGGCACAGCGGGACGGTGGCGGCTGGCCGCGACGATGGCCCGGTTGGGCTGGCACCGAGCGCGGACGTCAGCCGACCGGTGTCGCCAGAGGGTCGTCGGTGCCTACATCGCGGGCATGGCGATGTTGCTCGTGCTGCTCTCCGCCGGCTCGACGGTGTGGCTTCGGGGCCGGGCCACCGCGTGGCGCTCCGCTCGGCACACAATCGCGCTGTTGTTCGCCGCGACCGGGATGTCGTTCCGGCGCACCGGTGTCCCGCTCCCGGACGGGCAGGCGCTCTACGTCAGCAATCACCCCACCGACATGGATCCCCTCCTCCTCGTGAGTGCGTTCGAGCGGCCGGTTTCGATGACCGGTAAGGGGCGGCTGTTCAACGGTTTGTTCGGGGTGGTCGCGGGGCGTCTCGGCGTCATAGCCCTCGACCCGGGCTCGTTGGAGTCCTCGCTGGCGTCATACGGGCGAATGCAGGCGCTGCTGGAAGAGGGTGAATCGATCCACATATTCCCGGAGGGTGAACGTCGCGACGCCCCGGGCATCTACCCTTTCCGGCTCGGCGCGTTCAAGCTGGCCGCAAGTGCGGGGATCCCGATCGTCCCGTTGGCCCTGAAGGGCCCCCGGGAGGTGATGCGGGGGCGGCCATACCGGCCCGCCGCGTTGGAGGTCGAGGTGCTTCCCGCTGTCCGGCTCGAGTGCGACCCCTCCGATTTGGCGGCGCTGGCGAAAGGGCGGGCGGAGATTCGGCGCATGATCGCCGACGCGACCGGAGAGCCGCTCCTCGACGTCCGCGGCTTCACGAAGCCGGCTGTCAGGGACTCCGTCGCCACCCGATTCACCACCTGGGGCGGCCGGAGAGGGACCCGGTCGCGTTAGGGGAACGCGACCGGGGCCTGCGGCCCGCCGAAGGCGATGCACGAGATCGAGCGAGCCGCCACCGGTACTTCCGGACAACAGGTCACGTAGCCGGAAATGCGACATGCGGCGGGCGGTCGGCAGGGGCCGTTCGCCGCATGATCCGGTCAGCTCCGGCCGCGCTGCCACCAGCGTTGCCCGGGCTCCTTCGGGTGACCCGGGCACCACTGCGCCGCCGGTACGGTCCGGCGGACCTGTTCCACGTGCGCTCCGCACCCGGACCACGTTGTTTTTCCGCAGGTGCGGCATTTGACGGGGTGGCACATCAGCGGGGGGCCTCCTCGAGTGTCGGCGGGCCCTGGACGGGCCGTTGCAGGGTGGCGAATTCGGGTGTCTGGGCGGCGACGAGCACCGCGTCGAGCAGGCGGACGCCGTGCTCGTGGCCGGGGATGCGCGTCATGACAGGGCCGTGGAATCCGCGGCCGTCCACCGCGATGATGGGGCTGCCGGCGGAGCCGCCGAGTGCGTCCTGGCTGGCCTGGTGGGCACGCTCGACCTCCTCGTCGAGGCCGCTGTCCTCGAGCGCCTCGCACAGTGACTCCTCGAGGCCGCACGCGCCGAGGATCTCCTCGATCTCGCCGGCGGTCATCTCCTCGTCCTGCACGTGGATGCGGGTGCCCAGGGCGTCGTACAGCCGGGCGAACCCGTCCGGGCCGTGCTTGCCGGCGACCGCCGCGAACAGCCGGCCCAACCGCCGTGACTTTTCCATCATGCGCTTTTGCTTGTCCTGCAGGTCTTTGCCCTCGTTGAGAACGGCCAGGTTCATCTGCCGCAGGGTGACCGGGGTGTGGGTGGTGTGCGCGGCGTCCAGCAGCCAGCGCGAGGTGACCCAGGAGAACGGGCATACCGGATCGAGATAGAGGTCGACGTCAGGCATGTCCCGATAATACCCCCACGGGTATCAGCTGTCGAAGCGGTCCGCCGGTGCCGGCAGCAGAATGGCTCCATGACTCTGGACCTGCACGGGTACTTCGACCGCATCGGCTATCGGGGCCCTGCCGAGCCGGGCCTGCAGGTGCTGCAGGAGCTGGTGACCGCCCACACGCGGGCGATCCCGTTCGAAAACCTCGATCCGTTGCTGGGGATGCCCGTCGACGACCTGAGCGCGGCGGCCCTCTACGACAAGCTGGTCCGCCGGCGGCGCGGCGGCTACTGCTACGAGCAGAACGGGCTGATGGGATACGTGCTGGCCGAACTCGGCTTCCGGGTGCGGCGCCTGGGCGCCCGGGTGGTGTGGATGCGCCCGCCCGATGCGCCGTACCCGACGCGCACGCACACGCTGCTGGCGGTGCGGTTCCCGGGCGCCCGCGGGCCCTATCTTGTCGACGTCGGCTTCGGCGGCCAGACGCCGACCTCGCCGCTGCGCATGGAGACCGGCGGCGTGCAGCAGACCGCGCACGAGCCGTACCGGCTTCAGGACCGTGGCGACGGGCTGTTGTTGCAGGCCATGGTCCGCGACGCATGGCAACCGCTCTACGAGTTCGGCACGCGGACCGAGCCGGATGTCGACCTGCAGGTGGGCAGCTGGTTCGTCTCGACGCACCCGTCGTCGATCTTCGTGACCGGGCTGATGGCCGCGCTGGTCACCGACGACGGCCGGCTGAGCCTGGCCGGTCGCGAGCTCACCTGGCACCGGGCCGACGGCAGCGAGAAGATCGAACTACCCGACGCGGCCGCCGTCGTCGACGCCCTGCGCGACCGGTTCGGCATCGACGTGGCCGGCGTCGGCGACCGGTCCGCTCTTGAGGCGCGCCTGCGCGGGCTTCTCGACTAGCGCGCCGCAAGCCAGGGGCCGATGCGCCGCAGCGCCTCGTCGATGTCGGCGGTGGGCCCGGCGAACGACAGCCGGACGAACGCGTTGCCGCGCGCGGTGTCGAAGTCGATGCCCGGCGCGATCGCAACGCCGGTGTCGCTCAGCAACTTCGAGCAGAACCCGAGCGAGTCGTCGGTGAAGCCCGAGACGTCGGCGTACACGTAGAACGCACCGTCGGTGGGGGCCAGCCGGTCGAGCCCGATTCGGCGCAGCCCGTCGAGCAGCCGCGACCGGTTGATCGCGTACTGCCGCAGGTGGCCGTCGGCCTCGGCGATCGCCTCCGGGGTGAACGCGGCGACCGCGGCGATCTGCGACAGCACCGGCGGGCAGATCGTGAAGTTGCCGGCGAGGCAGTCCACCGCGCGCCGCAACTCGGGCGGCACCAGCAACCAGCCCAGCCGCCAGCCCGTCATCGCGAAGTACTTGGAAAAGCTGTTGACCACCAGAGCATTTCGCGACGTCTGCCATGCGGAGCTGGTCTGCGGCGCCCCGTCGTAGACCAGGCCGTGGTAAACCTCGTCGCTGATCAGCCGGGCGCCGGAGGCCTCGCACCAGGACGCGATCGCGGCCAGTTCGTCCGGCGGGATGACCGTGCCGGTCGGGTTGGCCGGGCTGGCGACGATCACGCCCTGCACCGGCGGGTCGAGCTCGGCGAGCATCCGTGCGGTGGGCTGGAAGCGGGTCTGCGGCCCGCAGGGGATGTCCACCACCTCACAGCCCAACGCCGACAGAATGTTTCGGTAACAGGGATACCCGGGACTGGCCAGCGCCACCCGGTCGCCGACGTCGAAACACGACAGGAAGGCGAGCAGAAACCCACCCGACGAGCCCGTGGTGACGACGACCGCGTCGGGCTCCACCTCGATTCCGTGCCGGCGCCGGTAGTCCGCGGCGATCGCGGCACGCAGTTTGGGCAGCCCCAACGCCACGGTGTAGCCGAGCTGGTTGAGGTGCAGGGCGGCGGCCGCGGCCGCACGCACCGGCTCGGGCGCGCCCACGCCGGGTTGGCCGGCGGACAGGTTGACCAGGTCGCCGTGGCTGCGCTGGCGCGCTGCGGCGGCGAGCCACACGTCCATCACATAGAACGGCGGGATGCCGGCGCGCAGCGAGACGTGGCCGTTCACGGGGTCGTCAGCACCTCGGATTCCAGTCGGCGCAGCAGCTCTCGCGTCGGGGCCAGCAGGTGCGCGGCGCCGTGCGCGCGCTTGAAGTACAGGTGCATGTCGTGTTCCCAGGTGATGGCGATGCCGCCGTGCAGCTGGATTCCCTCCCCGGCCACGGCGCACAGCGTCTCGGTGGCGGCCAGCCGCGCGGTGGCGGCGTTGGCCGGGCCGGGGTCGGTGCAGGCGTCGGAGACCACCGCCTTGGCCGCGGACACGGCGACGTAGAGGTTGGCCATCCGATGCTTGAGCGCCTGAAAGCTGCCGATCGGCCGGCCGAACTGGACGCGGTTCTTGGTGTACTCGACGGTCAGCTCCAGGCAGCGTTCGGCGGCGCCGATCTGCTCGGCGGCCAGCAGGATGGCCGCGGCGTCGGCCAGGCCGGGGTCGGGGCCGATGCCTTCGGTCTGCTCGGGCCGGATCCGGCCCAGGCGGCGGGTGGGATCCAGGGTGGCGACGGGCGCGGCGCTGAATCGCGTCCACCGGCTCAGCTGCCCGTCGGCCACCGCCACGACGACGTCGGCGACGTCGCCGTTGACCACGTAGTCGGCGTCGAGGACCACCGCGCCGATCGAGCTGCCTTCGGCGAGGCGTTCCAGCGCGTCGGTGTCCGGCTCGGGCGCGGCCAGCAGCGCCAGCTCGGCCAGCGTGGTGCCCAGCAGCGGCGAGGGCGCCAGGGTCCGACCCAGCTCCTGCAAAACCGTTGCCGCGTCTGCCAACTCGCCGCCAGCGCCACCCAGGTCCTCGGGTATCACCAGTGCGGCGGCGCCGACCTGCTCGCACAGCAGCCGCCACAGCGACGGGTCGTAGCCCCGTTCGGACTCCATCGCGGCGCGCACCGCCGGCGGCGTCGCGTGCTTGGCGACCAGCGCGGCCACGCTCTGCCGCAGCATCTCCCGTTCTTTCGTGATGGTCATAACGCCTCCAGCACCCGCCGTCGATGCGCCTCCGGGGTACCCCAGGCCGAGCGCAATGCCTGCACCCGCAGCAGCCACTGCGACAGGTCGTGCTCCTGGGTGAAGCCGATGGCGCCGTGGGTCTGCAGCGCCGAGCGCGCCGCCAGCAGTCCCGCCTCGGCGGCAGCGGCTTTGGCCGCGCTGACCTCGCGGGGCGCCAGCGACAGGGCCGCGCCGTACACCAGTGGGCGGGCCAGCTCGACCGCGATGTGCACGTCGGCGAGCTTGTGCTTGATCGCCTGGTAGGAGCCGATCACCCGGCCGAACTGGGTCCGCTGCTTGGCGTAGTCGACCGCGGCGTGCAGCAGCGCCTCGGCGGCACCGACGAGTTGGGCGGCGGTGGCCAGCACCCCGAACTCGTAGGCGCGCGGGATGTCTGCCTGCCAGACCTCGCCGGTCGCCGCCACGTCGTAGAGGCGCCGGCTGGGATCGACGGACTCGTGCTGTCGGCCGGGTTCGGCCGCGCTCACGCCGTTCTCGGTGGCCAGCAGCACCAGCCCGGCCGCCCCGGCGTCCACGGCGCGCGGCTGGTGCGGCAGCAGCGCCGCGGTGGCGATCAGCTCGCCGGACGCCAGCTGAGCGCAGCGGTCAGCTTGGCCTTCAGTGGCCAGCAAAACCGGTGCCACGGCGATCGATTCGGCCACCGGTCCGGGCACGCACCAGCGCCCGAGGCGTTCCAGCGCGACCACCAGGTCCACCGGATGGGCGTCCAGGCCGTCGAACCGCTCCGGCACGGCAAGCGCGGTGACGCCGAGTTCGGCCAGTCGTTGCCACACCTTGCGCCCGGGCGCGACATCGCCCGCGGACCACGCCCGCACCGCGGCCGGCAGGTCCGCGGCGCCCAGCGCCGCGTCGATGCTGGCCGCGAAGTCCCGCTGCTGTTGGTCGAGCGCGAATCTCACTTCCTGCCCCCCGACTTCTCGCGAGGCAGGCCCAGCAGCCGCTCGGAGATGATGTTGCGCTGAATCTCGTTGGTGCCGGCGTAGATCGGGCCGCCCAGCGCGAACAGCAGGCCGTCGGTCCAGGGCCCCGCGAGCTCGCCGTCGGCCGCCAGGAGGTCGAGCGCGGTCTGGTGTATGGACACGTCGAGGTCGGACCAGAACACCTTGGTCACCGAGGATTCCGCGCCCAGTTCGCCGCCGGCGGCGAGCCTGGTCACCGTGCCGAAGGTCTGCAGCCGGTAGGCCTGCGCGTCGATCCACGCGTCGGCGACCCGCTCGGCGAGCGCCGGTGGGGACCCGAGGTCCTTCCACAGCCGCACCAACCGCTCGGCCGCCGCCATGAAACGCGCCGGGCTGCGCAGCGACATCCCGCGTTCGTTGCCGGCGGTGCTCATCGCCGCGCGCCAGCCGTCGCCGGGGGTGCCGATCACGTCGGCGTCGGGCACGAAGACGTCGTCGAGGAAGATCTCCCCGAAGCCGGTGTCGCCGCCGAGTTGGGCGATCGGGCGCACGGTGACGCCGTCGGCCCTGAGGTCGAACATGACATACGTCAGCCCGTGATGCCGCTCGGCGGTGGGGTCGGACCGGAACAGCCCGAACCCCATCTCGGCGAACGGTGCCCGCGAGCTCCAGATCTTCTGTCCGCCCAGCAGCCAGCCGCCGTCGGTCCGGGTCGCGGTGGACCGCAAGGACGCCAAATCACTGCCGGATTCGGGCTCCGACCACGCCTGCGCCCAGATCTGTTCGCCGCTGGCCATTTTCGGAAGGATGCGGTCCAGCTGCTCGGAGGTTCCGTGCGCGAACAGCGTCGGGGCCAGCATCGAGGTGCCGTTGGCGCTGGCCCGGCCGGGCGCCCCGGCGCGGAAGTACTCCTCCTCGAACACCACCCAGTGCAGCAGCGGCGCGTCGCGGCCGCCGTACTTCTGCGGCCAGGTGATCACCGACAGGCCGGCGTCGAAGAGCACCCGGTCCCAGCGCCGGTGCTGGGCGAAGCCCTCGGCGTTGTCGT
Source organism: Mycobacterium helveticum (assembly GCF_007714205.1). Classification (GTDB taxonomy): domain Bacteria; phylum Actinomycetota; class Actinomycetes; order Mycobacteriales; family Mycobacteriaceae; genus Mycobacterium; species Mycobacterium helveticum. The sequence goes on along the minus strand of NZ_VMQU01000013.1, from coordinate 3,076 downwards.
AGGACCTCGTCGGGATCGAATCGGCGTTGTCTGCCAAGAACTTCCGCACCTCGGCCGCAAAGGCCAGTGTCTCGTCGTCCAGGTCCAGGTCCATCAGGCCAGCTCCCGCAGTTGTGATTTGACCACCTTGCCGCCCGCGTTGCGCGGCAGCGTGTCGACGAACCGCACCGACCGTGGGGCCTTGAAGTTCGCCAGATGTTCACGGCTGTAGGCGATCACCGACTCCTCGTCGAGCTCGGCGCCGGGCCGGGTCACCAGGAATGCACGCCCGACCTCGCCGAGGCGCTCGTCGGGAACCCCGATCACCGCGGCGTCGGCCACCCCCGGCATCCGGGCGAGCACCTGCTCGACCTCGGCGGGATAGACGTTGAAACCGCCGCAGATGTACATGTCCTTCAGCCGGTCGGTGATGCGCAGGTTGCCGGCCCGGTCGAGGGCGCCGATGTCGCCGGTGTGCAGCCAGCCGTCGGGGTCGATGGCGGCGGCGGTGGCCGCCGCGTCGTCGAGGTAGCCCAGCATCACGTTGGGTCCGCGCAACAGCACTTCGCCGGACTCCGATCCGGCCGCGGCGTCGATGCGCAGCTCGAAGCCGGCGAACGGGCGGCCGCACGTGGTGGCCACGGTGACCGCGTCGTCGTCGGCGCGGCACATGGTGCCCATGCCGTTGGCCTCGGTCAGCCCATAGGCGGTCAGCACGATGTCGATGTCGAGCTCGGTCTGCATGCGCTCCACCAGCACGACGGGCACGGTGGCCGCCCCGGTCACCGCGAACCGCAGCGAGCTCAGGTCGTAGTCGCCGCGCGCCGGATGGTCCAGCAGCATCTGGTAGATGGTGGGCGGACCGGGCAGCACGGTGATGCGCCTGCGCTCGATGGCCTGCAGGGCGGCCAGCGGGTCGAACGTGACGTGCGGGATCAGCGTCGCGCCGGTCTGCAGGCAGGCCAGGATGCCGGCCTTGTAGCCGAAGTTGTGGAAGAACGGGTTGATGCACAGGTAGCGGTCGTCGCTGGTGATCTTGCCGTTGGCCGCCCATGACGCCGACGCCGACAACGACTGGCGGTGCGCGCACAACACGCCCTTGCTGCGCCCGGTGGTCCCGGAGGTGAACAGGATGTCGCTGACGTCGTCGGGCCGGACCGCGGCGGCGGTGGCGCTCACGGCGGCGGCATCGGTGCCGTGGGCCACGAAGTCGTCCCAGGTGCCGTCTGCCGCTTCCATCGGGATCCGGACGACGTGGCGCAGCGCGGGCAGCGCGCCCCGGTCCAGCGCGGCGGCCCGGTCCGCGCCCAGGAACCGGCCCATCGCGAACAACACCGGCGCGCGCGTGCGGCCCAGGATGTCGGTGGCCTCCTCGGCGGTGTAGCGGGTGTTCAGCGGCACCATGGCGGCACCGGCGTGGTGGATCGCCAGGCAGGCCACCACCCAGTGCCAGGTGTTCGGCGACCAGATGGCCACCCGGTCGCCGGGCCGGACGCCCAGCGCGATCAGGGCGGCGGCGGCGCGGTGCACCTCGTCGCGCAGCGCGGCGGCCGTGAACGACCGGTCGTCGGTGATCAGGGCCGGGTGGTCGGGGAGCCGGAGCGCCAAACGATCGAGCGCCGCGGGCACCGTGCGCGGATCGTTGGTCATCGGATGCTCCTCGGTGTCCGGTCCGCGGCGCGCGGCACCGGCGGCCTAACAAAGCAAGTGCTTGGTAGGTTAGCCTACAGGGCATGCAGGACGTCGAGGAGTTCCGGGCGGAGGTCCGCGGTTGGCTCGCCGACAATCTGGTCGGCGAATTCGCAGCTCTCAAGGGTCTGGGCGGCCCGGGCAGCGAGCACGAGGCGTTCGAGGAACGGCGCGCCTGGAACCAGCATCTCGCCAAGGCCGGCCTGACCTGCCTCGGCTGGCCGGTCGAACACGGCGGCCGGGGGCTCTCCACCGCGCACCGGGTGGCGTTCTACGAGGAGTACGCCCGCGCCGACGCCCCGGACAAGGTCAACCACTTCGGCGAGGAACTGCTCGGTCCGACGCTGATCGCGTTCGGGACCCCCGAGCAGCGGCAGCGGTTCCTGCCGCGCATCCTCGACGTCACCGAGCTGTGGTGCCAGGGATATTCGGAACCGGGCGCGGGCAGCGACCTGGCCAACGTGGCCACCACCGCCGAACTCGACGGCGGCCAGTGGGTGATCAACGGCCAGAAGGTGTGGACGTCTCTGGCGCACCTGTCGCAGTGGTGCTTCGTGCTCGCGCGCACCGAGAAGGGCTCCAAGCGGCACGCCGGTCTGTCGTACCTGCTGGTGCCGCTGGACCAGCCGGGCGTACAGGTCCGGCCGATCGTCCAGATCACCGGCACCGCGGAGTTCAACGAGGTGTTCTTCGACGACGCGCGCACCGACGCCTCGATGGTGGTCGGCGAGCCGGGTGACGGCTGGCGGGTCGCGATGGGAACGCTGACGTTCGAGCGCGGGGTGTCCACCCTCGGGCAGCAGATCGTCTATGCCCGAGAGCTTTCCAATCTTGCCGAGCTCGCGCAGCGCAACGGCGCAGCCGAGGACCCGTTCATCCGGGAGCGCCTGACCCGGGCGTGGACCGGGCTGCGGGCCATGCGTTCGTACGCGCTGGCCACCATGGACGTTGAGCAGCCCGGCCAGGACAGCGTGTCGAAGTTGTTGTGGGCCAACTGGCATCGCGCCCTGGGCGAGCTGGCGATGGACGTGGTCGGCAGGTCTTCGGTGATTTTGGCTGACGGCGAGTTCGACGAATGGCAGCGGCTGTTCCTGTTCACCCGCGCCGACACCATCTACGGCGGGTCCAACGAGATTCAGCGCAACATCATCGCCGAGCGGGTGCTCGGCCTGCCCCGAGAGGTGAAGGGATGACGCTGTCCGAAGCGCCGAAAGAGATTGCCGGACACGGGCTTCTGGACGGCAAGGTGGTGATCGTCACCGCCGCCGCCGGCACCGGCATCGGTTCGGCGACCGCGCGGCGGGCGTTGGCCGAGGGTGCCGACGTGGGGGTGAGCGGGGACCCCCCCCCCCCGGGGGGGGGGGCCCCCCGCGCCGGGGGGGGGGGGGGGGGGAGGGGGGGGGGGGGG
>NZ_VMQU01000139.1 GCF_007714205.1 Mycobacterium helveticum | reverse complement strand
GCCAAGGTGGTGGTGCTGGCCGCCGGCGCGCTGGCCACCCCGCTGCTGCTGCTCAACTCCCGCTCCGGGCAGTGGCCGCGCGGGCTGGCCAACGGCTCGGACTACGTGGGCCGCAACCTGATGCGCCACCTGTTGGATACGTTCGAGGTCTGGCCGCACTCCGGCCATAAGATCACGGCCGCGAACAAGGAGATCGGGCTCAACGACTTCTATTTGTGGGAGGGCCAGAAGCACGGCACCGTGCAGTCTTTCGGCGCGATACCGCCCATGCAGTGGCTGACCAACCGCCCCGACTGGCGGGGCAAGGCGCTGCGCCTGATGAGCCCGGCGGTACGCCAGGTCTACACGCGGTTCTTCACCGGCGGACTGCTGCTGGCCGCGATGACAGAAGACCTGCCCTATCTGGACAACCGCGTGCTGCCCTCCGACCGGCCCAGCCTGGACGGCCGCCAACGGCTGCGCATTCGGTACCGGCTCCATCCCAGCGAGATCGAACGCCGCGCAGCGTTTTTGCGCCAACTGAAAGCGGTGTTGCAGCCGTTTCGCCACCTGTCCGTGGGCAGCGGCGAAGCCAACGCGAACCTGGGTCACGTGTGCGGCACGTGCCGCTTCGGCACCGATCCGAAGACCAGCGTGCTCGACCCCCAAAACCGGGCCCACGAAGTCGCCAACCTCTACGTGGTGGACACCTCGTTCTTCCCGTCCAGCGCCGGTCTGAACCCCAGTTTGACCGTCGCCGCCAACGCCCTGCGGGTGGCCGAGCACCTCAACCAGGCACATTTTTCCGACTGACGCGGTCGATCCGTTCAGGCCGGCATCCGAATCGCAAGGCCGGCAGCGCGATACATCGCGTCGATGACGGTCATGTTCTCGATCGCTTCTTGCGGTGTCGTCTTCACCGGTTCACCGTGCAGCACGGCCGCGGCGAAAGCATCGAGCTGGCACGCATAGGTGGTGGGCTGCGCCGGGAAATTCTCCACCCGCTTTCCGGTGGACGTTCGGACTGAGAACCGCTGGAACGGTACCAGCGGATGGAGCCGCAGTTCGCCGCGGTCGCCGACCACCCTTACCGTGAGGCGCGGTAGATCGGTCGACCACATGGAGCAGTGGATCCGGCCGGTGTGCCCGCCGGCAAACCGCAATTCGGCCGTCATCACCCGATCGACCTCGGGGCCGCGCAGTTTCGCCTGCGCCGCAACGACTTCTGGAGTCGAACCGCCGAACCTGCGCACCATGTCGACCGCATAACATCCGAGGTCCATGAGCGCGCCGCCGCCCAGGGCGTAGTTGTAGCGGTTGTGCGAGGACTTCGGCATCCAGAAGCACCAGTGCCCCTCCACCCGCTTCAGCTTGCCCAACTCCCCCGAGGCAATGATCTCGTCGACCCGCAAAGCACAGGGATGGTAGCGGTAGTGAAAAGCCTCCGTCACAACCCGGCCCGACTTCGCGGCGAGTTCGGCGACCTCGCGGGCCTCGGCGGCGTTGGCAGTGAACGGCTTTTCGCACAGCACATGCTTACCCGCGTCCAGCGCAGCCCGAGTCCACCTGCCGTGCAAGGCGATCGGCAGCGGGTTGTAAACCGCGTCCAGGTCCGGATCGGCGATCAGCGCCTCGTAGCTGTCGTGCACCCGGGCGATGCGGTGTTTGGCGGCAAAGGCTTGAGCGCGCGACACGTCGCGTGCGGCCACCGCCGCCACCACGACCTCGGCGTTTTTCCGAGCCGGTTTGATCAGGGCCGTCGGTGCGATGCGGGCCGCCCCCAGAATGCCGATCCGCACCGGGGCGCCGCCTCCAGCCATGGCCGGGATGCTAGCACCTGACCCAGTGTTTTCGTGCCCTGGCGCGGTTGGGCATACTGTCGCAATGGTCGCTGCCGACATCTGGCGCCGCGTGAAGGCGGGGCGGCACGCGATCGGCGCATCACGCACACGAAGCGACCTGCCCCGCGTGTTGGTGATCTCCCACCGATGGGAGTTGGACGGCGGGGCTGAGTTCGGGTTTCGTGACATGGTCTTGGCGCTCCGGAAAAAGCGGCCAGACCTCGATCTGGTCGGCGTTTACCCCCGCAAGGGAAGCCTCGCGACGGAGTGCGCCGGATACGGTATCCGGACCGAGATCACCTGGGTGCCGTGGTGGGCTTACTACGAACAGTGGCGGGAAGGCCTCACCTCGCGACTCGCCCAGGCGCTTGTCGGCGCGCTTCTCGTCCCGCTTGTTGAGGCGATCGTCCTCGCGCTGCTCCTGCCGGGCATATTGCGGGCGGTGTTGCTACTTGTTCGAGAGCGGCCGACGATGGTGTTGACCAACACGATGGGCATTCCTTCGCACGCGCTCGCCGCCAAACTGCTCGGAATCCCGCACTACTGGATGGTCTGCGAGTTCGGGAAGCACGACCATCAGCTTCGGTTTTTCCTGGGCTACCGCAGGACCGTCCGTGCGATTGGCCGGCTCTCCAACACGGTGATCTGCAGTTCGCAAGCAGTCGAGAGATCGCTACTCGCGGTGGATCCGACGATGAAGACGTGTGTGCTCTATCCGGCCATCGACGCAGCACTCGCGACGCCGCCGCAGCGGCGTCCGGGCGAGCCGATGCGAGTGGTGCTGGTCGGTCGTTTTTCTCAATCCAAGGGACAACAACTTGCCGTCGAGGCTGTTGCCCTTGCCCGCAAGGCCGGTGTCGACATCGAGTTGGCAGTCGTCGGTGCCGGCGACCAAGAACCCGTTCGCGAGCTTGCTCGACGCCTGGGCGTCGCCGACCTGGTGAACATTCACGGGCCGACGGACGACGTCGAACGCTACTGGTCCGCCGCCCATGTCGGTCTCATGTGCAGCGAGTGCGAGGCGTTCGGCCGCGTTACCGTGGAGGCGATGAGAGCCGGACTGCCGGTGTGCGGAACGAACGCGGGTGGCACCCCGGAGATCATCGATTCAGGCGTCAACGGCCTGCTGAGCCCCGCCGGGGACGCGAACGCACTCGCGGCCAACTTGATGACGCTCGAGTCGGACGAGGAGCTGCGGCGCAGCCTGGCTGTTCGTGCGGTGGAAACCGCGCAGCGCTTCGAACGCCACCGTCACGACAATGAACTCGCCACCATCCTCGGCCTGTGTTGATGCGCATGCCCGAGATGGCTTCGCGCCAAAGATGGTCAATCTCACGCACCATGGGCGGATCGGCGTTGCCGGCGCCCGGGAACGGCCTTCACCTCAACGGCTCGGCTCCACCGATCGGCCGACGCGCCGCAGGCGGGCGAAACTTTCCAGGAGATCGGCAGCGGCTGCGGCGCTTTCGGCCGGTCTGGTCATCCGGGTGGCGATCTCGCGGGCACGAGTGAGGTAGTGCGGGGCCAGGATGGTGCGAAGTTCTGCGACCAGCGATTTACGGGTTACGGACGAAAAACGCCGGGCGGAGCCGACCTTGAGTCGTTTGAGCTGAGCTCCCCAAATAATCTGATCGGGCAGCGTCCAGAGGATCAACGTCGGGACTCCGGCACGCAGGCCTGCGGCCAGGGTGCCCGCGCCACCGTGGTGCACGACCGCGCGGCAGGCGGGAAAGGTCGTCGCGTAGTTGACCGTGCTCACCACCTTGACGTGCTCGAAGTCGTGGGCATTGCTGAAGTCGCTCGACCCGGCACAGACCAGCGCCCGCTCGCCGACCTCGGCGCAGGCCGCGCCGATCATGGCGAGCGCGTCGGCCGGGGATGCGATGGGGATGGTGCCAAAGCCGAAGAAGATCGGCGGTGTTCCCGCGGCGATCCACGACGCGACCTCCTCGTCGGCATCGGTCGGTGACTCCATCGTCAGGGTGCCGACGAAGGGCCGCTGACCGTCGTACTTCGCCCACTCGGCGGCCAGCCCGGGAAACCACAGCTGGTCGTAGGCCTGGATCTGCAGTGAACCGCGTTCGGTGATCCGGCGCGACGTGGGGCGCGTGGCCTTCGGTAGGCCCAGTTCCCGGCGCTGCGCATCCTCGGTCTTCTTCATCGCGCGCCAATTCATCCATTCGCCCATGGCCCACGCGCGGCGGATCAACGGCGCCGGCAGGAACGGCAGAAGCTGCCCGTTGGCCCGGATCGGGTAGTAATCCAGTGTGGCCAACGGAATGCCGTAATACTCGGCGACGTTGGCGGCGGGCTGCTCGAAGGTCAGCCCGGTGAACAGCAGGTCGGCCCCTTCGGCCAGCGACGCAAGCGTCGTGCCCATCTCGCGCCAGCATTGGTTTGAGATCTCCAGATTTTCGCGCTGCAGCCTGTTCAGCTCTTTGATATTCCACGGAGTGCGGAACCGACATGTCCAGTAGTTGCGCTGCGCGTCCAGCAGGGCCTGCGTGTCCAGCCCGTAGGCGACCGCCGCAAGGCCCGCCTCCTCAGTGAAGCCGACCAGATTGGGCGAAACGGCCATCCGCACGTCGTGCCCCCGGCGCTGCAGCTCCCGACCGACAACCACGGAGGGCTCGACATCACCGCGGCTTCCGTAGCATGCCAGTACAAGTTTCATCGCGGCCTCTGGCCTTTCAGTTGTCATGGGCACTTTCAGTCATCATGGGCGTAGGTTTCGTCCACGGCATCGCGATCATTATTACCGGTTCCCGGATTATCGGCGGGGCGTTGGGCCATTGGTTTGGCTGATCGACCATTCGTTGATCTGCTCCCGCTGCGGCGTTCGCCGCCAACGACCTGTCCGAAAGCGCGGGAGTCCGCGACGCGCCCGCACTCTGTCACTGCACCGTCACTGCACCCGGTCGGGCACGACATCGGGAGCCCGCCCCCGTGGCAGCAGGAGGCGTCGAGTACGCCAGCACGCTGGTCGTTGATTGCCTCAGCGAGGTGGGCGGGGTCTCTCTCACCCCGCCGACGTCCACTACGGACACGTCGCGATCCTTGGGATGGTCGGTGTGAGAACCCCCGTCATCCGAGGGCCTCCACCCTTGCCGAACCAACAATGAGTCGGCGTCTCCTGCACCCGTTCTCACGTGCGAAAAGCCGTAAATCATAGCTTAATTCTGTTGTTTCGGTTGCATATGCAGTACATCTTTAGCATACTGATGGCGATGCCGGAGCAACAGCCACAGCAGATTACGAGGACGAAGTGGACGCTGAATCCCGTGCTCGCCTGGCGTCGAACTCGCGGGCGATTTCGGGATCCACTCTTTGTGTTTCAGATGGGCAAGGTGGGGTCCACGACACACGAGGAAACGCTTGAGGCCCGTTACCGTTATTACCATCTGCACCTGCTTGAGAACTTCAATGCGACGTACGAACCCTACCGTGTGGGCCGACGCGCCAAGGGGGCTGAGTATTTCGACATCATCACTGCCACACGGGATCCGTTGGCCCGCAAGATTTCATGCTTTTTCCAAAACCTTGCGGTGAATCAGGAGAACCCCACCGCCGAGTATCCCTTTTGCTTCAAGTCAGTGGACGCCGCCCTGAACGCGGGCATGTACGAATTGGTCGACCGGTTTCACGCATGGGATGACGGCATACCGCAGGCAACGGAATGGTTTGACCGCCATTTCGAACCGGCCACCGGCATTCGGATATATGACCATGGGTTCGATCCGGAAAAGGGCTGGCAGATTTTCCGGGAAGGAAAGTGGCGGGTACTGGTGCTCCGGTTCGAAGACCTCCACAAGAATCACCTGGATGCACTGAACCAGTTCGTGGTCGAGCGCTATGGAGAGTCCTCCCGGATTGATCGCCTCCGGCCCGCCAACCTTTCTTCGCGGAAGTGGTACTTCGACTTGATGAATGAGTTCAAACAGAAAATAACATTTCCGGACGCCGATCTCGACGCGGCCTACTCCACTCCTTATGCACGCTATTTCTACACCGATGAAGAGTTGGCGAGCATGCGGTCAAAATGGGCGGGCGACATCCACTAGTCGCCACGCTCCCGCCACGCTCCCAGCTAGTAGGTGAAGAGTAGCGCAGTTCCGAATCGGCTTTGGGTCGCGGGGGCACGCCTCGTCTAATGCAGACCCGAAGATGGCAGAGGGCGTGAGATCGACGCGATGCTTTCTGACGGCTGCCTTAAACGCGGCAATTCCGGCACTGACACTTTTGCAGCGGGCCGTCGCTCTTCGTTTGCCGAGGTGGCCTTAACTTTTGAGGCAAGGCTGCGCGGCCCGGTGCGTCCGCCGGTGCGAACAGGTAATCCAGCTCGACGTCGCCGAAGCGACGGGCGCTCCATCGCTTGAAAACCGTTGTCTGCAAACGGATGCAGCACGCCTAACCCTTGTCGCGCGAAGCTGGCTGACGGGCAAGGGTTCCACGCGAACAAACAATGACCCGCCACCAGGAGGCCGGTGGGAGAGCCCTCTGGCCGGGTCCCAGCGATCTGCCGTCCAGAAGAATCGCCCAGTGTATGCTCAGGATGCGCCGCCCGACAGAATGGATCAGTTATGCGCCTCGTGATTAGCCGGAATCAGGTCTCCGATCCAGCCGAAGTTGAGGCCTACTATCGTCAACTACGGCCGGAAATGTTGCCGTTCGTGCCTGCGACCGCAAAACGCGTGCTGGAACTCGGCTGCGCAGAGGGGGCATTTGCTGCCACAGTCAAGGAACGTACAGGCGGAGAAGTTTGGGGCATCGAGTTCAACCCACAGGCAGCCGAACATGCACGTGCCGTCATCGATCGAGTCCTCGTCGGAGATGCCGACGAGCGGATCGCCGAACTACCCGACATCTACTTCGACGCGATCGTGTGCAATGACGTCCTGGAGCATCTTGTTGATCCGGGCTCGACACTTCGGCAGCTTCGGCGCAAACTCGCCCCCGGGGGTGTCGTCGTTGCCTCTATCCCAAACATCCGCTTTCTACCTGCGCTCAGCAAGGTGGTTTTCCGGAAGGACTTTCCGCAGGAAGACTATGGCATATTCGATCGCACGCACTTACGCTTCTTTACCCGTAAGAGTATAGAACGGCTGTTCAACACATCAGGTTTCACTATGCAGCGCATGAAGGGCATCACCGCATATTACAGCCCCCTTGCCTTGGTGCTCACCATCATAAGCTTCGGATATTTCAGTGATTGTTTCTATATGCAATACGCGTGCGTGGCGTCGCCATCAACTTGACATCCACTCGTCCTTAATTTAGGCACGAGAACCCTTAACTTCGGCCTGAGAAAATAATTTTCGCGCTTTAGAGAATCCGCTTTAGAGAATCCACTGTGCCACATGCGCCAGCGCGACGTCTTGGCTCTGGACAGTACCGGGTTTCTCGCAACACCTTCCTGGTGAGGACTGGTGAGGATGTCGTTAGCGGATAAAGCGTGCTGCGTATCGGTGTCTTCGTCATCGTGAGCCAGAGTCGCCGCAGGATCGTCCCGAGGGCCCGGGTTCGTCAGTTAGCGGAGACTCTTCAGGGGGACGAATTTTTCCAATAGATCGGCAGCTTTGGCAACGCTTTCAGTCGGTTTCGTCATCTGCGTGGAGAACTCGCGGGCTCGGGCGGTGTATTCAGGGGCAAGAATCCGGCGCAGGTCCGCGACCAGCGATTCCTTGGTGGCGGTTGAAAAACGACCAGCGGCGCCCAGCTTGAGTCGTGTGACCTGCGTTCCCCAAAAGGCTTGATCAAGCCACGTCCAGAGAATCAATGTGGGGAGTCCGGCGCGCAGGCTCGCGGCCGTCGTGCCCGCGCCGCCATGGTGCACGGCCGCACGACAGGCCGGAAAAATTGTCGCGTAATTCATCGCTCCCACGACCTTGACGTGCTCGAACTGCGGCACATTACTGAAATCAGACGCCGCGGCGCAAACCAGCGCCCGCTCGCCCAACTGCTCGCAGGCCGCGGCGATCATGGCGATCGTGTCGGCCGGAGACTCGACCGGCGTGCCACCGAACCCGAAGTAGATCGGCGGTGTCCCCGCGGCAATCCACGACGCGACCGCGTCATCGGTCTCCGTCGCCAACGCCAGCGTCAGCGCGCCGACAAAGGGCCGTTGCCCACCCCATTTCGCCCATTCGGTCGCCAGCCCCGGAAAGCACACCTCGTCGTAGGCCTGGATTTCCAGCGATCCGCGTTCGGCGATGCGACGCGGCGACGGAGTTGTCGCCTTCGCTAAGCCGAGTTCACGGCGCTGCGCGTTGTCGATCTTCTTAAACATGCCCCAGTAGTGCCGCCACTCGTTCAGCACCGTGGCGGAGCGTATCTGGCGGTTGGCCCGCCTCGGGGTGACATGCACCGTGGCCAACGGAATCCCGTAATACTCCGCGATGTTGAGCGCGGACTCCTCGAGAAGCTGATAGGTGACCAGCAGGTCGGCCCCCTCCACCAGGGGCGTCAGCGTCGCGCTCGTCTGCCTCCAGGTCTGCTCAAGAAGCATCTCAGCCTCGCGCGATAGCCTGATAAGACGCGGGATGTTCAACAGGATGCGGAAATCGGTTGCGGGCAACAGGTTACGCTGCGTGTCGTTATAGAACTTGAAATCCGGCCCGAAACCGACCGCCGCCAGCCCGGCCGCCTCGGCGAAGCCAACCAGGTCGGGGGTGACGGCTATGCGGACGTCGTGGCCCCTGCGCAGCAGCTCACGGCCGATGGCAACGCAGGGCTCGACATCGCCGCGAGTGCCGTAACATGCCAGCACAACTTTCATTCCGCAACAGCCTTTCAGTTCTCGTGTGTGCCTTGGATGACGGTGCTTGGCAGACGTGTCAGTGCGGGGATTCGGCTGCCGCGCGGTAACCGCGGACGGCCAGCGGTCCGATCACTGCGCCCAGGCCCAGAGCCCACACCACAGTCAGGAAAAGCGGCCACAACGCGGGATCACCTTGAGCGAGTGCCCGCATGGACTCAATCGTCGGCCACACCGGCTGCAGGTGCATTTGTAGCCGCACCGCCGAGGGCAGATTTTCCGCGGGAATAAGACCAGAGCTGGAGAACACCGAACCGATGGCCGGCACCGCCAGCCAGGAGAGCACGGCACCGGTCTGGGACCGGACCGCGATCGCTATCACTGCCATCGCGAAAACGACAACGATCAGCACGGGCACCAAGATGAACGGAATCACGGCGAGCCAGCCGCCTTTGAACCGAAGGCCGAGTCCAACACCGACCGCCGTGATCAATACGGTGCTCACCAGTGTGCGGACAACCTCGGCGAGCAGCCGACCGGTCAGCGCGCTGGCCCGCTTGACAGGCAACACCCACAATCGGCCGATCAGACCGGTGTCGCGCTCGAAGGGAACGGTGCGTCCGGCCACAACCGCCCCGAACATCGCACCGGCTACGGCGCACATCGGCACCAAGCCGTAGATACTGTCCGTGCCGGTGATCCGCAGGATCGATTTACCGACCAGCAGTTTGTACGTAATCAGCAGAAAGGTGGGGAACACCAGACTCTGGATCAGCACCGCCGGCTGGCGCCGCCACTCGGTGAGGTGTCGGCCGGCAAACACCAGACTTTCGGCGACCAGTGAACTCCGCAACGGCGCGTTGACGGTCATTGCGTCCGCCTCTGTACCCGCACCGCGATCACACCGAACACCATCAGCAACCCGAGGCACCAGGCCAAACTGGCCGCCAAATTGCTGACCACCACGTGGCCGGCGGAGAACCCGCGCAGGGTTTGCGTCACCTGCGAAATAGGCTGGTTGCGCACGAAGGGATGCAGCCAGTCGGGGAACGAGTCGACCGGCGCCATCCCGGTGGACAGCATGACCAGCAGCATTTGGGGAACCAGAAGCAGCTGAGACAGCCCTCCACTGCTCGCGGTCTTGCTCCGCGACACTTCGGCAAGGACCCCTGCTGCGTCGGCCGCCAGCGATAGCGCCAGCGTCAACGTGAGGGTAAGAACGGCAAAAGCTGCCGCGTAGCCGAACCCGCCGAACATCCGGAAGCCGAACACGTACCCGGCCGCGATCGCGGCGAGCAGACCGAGAGTGCCCCGGAAGAGGCAGTACAACATGCGGGCAATCATCGGCGTCACCGTGGAAATGGGAAGTGTGCGAAGCCGGTCCCCGAAGTCGTCGCGCACGTCGCGGGCAGCCCGGTCAACGGTAGTCAACGCACCGAGGAATATCACCTGGACGATGACAACCGGCAGCACATACTGCGGGTAGCTCATTCCGCCGGTGTCGATCACATTGTTCAGCATGAAGTTGAAGACGAGGAAGCTAACGGGGGGCGATAGCACCGCGAACGGCAAATCGTCACGCATTGCGACGCGCATCACGCGCTCGGTCAAAGCAGCCAGCGCGGTCACGTCGTGGTGACCTCCCCGGTCAGGTGCAAGAACGCCTCGTCCAGGGACGGCTTACGCAGCGCTATGTCGGCGAGCTCAACACCAAGCCGGTCCACCCGGCGAAACACCTCACCAAGCGTCGCGACACCATCGGGCGAGCGCACCGAGACGGTGTTCGCCTCGTAATCGGCTTCGGCGCCGTCGAGATCGGCGACCGCGGCGAAAACCGTCGCGAGATCGGCCGGATTCACCGGGCTCACGCTGCAGTAGCCCAATCCCACGCGGCGCTTGAGGTCTTCGGCGGTCCCGTTGGCGACAATGCGACCGTTGTTCAGAACGACGATCGAATCGCTGAGCAAATCGGCTTCTTCGAGATACTGCGTCGTGAGCAGGATGGTGACGCCCTGGGTCGACAACGACGACACCAGGTCCCACACGTCGCGGCGACTACGCGGGTCCAGCCCGGTGGTCGGCTCGTCGAGGAAAAGCACCTTCGGCAGAACCACCAGCCCGGCGGCGATATCGATGCGGCGCCGCATGCCACCCGAATAGTTTCGTACCGGCCGGTCGGCGGCGTGCGACATATCGAACTGCTGGATCAAGGCGTCGGCCCGCAGCCGCGCATGTTTGCGCCGCAATCCCCGCAACCTGCCGAACAACACCAGGTTCTCCCGGCCGGTGAGCTCGAGGTCGAGCGCGGCGAGCTGGCCAATGCTCCCGAGACTTGCCCGTACCCGTGCCGGCTCTCGGACGACGTCGTACCCGGCCACGACGGCATGGCCGGCGGTGGGCTGCAGCAACGTTGACAAGATCTTGATCGCGGTCGTCTTACCGGCGCCGTTATGACCGAGCAGAGCACAAATCGACCCCGTCGGGACGAAAAAGCTGACGTCCTGCAGGGCGTGGATTGCCCCGTCGAACGTCTTGGCCACGCCATCCAGCTCGATCACGATCACAGACGATACTCGTCGGTATACGCGTGTTGAGTAGAAACCGGTTCCTTCGGTTTCGCGGTGGCCTCCTCGGCTCCCGTGCCCTTCGCCGCTGCCTGCGTAGTCACCCCGGTGCTGCTTGTCAATTCCCGTTCCGGGCAGTGGCCGCGCGGACTTGCCGACGGATCAGATCCGTTGGGGCGCAACCTGATACTCCACCTCCTCGACTGAATCGAGAGTTGGCAACAATCCGGGTTGATGATCACCGCCAAAGCCAACGCGAGAGGCCCCCTTGGCGTCAGTGGGCCTGACGACGCCCGATCTACACGCGGTTCTTTGACAACTGACTCCGTCACTGCGCGAGATCGCGGAAAGCCTTGGGGCGCACCGCAGCAATCCATACGTATCTGGCGGCCCCCGGCAGTGCCGGCACGGGTGGGGCGGGTCAAAACAAGGGGTAGGGCGGTAACGGAGGTAGTGGAGGTAGTGGCGGAGGCGGCGGAGGAAGAGGCGGAAATATTGTATACCACCACGGCAGCGGCGGCGGCGGTATCGGCGTACCAGCGACGCCTGCGACACCCGGCGCGCCCGGACCATCGCCGGCCAGCCCACCCGGGCCGCCATAACCGCCCGGACCCGCCTGACCACCGGTACCAGCGGCCCCACCTTTACCGCCATCGCCTCCGTAGCCGCCGTTGCCGTTGGTGCCGCCGGCGCCGGCATAGCCGCCACAGCCACCAGCACCGCCGGTGCCACCGCTGAAACCGTTGTGGCCGGAAGCACCCGCCGCGCCGGCCGCGCCGCTGCCGCCGTTTCCGCCGTTACCGGCGACGCCCCCAAGACCCGCAGCACCGGGGTGAGCCAGGAAGTTGAAGAACAGAGATTGGCCGCTGGCCCCGCCGACGGAGTAGCCGCCGTTACCGCCGTGCCCGCCGGCACCGGTCATCGAGAAGATCGCCCTGTTGAAGCCACCGCCCCCGCCGTTGCCGCCGTTGCCGCCGCTTTGGCCGGGCTGCGATGCGGACTCGCCGTACCCGCCGTTCCCGCCGATCCCGCCGTTGCCGCCGCCGAGCCATCCATTGGCCCCGCCGGCCCCGCCGTTGCCGCCGTTCCCGCCTGGAGTTGTGGCATTCCCACCGGCTCCGCCGTTACCGCCGTGGCCCCACAGGCCCGCCGAGCCGCCGGCCCCGCCGTTGCCGCCGTTGGGGCCATCCGCGCCGGCCCCGCCGTTGCCGCCGTTGCCGATGATCCACCCGCCGTTCCCGCCGGCCTGGCCCGCGCCCCCAGGGGTCGTGGCCGACGCCCCGGTGGCGCCGTTGCCGACCAGCGGTCGCCCGGTAAGCGTCTGGACTTCGCCGTTGAACGTGTTCCACGCGCCCTGCAACCCTCCCACGCCGGACGCGCTGGCCGCCTCCGTGGAGGAATACTGTGCGCGGGCAGCATCCAAAGCGTTGACGAATTGCTGGTGAAACAGCGCCGCCTGCGCGTTCAGCGCCTGGAACTGCTGAGCACAAGCGCCGAATAATCGTGAGACCGCCTGCGAGACCTCGTCCTCGGCCTGGGGCACCAGCAACGTCGTCGCAGGCGCCGCGGCCGCATTGGCGGCCATGATCGAATCCCGGAGCCCGGCCAAATCCGACGAAGCGGCGGCCATCAGGTCCGGCGTTGCGATCACATAGGCAGACATCCACTGGCTCCGACTAACGGCGAGACCGGTCTGAACGTAAAGCTCGTAGACGCCGCTAGTGTAGTACACAGCTCTCCGTGTTATCGAGGTCGAATTGATCGCTTTTACTCGTGCCAGTACTTATCCGCCGAAGTACGGTGGGCAAACTGAGAGTCGGTCTGTATGGCCGGATAGCACCGGCCGGGCCGTACCGCCGCTCTTTGCGAGGCGGCCGGGATCACCGACGTGCGGCAGGCCGATCGCCGGGACGGTGACTACAGCGCGTTTGTGCGTGGCACCGGATGCTACGATCCCGATTCGCCCGGACCGGGCAAAGGATCGGGGCGTCATCCCAGCTGAGGAGCTCGATTGGCCGACGGCAGACTAGGCGCGCGCGAGGCCGAACGCCTGGTGTGGGACGTGATCGTGGTGGGCACCGGCATGGGCGGCGGGATGCTGG
>NZ_VMQU01000138.1 GCF_007714205.1 Mycobacterium helveticum | reverse complement strand
CATCAGCGCGCAGCCACCATCAACCAGATCACCGAAAACAAGATCATCACAAGCCGGCTGAAAAATCAGGGTCTGATGACGGGCTCGTACGCGACGCCAGACGTTCCCGAGGAGTCCGAAACACCTGTTACACCCAACGACGACCAGTTCACTTTCGAATGGTCTCTATACGGCGACAAGAAATCTCAGACCATCAGGCCTGCCTCGTTCGAGACGCCGGTTATCGCGGGCGAGTTGGCGGCGACGTGGGTCCAGGTGCTCACGGAGTTCGGCCGGTACGAGGTCGCTCTGACCACCGGACTCCTGGATCTGCTGCGGTCGATGGGAGCGTTGCCGCTGACCCACGATCAGAAGGGCAAGTTCGCGTTGCGCGATCTGCGGCGGGCACACCTGGACCTGTGGGAGCTCAACATGCTCGCCCGACATCGAGAGGCGAAGTCGGACACTGCCTACCGCATGGTTGTCCATGTCTTTGCTCTCCTGCGACGGTACGAAGACGATCATCCCGGGACGCTGCATGCCGACGTCGTCGACCGGTTGGCGCGGCAGCCCCGCCTGTGGCATCACCGCAACGAAGGTATGCCGGCGCTAAGCGAGGAGGAGGTCCGCGCATGGCGACAGTGGGCCTACCGAAAAGTGAAAAGTGCCCTATCTCAGCCGGATCGGGGTATCAGCGACATCGACGTCCAGATTGCCACGCACGTGCTGCTCAGCCTTGCCACTGGTGAACCGCCCGAGGTACTCCGCACCCTGACCGTTCACGACATCGAAGCCACCACCGACCCCGCAGCGGACGGCTCATTGCCCGGTCTGTCGCCGACCGACAGACTCGGCAATTTCGCCGATAACGACCTCATCGAACTACTCCGAGTTCGATACACCAAGAACCGTGCACACGAGACCTACGACGAGGTATACGCCCGTCGCGACACCGCACCGTTCACCGCGTTTCGTTGGGCGTTGATGCTCAACGCCGCTGCTCGAGTCGACTCCGGCAATCCGTTTCTCATCCTCATGAAGGACGAACGCGGCAGCATCAAGCAACCACCTTGGCGGCGCGAGCCGTACCTACTGTCTGCCATTGCCGCGCGGAACAGTCTTCCGCTATCGGGTCCGAACCAATGGGCACGGTTGCGCAAGGTTGCCACCACCCGCGAAGTGCTCGCTGACCCCAGGGCCTATCTGGCGAATGGCCGGCGTCACTCGGCGAAGACCTTTTTCGGCCACTACACCAACAGCTCTGTTCTCCGATCCGAAGCCGGTCGCATCCTCATCGACAGTGTCAACGACATGTTCGACAGCGCGATCAGCGGTCCAACGATCGTTACCCCGGACGCTGAGCAGGCCATCCGAACCGGAGCCGACGCACCCGGCATCGACCCGGACACCGCCAACGCTTTGGTGGCCGGTCAACTCGACGGACCGCACGCCGGATGCCGAGATCCCCTCGACAGCCCCTACGAGAAGAAGGGAGCCGTCTGCACCAAGTCGATCACCGGTACTTGCTTCGCATGTCCCAACGCACTCATCACCCTGCACCACCTGCCGGCCGCCCTCGCGATCCAGCACATGACACATCCCGACCGCGCCGCCGACCCGCGGATATGGCAGACACACTGGAAACCCATCTACGACACCATCACTGAGGTGGTCCTGCCGGCCTTCAACCCCGAGCAGGTCAAGCAAGCCCGCCAGCAAGCGAACCTGACACCGATCGACGCAGGCGTTTTCAACGACATTCGTGGCGTCCCGGAAGCACCGGCATCGTGACGGCCGGAACGTCCCCGCGAGAATCCCCAGCATTATGGAGGAACCCTTTCACCGCGGAGCTGCGCGTCTGGCCCCACCTTGCCGGCAGCCCGCAATACGGCGACGACCCGTGGGATCTCGCCCTTGTGGCCAAACGGGTCAACATGGGCCAGCGCTACATTCACTTCGCCGGCGCTCCGGATGTGCACCGCATGACCGTGAAAAACATTCTCATGACGGTTGCAGCCCCCGACCGCGAAGTCGTTGTAGCGGCGGGTGTCGTCCGCCGCGGCGATGGAACACCACCAGCAGGGTTATACGATTGCTTTCGCAAGCTGGTAGTCATCGCCAAGTGGTCCGAGGACAACGGAATCGCCCGCTTCGCCGACTGGACGCGAGCCGACGCCGATCGTTTCCTCGATGACCTCCGCACAGGCCAACACCGGGCGGGCGGCATCGGACTCGGCGCGACGAGTATCCGTGGTTACGTCACCGCCCTACGACTGCTGCGAGAGTGCCAGGCAGTCCTGCCTGATGCTCTTTCCTTCTTCCCCTGGGTCGGCCGCAGCGCCGCCAGCATCAGCGGTGAAGTCACGCACACCGAGAACACCACGCCGCCCCTCCCGTGGGAAACCTGGGCACCGCTCGTCACCGCATCATGGGCCATCGTCGACCGATTCAGCGATGACATCATCGCCGCCGCCGAGATTCGTGCCGCACTCCCCAAGGAGCCACGAGGACCAGCCGGAGCCAACGCCTACAACGCACTGCTCGACTGGACCGAGCAGCGTGGTCTTTTACCCCTTCATACCGGGTTCGGCCACACCAAACGCCAACGAGGAGAGCCGAATACGATGCTGCTAGAAAAACTCCTCGGCATCAATGCCAACGTCCTTAACCGGGCGAGTCACCAATACATGCCGGATGCCATGGCACTCATCAAGACCGCCGCGGCAGACCCGCAGCGGGCGACTTTCGGAGGACTACACGTGCCGACTGCCGCCGTCACCTACCTGGACGGGACAGGCGGCACGTGGGTGGAGGAGTTGGGCCTCGGCGAAACCGAGTACCTCGAAAGCGTCCTCCGCGCTGCTTGCTACGTCCTGATCGCCAGCCTTACCGGCATGCGCGACAGCGAGATCCAGGAACTCACACGAGACAGCCACACCACCAAGGACGGTCTCGCCGCCCTCAAGAGCATTCAACACAAGGGCAACGACAATCCTGGCGGCGAGCGCCGAACATGGTGGGCACCCCGACCCGTCATCAGGACGATCGAAGTTCTGGGCAACCTTGCCAGACACGACACACACCTGTTCGCTCGCAGCAGTCGCAACGTCGGCTCCTACGCCCCGAACCGAGGCATCGCCAGGCTCGTCGCCTTCGTCAACGACGACCCCGCCGGCCGGCCCGGGCGCGGACGAGGGCTCGGGCTGGAACACATTGCGACGCCGAAAGGCCGGGCCATCAACGCGACGTCTCTACGCCGCGCCTTCAGCGTCTTCGCCACCACCCGACCCGGAGCCGAGCTCGGACTGGGAATCCAACTCGGACACAGCGCCTGGCGAATGACCACTGGGTACATGAGCGACGGACAACAACAGGCCGTGCGCCTCATGGACGATGAACGGAAACGCGCTCTGCACAACGACGTTGCCACGCTGCTGCAAGACGACAGCCCAGTGGCCGGGCCGGCAGCTCACCACGTCACCGGATTCCGCGCACAGGTCATCGCCAACCCCGACCGCGCCGAACGACTCACCACGGCGCTCGCGGAGCGACTTCACCCGGGGCTCACCAATGACTGCATGTGGAACCCGGCAACCAGTAGCTGCGGCGGTGACCGCCCAAAACTCGGCGATCACGTGTGCGTTGGTGTCGACTGCACCAACGCCCTACTGCGGCCAGCACACGTCGGTGTGATCGCGAGCGCCCTCGACCGCATTGACACCTACCTCGATCAGCAGCGCGGCCACCCGGCTCTCATCGAACAGATGCGCCGAGACCGCGCGAACCTTGCCCGCATCCGGCGCGAACTCACCACCGCCGACCCAGACGACCTCTACGACGACCCGGACCAGGAGAATGAGCATGCCTAGCCCCACCCGCAAGCGCGTCAGCGATGCCGTCATGCAGGCCATAGCTGACGCCATCACGACGATCGAGAACGATGCCGACATGCCTCGGACCAAGCGGCAGATCGAAGCGCTCACCGGCAGGAGCCACGACGCCGTCGCCCGCGCATTCGTTCAGGACCGAATCGAGAACAGCTCCCACCGGCTCAACAGCCGTTTCGAGCAGCTCGCCGCGAACCTGACGAGGGGTGACAGCCTTAACACTGCTGCTGCCCGCAATGATCTGCAGACCATCGCCGAATTACGCCAGAAGAACCGCGATCTACACAACCAGCTCGACCGCTTCGCCACAGCGCTGTTCGCCCGGCACCTCGACACCCAGATCGGACGACCCGAAATCGAACTTGTCACCCGAATCCGGCGAGGACAGCGAGGGGAGTGATCCGCCGGAGAGGGCAACTCATGTCTGCGGGGGCGATGTC
This sequence comes from Mycobacterium helveticum, assembly GCF_007714205.1. Taxonomy (GTDB): domain Bacteria; phylum Actinomycetota; class Actinomycetes; order Mycobacteriales; family Mycobacteriaceae; genus Mycobacterium; species Mycobacterium helveticum. Next base: position 9,225 of record NZ_VMQU01000138.1, on the reverse strand, counting down.
GCTCCTGTGGTGTGTGCCCCTCGGCGCCCATGGTCGTCGAAGGTGAACCGGAGTTGGTGTGCAGGAAGACGCTCCTGTGCCTGGGCGAGTGGCTGGTGAGTAATCTGTGGCCGAATATGTCGTAGCGGCCGCCTACCGTTACCCCGTGAGCATCCCGAACTCCCCGCAGTCTCAGACGCTGATCGAGGCATTGTTCAACTTGAAGCACAACGGGGTCCTCGGTTACATCGACGAGCGGGGCCGCAGCTGTGGCGACCTGTACGACTGGGGACTGCATCCGCACGTCGCCGAGGAGGGAAGCGCCCTCGCCGCCGACGATGCCGCCTTCGCAGCCGCGTACCCGATCACCCTGGCGGGACCCGCTGCAGTCACCGGGCATGCACTGTTCCCCGTGATGGCCGCTGCCGGGAACCTGAACACCGTCGGGATTCTGGTGGCCCGCCGCCTCACGCATCAGCAACCTCACCTGTTGGAGGTCATGAATCTGTGCCGGGTGGCGCTGGAGTCTGCTGCGCTCACCATCTGGCTGCTGAGGGACCCAGACCCTGGCGTCCGCCGCGGGCGGTGCCTCTCCGAGGAGATGGAGCAGCTGGAGCAGCAGCGCCGGTTCCTCCTGATCGACGCAGAGAACGAGGCCGGCCGCGGCGAGCGGTTCACAGAGGAGTTCCGGACCATGAACGCAGAGCATCGGCGCAAGTTCAACGTCATGCTTACCGCTGCGAAGGCGGCCTACACCTTCGACAAGCCTCCGTCGTTCACCAAGATGGTCCGGGAGTCCGCGCACTGGGTCGACGCGTACACGCCCGACACGGAGGCGATCGACGCCGGCTGGAGGGAGCGATCCGCGCGGTCCTTCTACTCCTACGGCTCCAGCTTCATCCACGGCTACCGGTGGATGACGGACTACAGCCGGGACGGCACGGTGTGGTCCCTTGTGGCTGAAGCCCTGGCCGTGTCGCTGAGTATGACCGAGTGCGCGGCGTGCCTGTACGAGGCGGCGTCCAGGGCACCCGGAGGCGCCAGACCGGAAGGTTCCTATGTCCCCGAGCGTCTCGAGCCGACGATCGCGGCGTGGTCGGCGGAGCTGTTCAGCTCGTAGCGTTCCGCTTTGCGGTGTTAGTCGCTCGCTCTGCGGGTCACGACGTTCGTGGTCGGCGGCACGCTCGGCGGCCACGAACCAGGTGGGAGCGCCTGGTCCAGCCCTTACCCAGCAGCACTCCATAGCCAGCCCGACAGGCTCGCTAGACGCGCGGCGCGCTCAGCGGGCATCTTCCCCCTGAGGTAGTTCCCCCGCTGCGTGGAGACCCACACGCCGAGAGCGAACCCATCTCCTGTCTTGTACTTCGCGGCCACACGCGCTGTCCCGTGTTCAGCGACGTAAGCGGCGAGCCTCTCGAATGCCGCGTCCCATCGGTCATCCAAGTAGCCCCAACTCCACCCTTGGATCGCTTCCAGCTGGTCGATGCGGTCGGGGGTGAGTTCGCCTCGCTTGTATAGGGAGCGTTGTTGCCGCGCCCACGCGCCCAGGCGATAGCTGTCTGGGCACTCGTAGTCGTCGGGGATGTTCACGTGGCCGTTCTCGTCGACGAATCTCAGCAGCCGGTTCAGGGCCTGGCTCCACTTGCCGGTTCGAGGGTTCCATTCCCATCCGGGCAACGCCTCGAGGACGGCCGCTCTCTCGGCGTTGAGCTTGCTGCTCTTGTACTCCTCGCGGCGGCTGCCGACCCACGTCCCCAGAGGGAATCCGTAGACGGCAAAACCGCGTGGCACCGCGGCGGTTCCATTCTCGTCCACGTAGTCCCGGAGAAGCCGCAGTCCCTGTTCCCACTGTGCGGTATTCGTGTTGCTTACCCATCCGGGGAGGCTCTCCAGGCGTCGGCGTCGGTCGGCGCTGAGTCTGTCGAACTTCGCGCGGTTGTTGATGACCCAGTCGGCGAGCTTCACACCGTCAACCACCGTTCCGTGAGGAACCCGCGCGGTTCCGTGCCGACGTGCGTACTCCGCGACCAGCGAGAAAGCCTTGTCCCACTTGGCGTCCGACGCGGACCACACCCAGCCAGGGAGCTGCTGCAGGCGCTCGATGCGGTCTGGTTCCAGCTTGTCCTGGCTGTGCCGAGTGCGCTGGAAGTTCACCCACGCCCCCAGGCGGAACCCGTCAGGAGTCTCGTACGGACCGGGGATCAGGGAAGTGCCGTGTGCGGCGGCGTACTCCGCTGCGCGGCGGTACCCCTCGTCCCAGCGGTTGGCTTCCAGGCTCCATACCCACTCGGGCACCGCGGCGAGGCGTTCACGGCGCTCCGCAGACAACTTGCCGCTCTGGAAGTCCCGGCGCTGGATCGCGGCCCAGTCGCCGAGCGGGTAGCCGCGGTAGTCACGGGTAGCAGTGATGAGGGTGTTCCCGTGCTCGGCGATGTACTCCAGCAGGTGCCGGAACCCCTCATCCCACCGGCTCTCGTTTCGGTCCCATACCCACCCCGGCAGCGCTTCGAGGAGCGCCACCTGTCGGTCATCGAGCAGCGCGCGGCGTGCCCGCTGGTTGATCACCCACCCGCCGAGTCGGTAACCCATGTAGCGGCAGTCCACGGTCGGCGTGGCCGCCCCATGCTCGTCCACGTGCCTCTGCAGCAGTCCGAACCAGAACTCCCACGGCCCGCTGGTCTGCTCCACCAGCCGAGTGTCGAAAGCTCGGGCGAACTCCGCTCCGACATGCACCGGCAGGTCGAGGTGGATCTTGCCCGGCAGCTTCGGCACACCACCACCGCCGCGGCGTCCCATCTCTCGCCGCAGCGTGTCGATCTGCTCCGCCAAGTCGTCGTCGTGCGCCCGCAACGCCTTGATCACGTTCCAGACCGGCTTGAACACGGAATCGTCGAGTGCGGCTTCGGGATCCGCCTCGGTGTCGATGAACACGGGGATGACGATGGTGCCGACCGTCTTGTCGTCCGCCTTTCGGATCGCTCGTCCGACAGCCTGGACGATGTCCACCTCGGAACGCCGCGGGTCGATGAACGCGACGCCGTCGAGGGTGGGGACGTCCACCCCTTCAGCGAGGCACCGCGCGTTGGCGATCAGCCCACGTTCGCCGTCGTCAAGGCTCCGCAGACGTTGCAGCAGCACGTGGCGTTCGCCGGCCGTCATCGCCCCGGACGCGTATCGGGACCACAGTCCGCCGGCAGGGCGTTGCCGAGCCGGCATCCAGCCAATCACGTCGGGCATCTCGGTCGCGAACCCCTGCGCTCTCGCGACCCGGGAGTGGAAGCTGATGACGCGCCGCAGGTCGTACTTGCGCATCGCCTTCGCCAAGCCGATCTGCCCGGCCAGGGAACGAGCGTCGGTGATCTCCTCCCCATTGCGGGTGACCAGGGTGCCGTTGTCCGCGTAGGCCCGGTATGTGGCGTCGTCGACCCCGACGATCGCCACCTGGTAGTCGGTGAGCAGGTTGCGGCGGATGGACTCGCTGAATCCCAGCCGGTGGAACAGCGGGCCGAACTTGGTCTGGTCGTCCATCGAAGCGACTTCGAGATCTTCCTCGCCCGCGGCCTTGATGACCCGGCCGGTGAAGTACCGCGGCGTGGCGGTCATAAACAGCCGCCGGTGTGCTCTGATCCGGTCGCCGTCGAGCACAGCCGAAAAGTCCGAGGACTGCGGCCCCGCGCATCGGTGCGCCTCATCGGCGATGATGAGGTCGAACGCCGGCACCCTGCCCAGGGTGAACGCTTCGGCGATCCGCGGCGATGACTGGTAGGTGCAGAACACGACGCGGGTGCCGGACCGCTTGCGCAGGAACGCGGCGATCTCACCGGGGTCGGTGGTGACCGGCAGGCCGAGTTCGCTGACGTGTTCCACGGGGATGTCCTCGGCGCGGGACACCGTCTCGTCCGAGCAGACTGGCAGCGCCGCGACTCCCGACCGGCCCTGTGTCTGCCACACCCGCATCGTCTGCTTGAGCAGCGACAGCGACGGGACCAGCACCAGAGTGCGCTGCGCGTCGAGCTCCGCGGCGACGAACTGCGCGGTGAGTGTCTTGCCCGTGCCGCACGCCATGATCAGCTGGCCACGGTCGGCGGTGTCGAACCCGGTGACCACGGCGTCGATCGCTACGCGCTGATAGCCGCGGGGCTTCGCGGGTTTCGGAGGCGGCGAGGGGCGAAGGCGCGCCGGGTTGGCCGGCCAATTCACATCGGCGGTGAGAAGGTCGCTGAGTCCGACGAGCCCGATCGCCTTCTGCTGGGCGTCGATCGTGCGGCGGCCGTTGGGACTCAACCTGTCGGTGGTGGCGATCAGCAGCCGGTAGGAGAACGCGGCCCGGGACGACTCCGCCAGGAACGTGTCCACATCGGCCTTCGTGACGGTGTACTGCGGGTCGTAGGCCTTCGCCTGAACTGCCCACAGTCTCCCCACCTGGTCTTCGGCGACCAGGTCGATACCTGCGTCCGCACCCCACCGACCGGGCCAGTCATCCCACAGCCAGACTTTTCGGAGGGCGGCTCGGTACTGCGGGTCGTTCGTCAGGTACCAGCGGCAGATGTGCTCGAACTGCCTGCCCCGTACGCGTGGATCCGCGGCGAGGGTGGCGAACAGGTCGGTGAAGGCCGGCATGGTGTCGAAAACTACTCCCGGTGAGCGACATCTCCGCCGGTACGACGCGTCGCGGGTGCCTGCTCGGCCTCATTCGGTGTGCCGGTTTCCGTTGCGCGCGCATGTGACCGTGAGGTGGTTTACCTCCCCGGGCCAGCGCTGCGCTGCCAGCGGAGCCTGCCTGCCTCGGTCAGTGGCCTGTGTGTCTCGATACCTGCTCATCGAAAAACAAGAGGAGGCTCGTGGCGAAGAGCAGAGCTTGAATTGCGTTGCGCCGATTGAACTGTCGCGGGCTGACCGTATGGGCAGTCGCGTTGCGGCTGAAAGTGCTCGGAACTCGGTCGCCATCTTGCACCCAGAACTGCTGATACGCCTGCCACATGGGGGCGAATGCGATGAACTGGTGGACTGTGAACTCGTCGTAGGCGTCGGTGGTCCGCTTGCCTTTCCTGTCGGGCGTGTAGTTCGTGCGGTCCTTGCCGAAGTAGGACGTCAGGAGACTGTCGATTAACGAGCCCGTGAGCGCCTGCGCTGCTTCGGTGTGGCTGTTGTCGAGCGCATTCAAGGCGGCTTCAGCGAAAGGCGCATAGGGTGCGACAGCCTCCGACCTGAGGCTCTCGACAGCCTTACGACAGTCCGCCGAAATTCCAGTCCACCGTCGCCCGAGAATCTCGCGACGTTTGGCAGCGCTTTCAGCACTGATCAGCGCCTCCGCGATAGAACTGCGCGGGACGCCGTATAGCGCGATGCCGTCGGCCATAACGACGTTCTCCACGTCCTTGAACATAAGGTCTTCGATCCCGCGAAGGTTTGGCGGATAGAAGCTCTTCCTCAAGCGCTCTAGCGTTGGTCCCAGTGTCTCGAGCCAAGATGCTTGCTGAGCGGCGAACTGCTGCGCCAGCTTGGAGATGGAGTCACTGACCCCAAAGTCGAACGTCTTCGTCAGGTTCGCGCCCAAATTGGCGAATTGTGCCTGCGTGGCGGTATGGGATTTGAACAGGTCGCTGCTGATTCGGTTGGACTGCGTCCTCCACCCATTCTGAGCGTCGAGCAAGGGCTTGAGCGAGTCGACCAACTTCGACTGTTGGGCCGCGATTCCAGACAAGCCCGCGAGGCGGTTGAGCGTGGACTCGGGGAGCGAGAAGGAGGAGAGCTTGGCCGCGCTAGCGGCCATCTTGGCGAAGGCGCTCGTGTCTATGATGCTCGGGATCTCGAAGTCGACCTTCGGTATCGAGGTGGCCTTCAAGTCGATCAGTAGAGGCCGCTGCCGCTCGCGCTCGTCAGGGGTGAGCTTCCAGTGCTCGCTCTCTTCGGGGTCGTCGGATGAAGGGCCGGAAGTCACAGTGGCAGGCTACCGACAACTACTGACAGCTCCACGTTCACAGCGTGGTGGTGGGCCCCATCACCGGCGACCGGTTGCCGCCAAGGATCACCGCGCCACCTCTGATGTCGACCGTCGAGGCAATTGCATCTCGGCTGTTTCGAGACACGTACGCGGTCAGAGGCAATGATGGGAAGACACTCTGTCCTGCCCCACACGGATGGAGCAGCGTACAGATGACACGGAAGACACCGTGAATATGACAGATAGCCCCACACGGGTGAGGGGCGGTTTTCCGCGGCGCGATTTAGGATTCGGGGCGCATCAGTGGGGAGCCGCAGGGGGTATTCCTCAGCCATGAGGACGGGTTGGCCGGGGCGGCGCCGGGCTGGGTGGGGTCCTCGCAGCTGGCGTTGGCTGAGCTTGCCGCGCGGTGGGAGGCCCGCCACGACCAGCACCAGGTGGCGGTGGACGGGCTGGGATCGCATGTGGCCGAGGCGATGTTCGGCTACCTCACGAATGAGGACGAGTCGGCGCGAGCTTTCAGGTCGGTGCGGGGGTAGGGGTGGCGCGTGGGGGTGTTGACTCCGTCTGATGTCAACCGTTGGGATCTCGGCGCGATCCAGCAGGTGTTCGCGACGGCCAGCGGGCGGGCTGGTTCGTTGCGGCGGTTGGGGGAGAACCTGCAGCAGGTCGACAACGTTCTCGGTCGCTGGCACGGGGAGGCCGGTGCGGCGTTTCGCGCGGATCTGGGCAAGGTTCGCCGCGACGTCGAGGCCGACGGTCAGGAGTCCAGGCAGGTCGCTGCGGCGGTGTCGCGTGCCGAGGGGGACGTGCGTGCGTGCAAGCGTGAGCTGGCTGACATTCAGCGGGCCACCGACGCCAAAGGCTGGACCATCACGCCGGACTGGCGGATAGATGTCGGCGACACCTGGATCGGGCGCGATCCTGTGGAGTTCGCCGCCCAGCAGCAGGCGCTGCAGGATCGGCTGATTGTGTTGAAGGCGCATGCGGACAGTGCCGATCACGAGCTTGCCGCCGCTGTTCGCGGTGCCGTCGGTGGCCCGGCATCGGGCGGGGTGCCCGATGCCGGCGGCGGGGAGCGGCCGCGGTCGCTGGAAAACATGCTGTTGCCCGCCGGCTCCGCAGAGTCCGGGGGCGGTAACGGCTCGCCGTCGAACGCGCACACTCCGGTGGCTGGCACCGCGGGCAAACCGTCGTCGCTGCAGGATCTGTTGTTGCCCACTGGCAGGCAGCCGAACAGCGGCCAGGGTGACCAGCCGCCATCCGGCAGTCTTTCGGACCTGCTGAGCCGGCTTGATCAACCTGTGGTGCCTGGCGCGCCGCTGCCTCGGCTCAAACCCGCGGAGGTGGACAGTTTCAAGGCGACTGCTCGCCAAACCTTGGCCCGCGATGGTGTGCCGCCGGATCAGATCGAGGCGCGCCTGAATGACATTGTGTGCCGCACTCAGCAGTGGATCGACAACGGGATGCCCAACTATGTTCCCCCCGAGCCGAAGCCGCCCCCGCCGCCCGGATTCGGCGAGGGGTTCGGTGATCGCTGGTTTGCCACCGAACAGGGGATCAAAAACCTCATCGGGCAAGGCGGACCGGGCGCGCCCGGGGGCTCGAGTCGTGGCAGCAGATGCTCAAGGGTACCGTCGAGACCGCCCAAAACCCGCTCGGCGCGGCGGCAGGGGAAATCAAGAGCGCGGTCGACTCACCCAGCCCGGCTTACTATTTGGGCGCCAAAGCCTCCGACGGTGCCTTCGCCCTGCCGGGGATGCTTTCGGCGGGGAGGGAGCCGCCGGTGAAGCAGGGCTTCCCGGGGACACGGTCACCGAAGGTGGTGCTCCTTTGTCCGTCGTGCGCGGCTGGGCCCCTACGGGCGGAATGACATGGGACGAGTTTGCGTCGCAGTTCGGCACCCCGGGTTCGCGGAACTACCCCGTGAACGATGGTTTTCCGCCAGGGCATGTGCCCCAGCCCGCCCGGCTGCCAGAGGGTGCGATCATCGACCGATTCGGGTCGGAGTACGGCCGCTATCTCTCACCCGATGGCACGCCGTTCGCAGATCGCGCATTGGCGCCGGAATCGGTTGGAGGGGACTACAACCGGTACCTGGTGACCGGGAAGCCACTGCCTCCGGGCTGGCAAGTCGGCGAAGGACCCGTGCAACCGTATTATGGCCAGACGCCATCGCCCGAGGGCCTTCAGTACATGATCCTGGGTCCACATGGCGTGGACGTGGGCGTCAAAGAACTCGTGGACAGGGGAATCCTCGATGAATACGGACCGCGTCTTGGACGATAAATCTACGGAACTTCAAGCTGAGATCGATCGCTTGTCGGAAATGCTTGGGGTTCGGCCGATGCCTGTCGGATTGCGAACAAACGACGGTCTGAATATCTACGTAGCCGATGACGGCTCGTATCACTTCACTTTCTACGAGCGCGGAAAGCTCGGTTTCGACCGGGTAGGCAGCCTCGATGACCTCCTTTACTGGTACACCGAAGGCGTCGTCACTCACGAAGCGGCCAAGGCGGTGGGGGATCGCGCAGAACGCTTCAAATACGAGTATCAGGTATTAAGTCAATTCAACGTCGGATGGGCGAAAAGGCGGATGCGCGAACTCGCTGCTATTTTTCGTAATGGCCAGCCAGAGGACATTTCCTTGCTTCCGGACATCGGTGAAGCTTTATGACGCCAGCGCGCGCGGCGTATACGCGCAGGCCATAGTGTCGGCGGGAATGCAGGGTGTTTGCGCGGAACTTCAACTTGTCCAATGGCGCCGACGCTCCAACTGGGGTCATGATGGTCAATTCCCAAAAAGTCGCAGCGGAAACGTGCACACCTCGCAGCCAGATGGCAAGCCACGTCGGACGCATCGGATACGTCCTCGACCTCTCGGATCTATATCCGGCTTTTCTGCAGAAGTGAAAAACAGTAGGACCACCGCTCGCGGAACCCGGTTTCGCTTTGGATCCGGTGGGCGAGAGCCCTGACCAAGGCGGGATTGAACGGCGCGTCGCCTACTCCCGGTGATCGGTGCGGCGGGTCAGCGGTGATGAGGCGGTTGCTCGTCGCGGAGCCGGCCCTCGTCCCACGCCGCGCGCACCTGATCCTCGTCGCCGTACCGCTCCAGGTCCTCGGGGGCGACGCGCACCCGCGGCGGCTTCGGTGCCTCCGGTGGTGGCCGGTGCGGGGGTGCGGTGGACACGAAGCGATTGTCTCAGTTCCCGATGCTCAGACCCTGATTTTTCAGCCGGCTTGTGATGATCTTGTTTTCGGTGGTCTGGTTGGTGGTGACTGCGCGCTGATGGGGG
>NZ_VMQU01000137.1 GCF_007714205.1 Mycobacterium helveticum | reverse complement strand
GGGCGGGGGCGATGCCGAGTCGGCCGGCTCCTCGGACGCCTGGGTCGGCGCGTCCGGGTCGGCGGGCTCGTGACGCAGATCGGGACGCTGGGTCGGCAGTTTCTCGGTCTCGGCTTCGGCCCCCGGCACGGGTCCGTCGGCGCCGCGGCCGAAGAACTCCTGTTCGCCGCGGTCCAGGCCGGGATCGGTCAGCGCGCTCTCGGTGCGCAGGCTGAACGAGGCCAGCAGCGCGCCGCCGATCACCGCGATCAAGCCGACCGCGGTGAAGGTGATCGGCAGCACCCGCGACCACAGCGCCAGCCGGTCGCGCTCGTCGCGGGCGGCGTTGACCTGCGATTCGACGGTGTCCTCGTTGGAGGTGACCTTGTAGTCGACCAGCGTGAGCTCCGGCTTCACCGGATCACGCGCGTAGTAGTGGTTCGCGTGCACGGCTTGTTTGACGATGGTTCCCGACACCGGATCCACCCAGAAGGTTTTCTGCGCGGCGTAGTAGCGGGTCATGGTGATCTGCTCGCCGGGGTCGCCGGGCACGCCCCACATGGCCGCGGGAGCGGTGACTTTGCCGTCCTCGTTGCCGGCGTACAGCGACGGGTAGGCGACGGGGGCCACCAGCTTGCCGGCGCCGTTGTAGCCGATGTTCTGCGTGAACCGGTACGTCGTCAGGCCGTTGACGTCGTCCTGGCTGTCGTAGTTGGCGTCGAACGCCTTCTGCGCGATCGGGTCGAAGTAGGGGTACGTCTTCTTCTCGGTGTGGAACGGGAACCGGTAGGACAGGCCGTCGTGGCGCAGCGGGATCGCGGCCGGCGGATTGTCGTCGCCGAAGGTGCGCGGCTTCTGCACCGAGCCGCCGGTGTGGGTGTCGTCGGACACGGCCATGGCCGTCTTGCGGTTGAGGGTGACCGTGTCCACGATCGCCAACAGCAGCCCGCTGTCCTTCTGCTTGTCGGTGCGCCGGACCGTCGACCCGGCCTGCAGCGTGACCACGTCGGCGTTGGCGGGCGACTCGACGGTGATCTGCTGCTGGGAGACCAGCGGCACGTTCTTGTTGGTCACCAGATGGTCCGTGGACAGGGACCCGAGGTCGAGCGCGGTGCCCGTGCCGTTGCTGACCAGCGTGATGTCGATGTCGAGCGGAATCTTGGTGATCCTGCTGCTGGTGTACGTCGACAGCAGCAGCGCGGCGATCAACAGGGCGGCTCCGAGCCCGATCACCCCGCACGCGGCGAATCGCAACATGACTGCTCGGTTCACGTTGCTGTGCCCTCCTCTTGGTCCATTAAGGCCCCCGCTGCTCCCCGGGCTCGCCGGCCGGACCAAGCAGCAGGCAAACCCGATTGACCCTAACAGCAGATCATCGGGCCGCGGCGGAGGAACCTGACGCCGCAGTCGGCGGTGCGAGAACCGGCGAGAACCGGGTAGTGGGGTGTACCCGGGATGGGGCGAGCCAGCACGGGCACACTGTGATGATGACCGACGGCCGGCAGGCGGGTGGAAGCCGCAGCTTCCTGCCCGCCGTGGAGGGCATGCGCGCCTGCGCGGCCATCGGTGTGGTCGTCACCCACGTCGCCTTCCAGACGGGTCACTCCAGCGGCGTCGGCGGCCGGCTGTTCAGCCGTTTCGATCTGGCCGTCGCCGTCTTCTTCGCGCTGTCGGGATTTTTGCTGTGGCGGGGCCACGTCGCGGCGGCGCGTGCCGGGGACCCTCATCAGCTGCGGCGCCCCCGCACCGCGCACTACCTGCGGTCGCGGTTCGTCCGCATCATGCCGGCCTACGTGGTGGCCGTCGTGGTGATCCTGACCCTGCTGCCCGACGCCGACCACGCCAGCCCGACGGTGTGGCTGGCCAACCTCACGCTCACGCAGATCTACGTGCCGCTCACCCTGACCGGCGGGCTGACCCAGATGTGGAGCCTGTCTGTCGAGGTCGGGTTCTATCTGGCGTTGCCGCTGCTGGCGCTGCTGGCCCGCCGCCTGCCCGTCGGGGGCCGGGTGCCGGCGATCGCGGCGCTGGCGGTCCTGAGCTGGGCGTGGGGCTGGACCCCGGTGGTGACCGGGCACACCGATTCCGGCGCCAACCCGCTGAACTGGCCGCCGGCGTTCTTCTCCTGGTTCGCCGCGGGGATGCTGCTGGCGGAGTGGGTGTACAGCGAGGTCGGGTGGCCGCACCGGCTGGCCCGCCGGCGGGTGCCGATGGCGGTGTTCGCGGTGCTCGCCTACCTGGTCGCGGCGTCGCCGCTGGCCGGTCCGGAGGGTCTGGTCCCCGGCACCCCGGCGCAGTTCGCGGTGAAGACCGCGATGGGTTCGCTGGTGGCGTTCGCGCTGGTGGCGCCGCTGGTGCTGGACCGGCCGGGCACGCCGCACCGGCTGCTGGGCAGCGCCGGCATGGTCACGCTGGGCCGCTGGTCCTACGGGCTGTTCGTCTGGCATCTGGCCGCGCTGGCCATGGTGTTCCCGGTGATCGGGACGTTCCCGTTCACCGGTCGGATGCCCGCGGTGCTGGTCCTGACGCTGGTCTTCGGCTTCGCGATCGCCGCCGTGAGTTACGCCCTGGTCGAGTCGCCCTGCCGGGAATGGCTGCGCCGGTGGGAACGGCGCGACCGGGCGGCCGGGGCGCCGGCCGCAACGGAGGGGATCATCGATGCCGAGGCGGATGCGATCGCGCCATGACCTCAAGGCGCACCGCCGAGCGCCGCGCCTTGCCGGCGTCGTCGCGTAACGGGGTGTCGACGAACTCGATGAATTCGGGGGTGGGCGGCAGCTTGTAGGGCGCGAGGTGCTCGCGCAGGAACTCCTGCACGCCCGCCTCGTCCAGCGCGGCGCCGTCGGCCGTGTGCACCAGGGCGTAGGGCACCTGGCCGAGGTCCTCGTGGGGAACGCCGACGACCAGGCACGACAATACGTCCGGGTGCGCCGACAACGCGTTCTCGATCTCGGCGGGATACACGTTGCGCCCGCCCACGGTGAACATGTCGACCCGGCGGTCGGACAGGTACAGGAACCCGTCTTCGTCGAAATGGCCGAGGTCGCCCAGCGAGTCCCAGCCGTCGCGGCTCTTGGCCGTGGCGCCCACGTAGCGGTAGGTCGGCGCGCTGCCCGGGGTGGGCCGCATGTAGATCTCGCCGACCACGCCCGGCGGACAGGGGTTGCCGTCGTCGTCGAGCACCTTCATCTGTCCGGCGACCACCACGCCGACCGAGCCGCGATGCGTCAGCCACTGATCGCCGGAGATGAAGGTCAGCGCCTGCAATTCGGTGCCGCCGTAGAGCTCCCATACTTTTTGCGGCCCCAGCAGCTCGATCCACGCCTGTTTGACGGCCGGCGGGCACGGCGCCCCCATGTGCCAGAACCGCCGGATCGAGGACAGGTCGTAGGCCCCCGGGTCGGCGTGGAAGACGGGCAGCGCCCGCTGCATGATCGTCGGCACCGTCGTCATGAAGGTGACGCGATACTCGGTGATCAGCCGGAGGAACTCGTGCGGGTCGAACCGGCTCATCAGCACCAGGTGGTGGCGCATCAGTAAAGCCATTGTCGCGGTGGTGAAGCCGGTGTTGTGGGACAGCGGGATCGGCACCAGCGTGGTGTCGCCCTCCTGCGCGCCCAGGGGGTGGCCGATGGCGGCCGGTATCCGGCTGTCGCCCCCGGATTCGATCAGCTTGGGCCGCCCGGTGCTGCCGCCCGACCCCATCGCCTTCCACACCGGCGAGATCGCTTCCGGCAGCGCGGCGTCGGACAACGCCGGGTCGGGCACGAAACCGGTTGGCACGCTGGGTATTCCAGGGTGTTCGCGACCCACCAGCAGGGCGGGCGGCCGCAACTCCAGCAGGCCCTGCAACTCGGCGTCGGGCAGCCGCGCGGACAGCGGCTGGGGCACCGCGCCCAGCTTCCAGCACGCCACCGCGGCCTGGATCCACTCGACGGAGTTGGGCAGCACCATGGTCACGTAGTCGCCCACACCGACGCCGCGTTCGGCGTACGCGCGGGCCAGCCGGTTCGTCGAACGGTCGAGCTCGCCGCGGGTGAGCGTCAGACCGTCGCAGGTGACCGCGGGTTCGTCGGGGGCGAGGCGGGCCAGCGCCGCGAGCTGGGTGCCGATCGGCGCGACCGGCTCACTCCGGGTCATTTAGTACGCGCCCCGCCGCTCGAAGATGCGGCGCGGATTGTCGACCAGCATGGTGTGCAGCTGCTCGTCGGTGACGCCGCGCTCCTTCAGCGCGGGGATCACGTCGTTGTGGATGTGCAGGTAATGCCAGTTCGGCATGACCTGCGGGACCAACTCTTCGGGAAGCGCGTCGAAGTAGCAGCTGGCGTCGTGTGACAGCACCATCTTGTCGGCGTGCCCGCGCTCGCACATCCGGGCCACGATGTCGACCCGTTCCTCGAACGGGGAGATGACGTCGATGCCGAACCGGTCCATCCCGAGGTACGAACCGGCGGCGATGAGCTCTTCGAGGTAGCCGATGTCGGTGCTGTCGCCGGAATGGCCGATGACCACCCGGCTCAGGTCGACGCCCTCCTCGGCGAAGATGCGTTGCTGCTCGAGGCCGCGCCGCAGCCCGGCGTGGGTGTGGGTGGAGATCGGCACCCCGGTGCGCTTGTGCGCCTGGGCCACCGCACGCAACACGCGCTCGACGCCCGGGGTGACGCCGGGCGCGTCGGTGGCGCACTTGAGGATTCCCGCCTTGATGCCGGTGTCGGCGATGCCCTGCTCGATGTCGCGGACGAACATGTCGGTCATGATCTCCGGGCCGCCCAGCTCCGCGCCGGGGCCCAGGTAGTGGAAGTAGAACGGCACGTCGTTGTAGGTGTAGAGCCCGGTGGCGACGACGATGTTCAGCTCGGTGGCCGCCGCCACCCGCGCGATGCGCGGGATGTAGCGGCCCAGCCCGATCACCGTCAGGTCGACGATGGTGTCCACGCCGCGGGCCTTCAGCTCGTTCAGCCGGGTGATGGCGTCGGCCACCCGTTGTTCCTCGTCGCCCCAGGCCTCGGGATAGTTCTGGGCGATCTCGGTGGTCATGATGAACACGTGCTCGTGCATGAGCGTGACGCCCAGATCGGCACTGTCGAGGGGGCCGCGGGCGGTATTGAGTTCTGACACGCGACTGATGCTAGGTCGGCCGGCGCCTGACCAACAGGGTCCCCGCGATGCCGTTTTGGCAGTACGGTCACGTCATGCTGCTCAACCCCAATCACCTCCAGCGCAAATACCCGGACCACCGCTCCGGGGAGCTCATGGCCGCGACGGTCGACTTCTTCGAGTCGCGGGGAAGGGCGCGGCTCAAGGCCGACGACCACGACCGGGTGTGGTACTCCGACTTCCTGGACTTCATCGGGCGCGAGCGCATCTTCGCCTCGCTGCTGACGCCGAGCGCCTACGGGTCGGACGACTGCCGCTGGGATACCTACCGCATCAGCGAGTTCGCCGAGATCGTCGGCTTTTACGGGCTGAGCTACTGGTACCCCTTCCAGGTCACCGCGCTGGGCCTGGGCCCGATCTGGATGAGCGACAACGAGGACGCCAAGCGCAAGGCCGCCGCCCAGCTCGAGGCCGGCGAGGTGTTCGCCTTCGGCCTGTCCGAGCAGGCGCACGGCGCCGACGTGTACCAGACCGACATGGTCCTGACGCCCCGCGCGGACGGATGGGTGGCGAATGGCGAGAAGTACTACATCGGCAACGCCAACGTCGCCCGGATGGTGTCCACGTTCGGCAAGATCGCCGGCGCCTCGGCAGAGGACGACGAGTACGTCTTTTTCGCCGCCGACTCCCGCCACGAGCGCTACGACCTCATCAAGAACGTGGTGAACTCGCAGAACTACGTCGCCAACTACGCGCTGCGCGACTACCCGGTCACCGAGGCCGACATCCTGCACCGCGGCCCCGGCGCCTTCCACGCCGCCCTCAACACCGTCAACGTCTGCAAGTACAACCTGGGCTGGGGCTCCATCGGCATGTGCACCCACGCCATGTACGAGGCGATCACCCACGCCGCCAACCGCCGCCTGTACGGCACCGTCGTCACCGACTTCACCCACGTGCGGCGGCTGCTCACCGACGCCTATCTGCGCCTGGTCGCGATGCGGCTCGTCACCACCCGGGCCTGCGACTACATGCGCAGCGCGTCGTCGGACGACCGTCGCTATCTGCTCTACAGCCCGCTCACCAAGGCCAAGGTGACCGGCGAAGGCGAACGGGTGATGACCGCGCTGTGGGACGTCATCGCCGCCAAAGGCGTGGAGAAGGACACCTTCTTCGAGACCGTGACCCGCGAGATCGGCCTGCTGCCCAGGCTGGAGGGCACCGTCCACATCAACGTCGGGCTGCTTGCCAAGTTCATGCCGAATTTCCTGTTCGCCCCGGATGCCGCGTTGCCCGTGATCGGCCGCCGCGACGATGCCGCCGACGACACCTTCCTGTTCGCCCAGGGCCCGACCGGGGGCCTGGGCAAGGTGCGCTTCCATGATTGGCGCGCGCAATTCGACGGCTGGGCCCACCTGCCCAACGTGGCATTGCTGCGCGAGCAGATCGACGTGCTCGCGCAGATGCTGGCGGCGGCCACCCCGGACGCGGCGCAGCAGCGCGACGTCGACTTCGCGTTCGCCGTCGGCCAACTGTTCGCCGTGGTGCCCTACGCGCAGCTCATCCTGGAGGAGGCCGGGCTCTCGGGGGCGGATGCCGCGCTGATCGACGAAATCTTCGCCGTGCTCGTCCGGGACGTCAACGCCTACGCCGTCGAGTTGCACGACAAGCCCGCGACGACGGACGAGCAGGCCCGCTTTGCGATGCGGATGCTCCGCCGTCCGGCGCACGACCCCGCGCGTTACGAGCAGGTCTGGAAGGGACACGTCCTGCCGATGAGCGGCGCCTACGAGATGCGGCCGTGAGCCGCGCCAACCCGGGACCGACACGGGGGAGAGCCGCTCACCGACCGAGCAGCTCGAGCATCACCTGGCCGGCGACTTTGGTCCCGAACGGGACTGCCGCCAAGTCGACCCGGTAGTCCGGGCTGTGCGGGGAGTACGGAAACAACTTCCCCGCCGCCAACGCCTCGCTGTACACCTGCGGGTCGGCGACGCCGACGAACAGGTATGCCAGCGGTATCTCGGGGTATGGGCCTTTGAGCAACTGGCAGTCTTCCGACGCCGTCACCGGCGGCAGGTTGGTCAGGACGCGGTCCGGCCCGATCGCCTTGCCCAGCGCCGCGGCCAGGCGGGCGCACAGGTTTGCGTCGTTGACCAGCGGCGTGGACCCACCGGTCAGCCTGACCTGCGGGAGCTGGTCTTCGGGCATCCCGTAGGTGCGGGCGATGCCGTCGCAGACGGCTCTGATCCCGTCGATCAGCCGCTCCCGCACGTGCGGTTCGAACCAGCGCAGATTGACCTTCAGCAGCGCCCGGTCCGGGATGACGTTGTGCGCCGAACCCGCCTGCACCGAACCGACGGTCAGCACCGCGGTCTCGTGCGGGGGGATCATCCGGCTGACGATCGTCTGGAATTCGACCACCGCCAGGGCGGCCATCACCACCGGGTCCTTGGCCAGTTGCGGCATCGACCCGTGGCCGCCCACACCCCGAAACACGATGTCCATCTGGTCGGAGCCGGCCATCATCGGGCCGCCGCCGGCAGCCACCATGCCGACCGGACCGGGCGCGGTGTGCATACCGACGAGGTGATCCGGCTTCGGGACCACGTCGTACAGGCCGTTGTCGACCATGGCCTGCGCTCCAGCGATCAGCTCCTCGGCCGGCTGGCCGACCAGCACCGCGGTACCCGACCATGCATCGGTCGCGCCGGCCAGCACCTTGGCCATTCCCAGCATCCAGGTGACGTGGGCGTCGTGTCCGCACACATGCGCGACCGGTGACGGGGTGCCGTCCTGGCCGGCAACCTGCACGGTGCTCGCGTAGTCCAGGCCGGTGTCTTCGGCGACGGGCAGGGCGTCCATGTCGGCGCGGTACATGACGGTCGGCCCGGCGCCGTTGCGCAGCATTGCCGCCACACCGGTGCGGCCGATCCCGGTCTTCACCGCGAAACCCAGCCCGGCCAGCTCCCGGGCGACGATCCCCGAGGTGCGGGTCTCGGCGAATCCCAGCTCGGGATGGCGGTGCAGGTCTTTGAACAGTTCGACCAGGCGAGACGTGTCGGCGTCGACTGCGGTGTCCACGATCGCTGTTCGTGTCGTCATTACCGAAGGCCTTTCTCGGGTTGCGGACTTCCCGTGTCGGCGCGGGCCGCCGTTCGTCGCGGCGTCGGGGCGTCGGGGCGTCGGGCCGTCGAGCTGCGGCGAGATCACACCGCCCTTTCGACTGTGACGCACCTCACGTTACAATGACCACAGGTCATTGCAGAGGGGAGGGCGGCCATGCCGACGGTGACTTGGGCGCGCGTCGACCCCGTTCGGCGCGCTGCGGTGATCGAAGCCGCGGAGTCCGAGTTCGGCGCGCACGGATTTTCCGGAGGCAGCCTCAACGTCATCGCGCGCCGGGCCGGCGTGGCCAAGGGCAGCCTGTTCCAGTACTTCGCCGACAAGCGCGACCTGTACGCGTTCATCGCCGAGATCGCCAGCCAGCGAGTGCGTGCCCGGATCGAGGAGCTCATCGTCCGGCTCGACCCGACGCGGCCGTTCTTCGAGTTCCTCACCGATCTGCTGGATGCGTGGGTGGCGTACTTTGCCGAGCATCCCCGCGAGCGCGCCTTACACGCCGCGGCGACGCTGGAGGTGGACACCGACGCCCGTATCAGTGTGCGCGGCGTCATCCACGGCCACTATCTGGAGGTGCTGCGGCCACTGGTGCGCGACGCGCAGGTCCGCGGGGATCTTCGTGCCGACGCCGACACCGGCGTGCTGCTGTCGCTGCTGCTGATGATCTTCCCGCACCTGGCGCTGGCGCCCTACCTGCGCGGCCTGGATCCGGTGCTGGGGCTCGACGACCCCACCCCGGAGCAGCCTGCGCTGGCCGTGCGCAGGCTCGTCGCGGTGTTGGCGGCGGCGTTCTCGGCGGCGCCCGCGCCCGCGCTCGACTTCGCAACGGCGCGATCCGAGGAGGTCACATGAACATGAAAAGGACACACGTGGGCTCGCTGGCCGCCGGCGGCCTCAACTGGAACAGCTTGCCGCTGAAGCTGTTCGCGGGCGGCAACGCCAAGTTCTGGGATCCGGCCGACCTCGACTTCTCCCGCGACCGCGCGGACTTTGAGCGGCTCACCGAGCTGGAGCGCGACTACGCCATCCGGCTGTGCGCGGAGTTCGTCGCCGGCGAGGAGTCGGTGACCCAGGACATCCAGCCGTTCATGTCCGCGATGCGGGCCGAGGGGCGGCTCGGCGACGAGATGTATCTGACGCAGTTCGCGTTCGAGGAGGCCAAGCACACGCAGGTGTTCCGCATGTGGCTCGACGCCGTCGGCGTCACCGAGGACCTGCACCGCTACCTCGACGAGCTGCCGGCCTACCGCCAGATGTTCTACGACGAGCTGCCCGAGTGCCTGAGCGCGCTGTCGGCCGATGCGTCGCCGGCCGCCCAGATCCGGGCCGCGGTGACCTACAACCACATCGTGGAAGGCATGCTGGCGCTCACCGGCTACTACGCCTGGCACCGGATCTGCGTGGACCGCGGCATCCTGCCCGGCATGCAGCAACTGGTCCGGCACATCGGCGACGACGAACGGCGCCACATGGCCTGGGGCACCTTCACCTGCCGACGCCACATCGCGGCCGACGACGCCAACTGGGAGGTGTTCGAGACACGCATGAACGAGCTCATCCCGCTGGCGCTGAAGGTCACCGAGGAGGGGTTCGCGATCTACGGCGACGAGGTGCCCTTCGGCATCTCGCCGGAGGAGATGCTGCAGTACGCCGGCGACAAGGGCATGCGGCGGTTCGGCACCATCTCCAACGCCCGCGGCCGCCCGGTCGGCGAGATCGACCTCGACTACTCGCCGCTGCAGCTCGAGAACACGTTCGCCGAGGAGGACGCCAAGGTGCTGGCCGCCCTCTCGTAGCGGGGGGCCTGACGGGCCCGGGGAACGCTCACCCCACCCAGACGCTCTTGGCGTTGCAGAACTCCTTGATCCCCAGCCCGGCCAGCTCGCGGCCGTAGCCGGATCGCTTGATGCCGCCGAAACCCAGTTCCGGGTAGGACACCGTCATGCCGTTGACGAACACCTGGCCGGCCTCGATCTCGTCGATGAAGCGCCGTTGCTCGGCCTCGTCGGTGGTCCAGGCGTTCGAGCCCAGCCCGAAGGTCGTCGCGTTGGCGATCTCGATGGCCTCGTCGATGTCGGCGGCCCGGTACATCGACGCGACCGGGCCGAAGACCTCCTCGGTGTAGAGCGCCATGTCCCGGGTGATGTCGGTGACCACCGTCGGCGGGTAGAACCAGCCGGCCCGGTCCAGCGGCGTGCCGCCGCAGCGGATCGTGGCGCCGGCCGCGGCGGCATCGTCGACCTGCTTGGCGATCTCGTCCCGGCCGGACTCGGTGGCCAGCGGGCCCACGTCGGTGTCCGGGTCGGTCGGGTCGCCCACTTTCAGCGCGGCCATGCGCTCGACGTACTTGTCGACGAACGCGTCATAGATGTCGGTGTGCACGATGAACCTCTTGGCCGCAATGCAGGACTGCCCGTTGTTCTGCACGCGGGCGGTGACCGCCGTCTTGACGGCCTCGTCGAGGTTCGCCGACGGCATCACGATGAACGGATCGCTGCCGCCGAGCTCGAGCACGGTCGGTTTGATCTCGTCGCCGGCGATGGCGGCCACCGACTGGCCGGCCGGTTCGCTGCCGGTCAGCGTGGCCGCCGCGACCCGGGGGTCGCGCAGGATGCGCTCCACGGCGCTCGACGACACCAGCAGCGTCTGGAAGCAGCCCTCGGGGAAGCCGCCGCGGGCGATGACGTCGGCGAGGTAGAGCGCGGTCTGCGGCACGTTCGACGCGTGCTTGAGGATGCCGACGTTGCCGGCCATCAAGGCGGGCGCGGCGAACCGCACGGCCTGCCAGAGCGGGAAGTTCCACGGCATCACGGCCAGCACCACACCCAGCGGCTGGTAGCGGACGTATGCCGTGGACGCCCCCACCTTGTCCGCGTCGGCCGGCTCGTCGGCCAGCAGCTTCTCGGCGTTCTCGGCGTAGTATCGAAAACCCTTGGCGCACTTGAGAACTTCGGCCTTAGCCGACTTCAGGGTCTTGCCCATCTCCAGCGTCATCAGTGCGGCGGTGTCGTCGGCCTCCGCCTCGAGCAGGTCGGCGGTGGCGTTTGCCCACCGCGCACGCTGGGCAAAGGTGGTGTTATGCCGGTAGTCCTGGAACCGGGCGTAGGCGCGGGCGATCGCCGCGTCGACTTCTTCGTCGGTCGCCGGGGCGAAGGTTTTGACTGTCTCGCCGGTGGCCGGGTTGATGGTGGCGATGGGCACGCTGACATCCTTCGTTCTGCGTTAGGTGTGAAAGGTTCCGATATCCAGCCTGCCACTATCGTGGCGACGAGGGAGGTGCCGGATGACTAAAGCCGCCACGTTGATGGTCAAGTGCCTGGAAAACGAGGGTGTTTCCGTCGTGTTCGGTCTGCCGGGCGAGGAGAACATCCGCTTCGTGCAGGCGCTGGCCGCGTCCGGCATCCGCTACGTGCTCACCCGGCACGAACAGGCCGCGTCGTTCATGGCCGAGATGTACGGACGCGTCACCGGCCGGGCTGCGGTCGTGTCGAGCACCCTGGGGCCCGGCGCGATCAACATGCAGCTCGGCGTCGCCGACGCGACCACCAACAGCACGCCACTGGTCGCGATCTCCGCGCAGGTCGGCCACGACCGCGAGTACAAGGAGTCCCACCAGTACGTCGACCTGGTTTCGATGTTCGCCCCGATCACCCGCTGGGCCGCCGCGGTGCCCACCGTCCATGCCATTCCGGAGATGTTCCGCAAGGCGTTCAAGACCGCCGAGACCGAACGCCCGGCCGCGGTCTATCTGGCGGTGCCCGAGAACATCGACGCCGACGCCGCCGACTACGACCTGAGGCCGCTGCGCCGCGACGTCGTGCACGCCGACGCGCCGGCACCGGGCCAGGTGGAGCGCGCGGTCGCCATCCTGCGCGGGGCGCAGCGGCCGGTGCTGCTGGCCGGGCACGGTGCGGCCCGCAGCGACGCGACCCGGGCCCTGATGCGCTTCTCGGAGGAGTTCGGCATCACGGTGGCCTGCACCTTCCACGGCAAGGGTGTCATGCCCGACGACCACCCCAACAGCATCGGGACCATCGGGTTCATGCGGCACGACTACGTCAACTTCGGCTTCGACAACGCCGACGTGGTGATCGCCGTCGGCTACGAGCTGCAGGAGTTCGATCCGGTGCGGATCAACCCGCAGGCCGACAAGAAGATCATCCACGTCCATCACTTCCCGGCCGAGGTGGACGCGCACTACCCCGTCGACGTCGGAATCATCGGCGACATCAGCGCCTCGCTGGACGCGCTCACCGACGCGCTCGGCGGCCACCGCTTCGGCCCGGCTGGTGATTCGCGCGGCGCAGGCCTGCTGGCCGAGGAATTCTCTCGGGGACAACAGGATTCGCGCTACCCGCTGGCGCCGGCGCGGGTGGTGGCGGACACGCGAGCGGCGCTGGGCCGCGGCGACGTCGTCCTGGTCGACACCGGCGCCACCAAGATGTGGATGGCCCGGCTCTACCCGACCTACGAGCGCAACACCTGCCTGGTGTCGAACGGGTTGTCCACCATGGGTTTTGCCCTGCCCGGCGCCCTCGGTGTCAAGCTGGCCCGGCCGGATGCGACGGTGCTGGCCGTCGCCGGCGACGGCGCGTTCATGATGAACTCCCAGGAGGTCGAGACCGCCGTGCGGGAGCGGATACCGCTGGTCGTGCTGATCTGGGAGGACGGCGGCTACGGCCTCATCGAGTGGAAGATGGACCTCGAGCTCGGCGCGCACTACTACGTGAAGTTCGGTAACCCCGATGTGGTGAAGTATGCGGAAAGCTTTGGCGCCAAGGGTTATCGGATCAACAGCGCCGAGGAGTTGTTGCCGACGCTGCGGGCCGCGCTGGCCGACGACGGGGTCTCGCTGATCTGCTGCCCCGTTGACTACTCGGAGAACCTGCGGCTGACCGACCGGCTCGGCGAGCTGGACGAGACGCTGTAGTTCCGCTCCGAAAAAACTTCTGCCACTGCCGTTTCAGTGGTTTCAGGGCGGGGTTTTTTGTCGGTGGTCCCCGATAGCGTGTCGGTGTGAGTGTTGATCGGGAGGCATTATCGGCGGTGTTCGACGCGCTCGATGCCGACCTGGACACGCTGCTGGGGTTCGACTGTGCTGCGTTGACCACTCCGGAGTTGTTGGCGTGGCTGGCCCGGGTGGAAAGGGTGCGCCGGCGCCTACCGGCCCTCGAGCATGCGGTGATCAACACCGTGGCCCGCCAGGCCAGCCCGGAGGAGTTGGGCGGCACACTGTCGCACGCGGTCGCCGAAGCCACCCTGATCTCGCGCGCCCAGGCCAACCGGCGCATCGGCGCGGCCGCCGACCTGGGGCCCCGCCACGGGCTGACCGGCCAAACGCTGCCCCCGCTGCTGGCCGGCACCGCCGAGCGTCAGCGCCAGGGCAGCCTGGGACCCGAACACGTCACCGTGATCCGCCACTTCTCCCACCGGCTGCCCGAGTGGGTCGACCAACCCACCCGGGACAGAGCCGAAGCCGACCTGGCCCGCTGGGGCACCCAGATTCGACCCGAGGAACTGTCCGGGCTGGCCGACCAACTCGCCAACGCCATCAACCCCGACGGCACCTACAGCGACGCCGACCGCGCCCGGCGGCGCGGCCTGACCCTGGGCAAACAAGGCCCCGACATGATGTCGGCGCTGCGCGGCTGGATCACCCCCGAACTGCGCGCCACCCTGGAAGCGCTGTGGGCCAAACTGGCCGCCCCGGGCATGT
>NZ_VMQU01000136.1 GCF_007714205.1 Mycobacterium helveticum | reverse complement strand
CCCCCCCCCCCCCCCGCGCCCCCTTTCCCCCCCCCCCCCCCCAACCCCCCCCCCCCCCCCCCGGCGTGCGGGGGCTTTTGCGTCTGCTCGCCCAGCCTAGGTGAGGTCGTCGGCCGCGCCCGGGGACGCGACCCATCCGCTGGGGCCAGTTCGTGCGCACCACATCGTGGTTGCCGCCGATGCCGCCGCTGGCGACGATCACCGCAGGGGCACGAAACTCGAATTGCGCCAGAGCTTTTCGTGAGGAAGGAATGCCGCGCGGGGCCGTGCTGGGTTCCAGCACGCTACCCCGGACGCCGGCGACCGAGCCCCCTTCGAGGATCAACTCGTCCACCCGGTGGCGGTGCGCGAAGCGCACGGTCGAGCGGTCGCGCAGCCGGCGGGCGAAGATCTCGACCAGGGCCGGGCCCGTACCCCAGGTGATGTGGAAGCGGGGCACCGAATTGCCTTGTCCCAGCGCGCCGTATCCGCCACGCTCGGCCCACCCGACCAGCGGGAAGAGCTTGAGGCCCCGGGCACGCAGCCAACTGCGCTTCTCCCCGGCGGCGAAATCGACGTAGGCGTAGGCCCCATTGCCGGGGCCAGTAGTCCTCGTCCCGGTCGAAAGCCGCCGTCCCCAGCCAGTCCTGCAGCGCGAGTTCGTGGCTGTCGCGAATGCCCAGGCGGCGCTGTTCGGGGCTGTCGACGAAGAACAGCCCGCCGAACGACCAGAAGGCCTGCCCGCCCAGGTTGGCGCTGTTCTCCTGGTCGAGGACCAGCACCCGCAGGCCGCGCTCGACGAGTTCGCAGGCGGCCACCAGGCCCGCCAGTTCGGCGCCGACGATGACCGCGTCGGCGCCGAACTCGCCGGCCGAGGAATCGCTCATGCCGGATCGGGGTAGTGCCCCGCCCGGGCCGTCGGGTCAGGCGGCGTCGGCGATCGCCTTGTCGCGCTGCCAGCGGTAGACCGTCGGCATGCAGCCCTGCATCAACGCCAGGTCGACGGCGTCCAGCATCGCCTGGTGCGGACCCGGCTTGCGCAACTGACGGGCGGCCACGGCAACGCGCACCATGCCGCCCCGGCGCGCGATCCGATCGGCGGACAGCACCACCATCCGGCACCACCAGGGCTCGCTCAGGAACCCTTCGCCGATGCCGAGGACCCGGGCGCGGGCGGTGGTGTGCCGAACCAGGTCGGTAACCCCGTGCAGGTCGGCGAGCAGCCGAAAACCGTTCTGCGGCAATGCCTTGACGACACCCGGTGACACCGTCCAGCCCGGCGCGGCGAACAGCCGGGTGCGCAGCCCGAGATGCTCGAGCACCCGGTCGGCGGCCGTCAGGCGCAGGTTGGCCTCGTGTGCCGGCAAGATCGCGAACTCGGCGCGCCGCTTCTTGGTGGCCGCGTCCTCGTAGCCGTGCAGCACGATGGCGTCGCCGCCGGCCCGCCGGGCCGTCAGCCACTCGACGGTCCGCGGGTCGCGGTCGAGCCGGTAATCCCCTTTGAGCCGCGGAGCCACCAGCAACGACACCGGCACGTTGCGGGCATCCATCTTCGCGCAGAACGCCTCGACGTCGGCCAAGGTGCCCTCACCTATGCCCGATACCGAGACGATCAGTTTTCCAGCCACACCAGCAGTTTGCCGATCCCAAGTGTCGGGACGGTGAAGGACACGCAGACGGCAGGCGTCTATCGCGCCGCCGTGCCGGCCGGCGCGGCGGGCAAACCGTTCCCGGACGCCGACGGCGGGCGCGGGGTTGGCACGGGCCCGCCCGGCGGCCGTCCCGCAAACGGCTGTCGGCGCCGCCGGGGTCGACGGTTCGATATGCTAAATATCGCCATGGAAAAGGCTCCAACCGTCGCCCCACCGCATACCGCCGCCACCCGGCAGCGGGCGGCCGGTGAGCGCGACCATCCCGACACGCTGGACGCCGCGCTGCTGCGGGTCGCCGGGGTGTGCACCCTGGCCTCGGTGATGTCCATCCTGGACCTCACCGTCGTCAGCGTCGCCCAGCGCACCTTCATCGCCCAGTTCGCGTCCACTCAGGCGGTGGTCGCGTGGACGATGACCGGCTACACGTTGGCCCTGGCGACCGTGATCCCGGTGACGGGCTGGGCGGCCGACCGGTTCGGCACCAAACGGCTGTTCATGGGCTCGGTCCTGGCGTTCACGCTGGGTTCGCTGCTGTGCGCGTTGGCACCGAACATTTTGCTGCTCATCGTTTTTCGGGCGGTGCAGGGCATCGGGGGCGGCATGCTGTTGCCGCTCGGCTTCACGATCTTGGCCCGCGAGGCGGGCCCCGGGCGGCTCGGCCGCCTCATGTCGATCCTGAGCATCCCCATGCTGCTCGCCCCGATCTGCGGGCCGATCCTGGGCGGTTGGCTCATCGACACCGCCGGCTGGAGATGGATCTTCTTGATCAACCTGCCGATCGGCCTCGTCACGACCGCCCTCGCGGCGATCGTGTTTCGCAAGGATCAGCCTTCGCGGTCGGAGACATTCGACGTCGTCGGCGTGCTGCTGCTCTCCCCCGGCCTGGCGACGTTCCTGTTCGCGGTGTCCTCCATCCCGGGTCGCGGCGCCGTGGCGGATCGGCACGTGCTGATACCGGCGGCGATCGGGCTGGCGCTGATCGTGGCCTTCGTCCTGCACGCCTGGCACCGGACGGATCACCCGCTGATCGACCTGCGGCTGTTCAAGAACCCGGCGGTCACCCAGGCCAACGTGACGATGACGGTGTTCGCGGTCGCGTTCTTCGGGGCCGCGCTGTTGCTTCCGAGCTACTTCCAGCAGGTGTTGCACCAGACACCGACGCAGGCCGGAGTGCACATGATCCCGCAAGGGCTCGGCGCGATGCTGACCATGCAACTGGCCGGCCCGATCGTGGACCGGCGGGGGCCCGGCAAGGTCGTGCTCGTCGGCATCGCGCTCATCACCGCCGGCCTGGGCACGTTCACCTACGGCGTGGCCGGGCAGTCGAGCTACCAACCCACGCTGCTGACCGGGCTCACGATCATGGGCCTGGGCATGGGCTGCGTCATGATGCCCCTGTCGGTGGCGTCGGTGCAGGCGCTGGCCCCGCACCAGATCGCCCGCGGTTCGACGCTGATCAGCGTCCTGCACCAGGTGGGCGGCTCGATCGGGACGGCGCTGATGTCGGTGGTCCTGACGAGCCAGTTCAACCGCAGCGAAAACATCGGCGCCGCAAACAAGATGGCGTTGCTGCAGCGGAACGCGGCCAGGCTCGGTGTGCCGCCCGACAAGTCCGCGGTCCCGCAGCGGGCGCTGACCCAGCACTTCGCCGGTGACCTGCTGCACGACCTCTCGCACGCCTACACCGCGGTGTTCGCGCTCGCGGTGGTGCTGGTGGCGTCCACCCTCATCCCCGCCTGGTTCCTGCCGAGACGGCCCGCCGGCGAATTCCTCAGTCCGGCTGAGTGACCCGGCTCATCCGCGGCCGTAGCGGCCGGGATCGGCGACGGCCAGCAACCACGCGTACTGGAACGCGGTCTCCTGCCACGCCTTGTATCGACCGCTGACGCCGCCGTGGCCGGCGTTCATCTGCGTCTTCAGCAGCACCGGAGCACCGTCGGTGTTGGCGTGGCGCAGCGCCGCGACCCACTTGGCCGGCTCCACGTAGTACACCCTGGTGTCGTTCAGCGACGTCATCGCCAGGATCGCCGGATACCGCTTGGCCTCCACGTTCTCGTACGGCGAATAGGACTTCATGTAGGCGTAGACATCCTTGTCGCTCAACGGGTTTCCCCATTCGTCCCACTCGGTGACGGTCAGCGGCAGGGAGGGGTCCAAGATGGTGGTCAAGGGGTCGACGAACGGGACCTGCGCGAGGATGCCGGCGAACAGGTGCGGCGCCAGATTGGCCACCGCGCCCATCAGCAGGCCGCCCGCGCTGCCACCCAAAGCGACCAGCTGCCGCGGGCTGGTCAGCCCCGAGTCCACCAGATGCCTTGCCACCGCCACGAAGTCGCTGAAGCTGTTCTTCTTGGCCAACAGCTTGCCGTGCTCGTACCACAGCCGGCCCATCTCACCGCCGCCCCGGACGTGGGCGATGACGAACACCATGCCGCGGTCCAGCAGCGACAGCCGGGCGATGGAGAACGCCGGATCGGTGCAGATCTCGTAGGCGCCGTAGCCGTAGAGCAACGTCGGCGCGGGGAATTCGGTTCCGGTGCGGTACACGATCGACACCGGGACGCGGGTGCCGTCGTCGGCGCGGGCCCACTGCCGCCGCTCCACGTAGTCGCCGGGCCGGTAGTCGCCGAGCACGGGTTGTTCGCGCAGCAGCGTCCGCTGCCCGGTGGCCAGGTCGACGTCGTAGATCCGCACCGGGGTGACGAAAGACCCGACCCTGATCCGCAGCTTCGGGGAATCCCAGTTGGGGTCGGCGCCCGTGCTGACCCACATCAGCTCGGAGTCCGACGAAATCTCCTCGGGTTCACCGTAACCGCCGTCGGCGTTCAGGGGCCACAACTGGACGCGGGGCAGTGCCTCACGCCGGTAGCTCACCACCAGGTGATCGGCGAACGCGTCCACGCCCTCGAGCCGGACGTCGTCGCGGTGCTCGATCAGGGTGCGCTGCCGCGTGGGATCGTCGACCGGGGATTCGACCAGCGTGAAGTTGATCGCGCCGTCGTTGTGCAGGATCAGGAACCGGTCGCGGCCCCCGACCACCGCGTGTTCCAGCGAGTAGTCGACGCCGTCGCGTCGCGGCAGCACGACGGCGAACTCGGCGTCCGCGTCGGCCGCATCGGCGTACCGCCACTCGGAGGTGATCGCCGACGCCGCGTTGAGCAGGACGTAGGCCTTGCTCCGGGTCAGCCCCACCCCGAGCCAGAACCGTTCGTCGGCCTCGTGATACACCAGCTCCGAGGGCGCGCCGGAGCCGAGCCGATACCGCCAGACCTTGTCGGGGCGGTGGGCCGCATCCAGGGTCAGGTAATACACGGTCCGGTTGTCGGCGGCCCACGTTCCCCCGCCCGCGATGTCGGCGATCTCGTCCCCGAATCGTTCGCCGGTGCGTAAGTCCTTGAACCGCAACGTATACCGCTCGTCGCCGACAGTGTCGACGGAGTACGCCAGCAGGTTGCCGTCCAGGCTGACCATGGCAGCGCCCAACGCGAAGAACTCGTGGCCCTGCGCCTCGGCGTTCGAGTCGAGCAGGATCTGCTCACCGGGCACTTCGGTGTTCTCGTCCAGCGACGGGGGGGTCCAGTCGTCGGGGCCGGCGACCGGGCAACGGCACTGGACGCGGTACTGCTTGCCCTCGAACGTCCGCGAGTAGTACCACCAATCGCCCTGCCGCGTGGGCACCGACAGGTCGGTTTCCTTGGTGCGCGCCTTGATTTCGTCGAAGATCTGCCGGCGCAGCGGTTCGAGGTGCTCCGTCATCGCATCGACATAGTCGTTCTCGGCCTCGAGGTGGGCGATGACTTCCGGGTCGGCCTTGTCGCGCAGCCATTCGTAGGGGTCGACGAAGACGTCCCCGTGGTGCTCGCGCCGGGTCTCCACCCGCTTGGCCACCGGGGGCCCGAGCCGGTCGCGGGACGTCTCGGTCATGCGCCCGGCCCGATCCAGTCACCGAAGCTCAAACCGGAAATCCGTTCGTAGGCATTGATGTAACGGTCGCGGGTGGCCGCGATGATGTCGTCGGGCAGCGGTGGCGGGGGTTGCGAGCCGTGCCGGTCCCAGCCGGACCCGGGACCGGTGAGCCAGTTGCGGACGAACTGCTTGTCGAAGCTGGTCTGCACCACCCCGGCGCGGTAGTCCCCGGCCGGCCAGTACCGCGAGGAATCGGGGGTGAAGATCTCGTCGGCCAGCAGCAGGTTGCCGTCGCGGTCGGTGCCGAACTCGAACTTGGTGTCGGCGACGATGATGCCCTTCGTCAGCGCGTGTTCGGAGGCCTGGAGGTAGATCTGCAGGGTCCGGTCGCGCAGTTGCTCGGCGCGCGCCTCGCCCACCAGGTCGACCACCCGGGAGAACGAGATGTTCTCGTCGTGATCCCCCAGTGCGGCTTTGGTCGCGGGGGTGAACAGCGGTGCGGCGAACTTGCTGGCCTCGACCAGGCCGGGCGGCAACGCGATGCCGCACACCGTCCCGCTCGCCTGGTAGTCCAGCAAGCCCGACCCGGTCAGGTAACCGCGGGCCACACATTCGACCGGCAGCATCTGCAGCTCGCGCACCACCAGCGCGCGGCCCAGCACCTCGTCGGGGATGCGCGGGTCGTCGGGCGGGCCGGCGAGATGGTTGGGCGCGTCGACGAATCCGAAGAAGAACACGCTCATCGCGGTCAGGATGCGGCCCTTGTCCGGGATCGTGCTGTCCAGCACGTAGTCGTACGCCGAGATCCGGTCGGTGGCGACGAGCAGCAGGTGCTCGTCGTCGACGCGGTAGAGCTCACGGACCTTACCGCTGGCCAGATGCCGGTAGTCGGACAGTGCGGGACGCATCCGGCCAGCCTATCGGGCGCCGGAAACCGGGCCCGGCGCCGGGAGCTGTGCTGGGATCGAGGGATGCGATCGCGGTTTCTGCCCTACGCCACCACACCCGCCCGGCTGGCGGCCCAGCTGTTCAGTGACTTCGCCGTCTTTTTCTGGACGGGGATCTGGCTGCTCGTCGGCCTGGCCGTCTACGACGCCATCTCGACGATCGCCGAGGCCGGTCGGCAGGTGGAGGCCGGTGCGCACGGCGTCGCCGGCAGCCTGGCGTCGGCCGGTCGGGGCGCCGGACACATCCCGCTGCTGGGCGACGCGGTCAGCACGCCGCTCACCTCTGCCAGCCAGTCCGCCCTCGAGATCGCCGGCGCCGGACGCACCCTGGACACCACCGGCAGCTGGCTGGCGGTGCTGCTGGCCATGGCCGTCATCGCCCTCCCCATCCTGGTCGCCGTCCTGCCGTGGCTGTTCCTGCGCCTGCGGTTCTTCCGCCGCAAACTGGCGGCCACCGCCCTGGCCGCGACGCCGGCCGGCGAACAGCTGCTGGCCCTGCGGGCGTTGACGAACCGGTCGCCGCGCAAGCTGGCCGCCGTCGGCCCGGACCCGGTCGGTGGCTGGCGTTACGAGGATCCCCACACGATCCGGGCGCTGGCCGCCCTGGAACTGCGGTCGGCCGGCATCACGATCCCGAACCGCTGACCCGCCCGCCCAGCAGGGTGCGGCCCGACAACAGCAGCCCGCCGACGACCATGGCCGACCATGCCGCGAACGCGTCCCAGAAGAACACCAGCGACACGGTGACCAGTGACGGCCGCCCGGTCTCACCCGCCATGGTGTAACTCGCCACCGAATACATGCCCAGCGGAAACACGAACGCCCACCACATCCCGGCGAAGTTCAGCGTGCCGGGGCTCCGGTTGATCCAGTGCAGGGTGAAATAGACCAGCGGCGGTATCCACAGGCTCGCCGCCACCCATGTCACGACGGTGACGGCGCGCACCGGCCCGGCCAGCCAGGCGGGCGCCAGCGCGTGGATGTTGGTGCCGGCCAGCGTCGCAATGGCCAGGCCGCCCATCAGAATCCAGCTGTCGGGTTCGAATCCGGCCCGGTCCCTGCGCTCGGCGACGATGCGCCACAACGCCAGCCAGGTCATCAGGGCGTAGAGGCACAGCGCCGCAACCCAGACCGGGACGGCCATGACCAGCCACCGCTGATCGACGGGGTGCCGGGCCAGCTTGGTGGCCGCGATCGCAAGGCCCGACGTCCCCACGCTGGCCAGCTCCCAGGCGCCGCGCGCGCGGTCGCGCAGTTCCCGCCACGAACGCGCCGCCATGTTGCGCACGGTGAGCACGATCAGGACCAGCCAGGCCGCCAGCGCGACCAGACCCAGCGCCCGCACCGGCACGGGGAAGGCGTCCAGCCGGCTGTCCAGCACCGCACACGCGGCGACAAAGGTGAACAGCCGCAACGTGACATCGGGATCGTGCAGATCCCAGCGCACAGACCGGCGCCTCAGGATCACCACGACGACCAGCACCAGCAGGCCCAGCGACGCCAGAACGCCCGTCGTCTCGCTGATTCCGGGGTAGTGGTGGTCTTCGGCGGCGACGGACAACACACCGGTCGCCATCACCGCGGCGAAAACATCTGGTGGCGGCTCGACGCCGGCGAGCCGGTTCGTCATGGTTGCCGGTGCAACTCCACGATCAGATGCCGGATGCCGGTGTGGCGGTTGCTGCGCGTCCATTCGACGGGCCGCACCACGCGGACGGCACCGAAACGCGTGAACAGCTCCTCGAACAGGACCCGCAGCTCGAGCCGGGCCAGGTTGGCACCCAGGCAGTAGTGCACTCCCTGCCCGAAGCCCAGGTGCGGATTGGGCTTTCGGGCGATGTCGAACTCGTCGGCACGGTCGAAGACGCCGGCGTCGCGATTGGCCGAGCCCTCCCAGATCTGGACCTTCTGCCCCGCCCGGACCGGCTGCCCGCCCAGCGTGACGTCGCGTGTCGCGGTCCGCCGCTTGGACGGCGACGGCGACGTCCACCGCACCATCTCCTCGACGGCAAGGGGCAGCATCCCGAAATCGGCACGCAGCGAACGTAATTGGTCGGGATGATCGACCAACGCCAGCAGCCCGCCGGCGACCGCGTTGCGCGTCGTCTCGGCACCGGCGCTGAACAGCAGGCTGAAGAACAGGTGGAGCTCGAGATCCGAAAGGGCCGCCGCCGCATCCTTGCCGTCGGCGTCATCCAGCATGGCGTTGGCCACGACGGACAGCATGTCGTCGGTCGGCTCCGCGCGTTTGGCGGCGATCAACTGCTGGCCGTAGGTGTACATCCGCGAGCCGGCCTCCTCGGCCGACATTCGCGCCGACAGCTGCGAGAGTGTGGCCTTGCGCGAGCCGCCGAAGTCGAATTGCGGCTCGATGGCGTGGAACAGCCAGTGCCGCTCGGACTCCGGCACACCCAACAGAATGCAGATCATCTGCATCGGCAACTCGGCCGCGATGTCGACCAGGAAGTCGAACGGCTCGCCGGGTACCACCGCATCCAGCAGGACGCGGGCCCGGCCGCGCAGGTCGTCCTCGACGCGCCGGATCATCCGCGGCGTCAGCCCGGAACTGACCAGGCGCCGGATCTGCGAGTGCCGCGGGTCGTCCATCATGTTGAGCACCTGACCCGCGATGGCCAGGTCCTGCAACAGCGTGCCGCCGAACGGCCGTTCCCCGCCGGTCACCGACGAATACGTCACCGGATCCTTCAGCACCGCAAGCGTTTCCGCGTAGGTGGCGACGGACCAGAAACCCTCGCCGTCGGGGGTGTTGTCGGTCGGCTCGTGCCAGTAGACCGGCGCCTCGCGGCGGTGCACGGCGAACAGCTCGTGCGGAAACCCGTTGGCGAAGTTGTCCAGATCGGTGAAGTCGATTTCCGCGAGCGCGCCGGCCGGGGTCACAGGATCGCCCCCGGACGGTATTTGGCCGCGTCGGGATGGCGGGCCACCAGCGCGTCCACCGCGGCGACGACCTCGTCGACCTGATCGCCGGCGGCCCCGGTGAAGGCCTTCTTGTCGGCCAGGGCGGCGTCCAGCGCCGCGCGGTCCAGCGGCAGCCGCGGATCGGCCGCCAGCCGCTCCAGCAGGTCGGGCTCGGCACCGCGTTCGCGCATGTCCAGCGCGGTGGCCACCGCGTGTTCGCGGATCACGTGGTGGGCGGCCTCGCGGCCCATCCCGGCGCGCACCGCCGCGATCAGCACCTTGGTGGTGGCCAGGAACGGCAGGTAGCGGTCCAGCTCGCGAGCGATCACCGCCGGGTAGGCGCCGAACTCGTCCAGCACCGTCAGGAACGTCTCGATCTGCCCGTCGACAGCGAAGAAGCTGTCGGGCAACGCAACCCGGCGCACCACGGAGCAGAACACGTCACCCTCGTTCCACTGCGCGCCGGCCAGTTCGGCGGCCATCGACGCGTAGCCGCGCAGCACGACCTGCAGCCCGTTGACCCGCTCGCAACTGCGGGTGTTCATCTTATGCGGCATCGCCGACGAGCCGACCTGTCCCGGCGCGAAGCCCTCGGTGACGAGTTCGTGCCCGGCCATCAGCCGGATCGTGTGGGCCAGCGACGACGGCCCGGCACCCAGCTGCACCAGGGCGGAGACGACATCGTGGTCCAGCGAACGGGGATAGACCTGCCCGACGCTGGTCAAAACCGTTGTGAAACCCAAAAACTCGGCCACACGGCGCTCGAGCTCGCCCAGTTTGGCCGTATCGCCGCCGAGCAGGTCGAGCATGTCCTGCGCGGTGCCCATCGGGCCCTTGATCCCGCGCAGCGGGTACCGGTCGATCAACTCGCGCAGCCTGGCCAGCGCGACCAGCGTCTCCTGCGCCGCCGAGGCGAAACGCTTGCCCAGCGTGGTGGCCTGCGCGGCGACGTTGTGACTGCGTCCGGCCATCACCAGGTCGCGATAGCTCACCGCGTGCTCGGCGAGCCGCGCCGCCACCGCCACCCCGTGGGAGAACACCAGCTCCAGCGAGCGCCGGACCTGCAACTGCTCGACGTTCTCGGTCAGGTCGCGGCTGGTCATCCCCTTGTGCACGTGCTCGTGGCCGGCCAGCGCGTTGAATTCCTCGATGCGGGCCTTGACGTCGTGGCGCAGGACGCGTTCGCGGGCCGCGATCGAGGCGGGGTCGACGTCGTCGAGCACGCGCTCGTAATCGGCGATCGCCGACGGCGGTACCGCAACGCCCAGCTCCGCCTGCGCCCGCAACACGGCCAGCCAGAGCCGCCGCTCGGTGGAGATCTTGGCCTCGGGCGACCAGATCGCGACCATCTCGGCACCGGCGTACCGGGAGGCCAGCACGTTCGGAACGCTCACAAGCACACAGCTTACGGTCGGCCGGGCCCTAACCTGAGCGGGTGTACTTCGCGGGTGTGGACCTGGCCTGGGCCGGGCGCAACCCGACCGGGGTGGCGGTCGTCGACGCGGGGGGCCGCCTGGTCCACGTCGGCGCCGTCCGCGACGACGCCGAGATCCTCGCCGCGCTGCGGCCCTACCTGCGGGGCGACTGCGTCGTCGCCTTCGACGCCCCGCTGGTGGTGACCAACCCCACCGGACAACGGCCGGCCGAGGCGGCGCTCAACCGCGACTTCCGCCGGTTCGAGGCCGGCGCGCACCCGTCCAACACCACCAAACCGGAGTTTGCGGGCGGTCCGCGCGCCGCGCGGCTGGCGCGGGCGCTGAACCTCGACATGGACCCACGGTCATCGGCCGGTCGGCGCGCCATCGAGGTCTACCCGCACCCGGCGACGGTGGTGTTGTTCCGGTTGGCGCGCACCCTCAAGTACAAGGCCAAGCCCGGGCGCGATCTCGCCCGGCTCAAAGCCGAGCTGCTGCTGTTGATGGACGGCGTCGAAGGGCTCGCGCACGCCGCGGTGCCGATGCGCGTCGCCGGCCACGACGGATGGGTGGGGCTGCGCGCGCAGGTGGCCGCCGCGCGGCGCAAGAGCGACCTGCGCCGCGCCGAGGACCCGGTCGATGCCGTCGTGTGCGCCTACGTCGCGCTCTACACCCACCGCCACCCGGACGGCGTCACGATCTACGGCGACTTCGCGACCGGGTACATCGTCACGCCTTCGCTGCCCCAGCTGCCTTAGCGGGTGTCCGACCACGTCGGGGCCGGCTCGGCGCCCGCGCGCCGCTTCTGCCACCGCCAGCCGAACAGGCGGCTGACCAGCGCGATCACCAACCCGCTGGAGATCATGATCGCGGCCAGCACGTACTGCTGCACGGGCCGGCCGAAGAAGGGCATCAGCAGCAGCACCGACGACAGGAAGCCGAAGATCGGCAGGGGGGTCGGTGTCCTGAAGTGGGGCCGCTCCTCGGCCGGTGCGTCGCGGCGCAGCACCAACACCACGACGTTGACCACGGTGAACACCGCCAGGAGCAGCAGCGACGTGGTACCGCTGAGCACCGAGATCGCGTCCCTGTTCGCGAAGGCCGTCACGTAGAGGATCAGCCCCAGCGCGATCGCCGTGGTGAACAGCACCGCCACCCACGGCGACCGGCGGGTCGGGCTGACCGCGCCCAGAAATGACGGCAGCACCCCCTCGCGGGCCATCCCGTAGATGAGCCGGCTGGCCATCAGCATGCCGAGCAGCGCGGTGTTGGACACCGCGACCATCGAGATGAACGGCAGGATGATCTTGGTCGGCAGCGCGGGGGCGGCCGCCTGGACCACGTCGACGAGCGGCGTGTCGCTGGCCTTCAGCGCCTTCACGGGCACCACCGCGACCGAGACGATCGCCACCAGCGTGTAGATGACGGCCGCGATGCTCAGCCCGGACAGCAACACCTTCGGGAACGTCCTGACCGGATCCTTGGTCTCTTCGGCCATGTTCACCGAGTCCTCGAACCCGGCCATCGCGAAAAACGCGAGCGACGTCGCGGCGGTCAGGGCGACGAAGAGGTTCTTGTCACCGACGTTGAACGCGACCACCCGCGAGTAGTGGGCGTGGCCGCCCCTGACGGACGCCCACAGCCCGACGGCGATCACCATCACCAACCCGGTGATCTCGATGAGGGTGAGCACCACGTTGAGCGTGGCGCTCTCCCGCATGCCGCGCAGGTTCACCACCGCCAGCGCCACCATGAACAGCATCGCGACGACGACCACGCCCTTGGTCCCCCAGAAGAGTTTGAAGGCGACGATGAAGTTCGACCCGAAAAACCTGGACGCGGTCGCCGCCCCCGTGATGCCGGTGCACATCACCAGGAACGCGACCATGAAGGTGACGAAGCGGTTGCCGAACGCCTTGTGCACGTAGAGCGCGGTGCCGGCGGCCCGGGGATATTTGGTCACCAGCTCCAGGTAGCTGCACGCGGTCACCGTGGCGATGACGAAGGCCAGCAGGAACGGAACCCATGCCGCGCCGCCGACCTCGGCGCCAACGTCGCCGATCAGGGCATAGATACCGGTGCCCAGCATGTCGCCGACGATGAACAACAGCAGCACACCGGGCCCCATGACCCGATGCAGGCGCGACTCGCCGGCGGTGTCCGCCCCGTCCATGGTTCCTCCCCGGAAGTCGGCTTTGGACTTCCTACCACGCTGCCAGAGCGGTCTAAACACCGTTCAGTACGGGGCTCAGTACTGCACGGCACCGCCGTGCCCGTTGTGACGAAGTCAGATCCGGACGGGCCGCTCGTCGACGGGCGCGAGGACGTCGATGAGATCGACCACCGTGTCCAGGGCCGCCGACCGGGGATCGCGGCCTTCCACCAGTGCGGACACCACCGCCCCGTCGACGGCACAGATCAGGGTGCACACCAGTTCGATATGGACGGACCGGCCCGATCGCTCGAGCGCCTCGGCGACGGCCTCGGCGCGCTGCCGCAGGCTGCGGCGCATCGTCTCCCGCAACGCGGACAGGCGGGTGCAGGCGATGTGCCGCTCGTACCGCGAGATCAGCTGGTCGGTGAGTCCCGGCCCGGAAACGTCCCCGACCAGCAGCTCTACCAGCACCTCGGCGGTGGTTTCGGGCCCCCGACGCCGCCGGGACAGCGCGGTGACCCGGGCCCGCAGCTGCGCCACCTCGATCATCCCGATGTGCTCCACGGCGCGTGCGATCAGATCGTCGAGCGAGGAGAAGTAGTAGGTGGTCGACGCCAACGGCAGCCCGGCGCGCCTGGCGACCGCCCGGTGCCGCACCGCCTCGAAGCCGCCCTCCGCAAGCAGCTCGGCGGCAGCACTCACAAGCGCATACCGTCGACGCTCTCCTTTTGGAGTAACTGCTGCGGTCACGAGAAGCCATGGTGCCAGCCAAAGTGGTACTACATTGCCATTTTGGACAAACGGCCCACCGAACCAACATGGCATGATGGCCCGCATGCCCGACTTGAGCCGCCGCGCCGTGCTGGGCCTCGGGGCCGGCGCGGCCGTCGGCGCGGCGGGCACATTTGCCCTCGAAATCGTGCTCAAGCCCCGCTCCTCCCAGGCCAGGCCGGTGTCCACTTCCGTCTCCACGGCCGGCACCGGCCTGCCGTTGGCGCCGGCCCCGAGGCCCAGCACGGCGCGGCGGCTCAAG
>NZ_VMQU01000135.1 GCF_007714205.1 Mycobacterium helveticum | reverse complement strand
AACACTCCTTCTGCTCCGCCCAACGGCGGTCCGATGATGGACCACCCCGGACTTACACAGATGGAATGACACGCCCCTACTGCAAAACTCATCATTTGGTCAAAACGTTTATGGGCTGGACCGAAAAACAGCTGCCCGACGGCACCTTGATCCTGACCGCCCCGTCCGGGCGCACCTATGTCACCACCCCGGGCAGCGCGCTGCTGTTCCCCAGTTTGGCCCGCGCGGTCGGGGGCTGCCCGGCCCCCGAAATCGACGCCCCGGCAGAGGACTACTGCGCGCCGCGCACCGCGATGATGCCCAAACGCCGGCGCACCCGCAGCCAAGACCGCGCCTACCGGGTGGCGGCCGAACGCCGAAAAAACCGCGAGGCCCGTGCGGCCCGAAAATCCGAAAGCCACGACGACTTCGGACCCGCACCTCCCGCACACGACGACGACCCGCCGCCGTTCTGACTCGCATCGCGGCGGACGGCCCGGATTTGCCGGCGGCCTCTGATTTTGTCGGGCGCTCGTTGATCAAACCTTCAAACCGGTCCGCAAGCTGGTGTCCTACGACTCCGAGAACCCGGACGCCCCGCTCGTGTGCCACAACAGCACCTACCAGCTCGTCAACGCGTTCTTCGCGTCACGGTGCAACCTGATCGCCTGGGACCGCGGGGTTTTCATGCCGGCCGCGCAACGCTATTTCGGCCCGATGCTGGTGACCGGCGCGGACCCCACCCTCGTGCGTGAGCAGCAGGCGGACTGCTTCGCCGGGGTGTACCTGTTCTGGGTCGCCGACGGCAGATCGCCGCGCTTCACCCTGAGCAGCGCCGACGGCCTCGACCACGTGCTGGCCGCGGTTATCAGCACCCGCGACCCGGTCCTCGAGCCCGGCAGCGAGAACGACGACGAACACGGTTCTGCACTGGACCGGATCAGCGCGTTCCAGATGGGGTTCATCAGCGGCACCCCGGCCTGTACCGGCATCAACGCCAAGGAGATGGAGCGGCGCCGCGGCGACCTGCCGACGGCGCTGCGGCCCGGCGACAGCGGAAACCCGGAGACCGGCGAGGTCCCGATCGACCCCGACACCCTGTCGATGCTGATGGCACTGTTGGGCAACGTGTTCGCGCCCCGCAAGGCGCCCACGTTGGCCTACCGGCCCGCCGGCTGCGCCGACGCGAGGCCGAGCCTGCCGGCGTCCTACTGCCCGGCCAGCAACACCATCGTGGTGGACCTGCCCGCGCTCGCCTCGATGGCGAAGGTCGAAGACCAGCGGCAGCACGCGCTGCCGCAGGGCGACGACACCGCGCTGTCCATCGTGATGTCGCGATACGCGCTGGCGGTGCAGCGCGAACGCGGCCTGCCGATGCACAGCCCGTGGACGGCGCTGCGGACGGCATGCCTGACCGGCGTGGTGCACCGCAGGATGGCCGAGCCCGTCGACCCGTCCGCGCGGCACCAACTGCTGCTGAACGCCGGCGATCTCGACGAGGCGGTCGCCGGCCTGCTGACGAATCACCTGTTCGCCAGCGACGCCGACGGCGCCGGCGTGCCAGCCGGTTTCACCCGGATCGCCGCGTTCCGCGGGGGCGTGGTCGGCGACATGGACGCGTGCTACTCCCGCTACCCTGGCTGACGGAAAGCCCTGTGGATCAGCCGATTTCGCCGAGTCGGGGGATCAACTCGTCACCGAGGCGGCGGATGAAGCCGACCGGGTCCGGGTTGCCGGGCAGCGGACCCGCGTTGATCATCCCGATGCCGAGCGCGGCGTAGCGTTCGACCGTCCGCAGGTACTCGTCGGGGGCGGCGAACGGATCGGCCGGAACGCCGACCGTCTTGCGGATCTCGGCGGGGTCCCTGCCGACCGCGTCGCAGTGCCGGTGCAAGACGTCGACCTTGTGCTGCAACTCGCCGGGATCGCTGGTCGTGCTGTTCCAGACGTCGGCGTACTGCGCCACCAGGCGCAGCGTCTTGCGCTCCCCGTCGCCGCCGATCAGCACGGGGGGCCGCCGAATCGGCTGCGGCACACAGATGGTCTCGGCCAGCCGGTAATGCTCGCCGTCGTAGGGCCCGTTGTCGTCGCTCCACATCTGGGCGCAGATCTGCAACGTCTCCTCCAGCATCTCGAAGCGCGCGCTCAGCGGCGGATACGGGATGCCCAGGGCGGTGTGCTCGCGGTCGTACCACGCCGCGCCCAGGCCCAGCAGCGAGCGGCCGCCGGACAGCACGTCCAGGGTGGTGACCGCCTTGGCCAGCAGGCCGGGATAGCGGTAGGTGACGCCGGTGACCAGCAGCCCCAGCTCGATCGTCGACGTACGGCCGGCCAGAAAGCCCAGGGAGGTGTACCCCTCCAGGAACGGGTCGTCGGCGCGTCCGACGTTCTCCATCTGGAACAGGTGGTCGGCCAGGGTGAACAACGTCGCGCCGCCATGTTCGGCGGCCCTGGCCGCTTCGGCCAGCGTGGGACCCAGGGCCGCGGGGTCGCCCGGTAGAAAGTCGATGAAATGCACTCCCAATTCCATTGCTGCTAATTCCCTTTCATGACTCGGTCAAGCGCTCCAGCAGCGACAACGCGTCGAGGATGACGCGGCGTTCGCGTTCGGTGTAGCGCTCCTGCATGGTGCGCGCCAGCCACTCCTCCCGGGCCTGGCGGTCGCTGGCGGCCCGCTCGCGGCCCGCCTCGGTCAGCGAGATGACCTGGCGCCGGCCATCTTCGGGATCCGGGGATCGCTCGATGAGCCCGCGCCGGCCGAGGGCGGCGACGATGGCGGCCATCGACTGGGGCCGGATCCGCTCGGCGCCGGCCAACACGCCGGCCGACGACGGGCCCTCCTTCCACAGCCGGATGAGCACCGCCGTCTGGGACGGCGTCAGGTCGCCGTCGACCGCGACCTCGCGCAGTCTGCGCCGCAGCCGGCCGATCACCACGCGGAGGTCGCGCGCGGCCGCCGCCGCGGACTCGCCGGCACCGTCCATGCCACCAAGGCTAATTTAGTCAGTCAAAACTGTCCAGTCTTGACTGACTAAATCCCGAGAGCGACACGCCCAGATCGCCGCGTTCGGCGCGCTAGCCGCTCAGGCCAGCAGCCGCCGGGCAGCGTCGACCGCGAGCGCGGGCACGTCGAGGGTCTTCGAGTGCAGGTCGTGGCGCGCGCCGGTGACCTCGACGACCGCGGTCGGCGCGGCGATGAGCGCCGCGGCGGCGCGCAGCTCGGCGATGGTGCCGAAGGGGTCCGACGTCCCGTGGGTGAACACGGTGGGCACCGCGATCTGCGGCAGATGTTCGGTGCGGGCGCGTTCCGGCTTGCCCGGCGGGTGCACCGGGTAGGAGAACAGCGTCAGCAGGTCCACTTCGACGGGCGAAGCCTCGCCCGCGGCCACCACCACCATCGACGTCTGCCGGCCGCCGTAGGAGTGCCCGCCGGCGACCAGCGGGCCCGCGGCCAGGCCGCGGCACAGCGTGATCGCCTCGACGATCCCGGCGCGGTCGGCGGCCGCCGCGCCGGACGGGGGACCGGTGGGCCGGCGCCGGCGGTAGGGCAGGTCGTAGCGCACCGCCAGCCAGCCGCGCCGCGCCCATTCGTCGCAAACCCGTTGCAGCAAAGGCGAATCCCGGTTGCCACCGGCGCCGTGGGTCAGCACCACGACGCCGCACGGGTTCCCGGCAGGTGCGTGCGCGACGCCGGCGATCGAATCCAGGTTCATGACAGCCGGAAAAGCGGGGACACGGGGCCGTGGCCGTGGCCCAGCGGATAGGCGGCGCGCAGGCATGCGGTGACCCACCGCTTGCCGAAGCCGACCGCGTCCGGGACGGTGAACCCGTGCGCCAGCGCGCACGCGATCGCGGCCGCCAGCGTGTCGCCGCCGCCGTGGTCGTTGCCGGTGGGCACGCGCCCGGCGTCGAACTCGCGAAAATCGGCGCCGTCATAGAGCAGGTCGCGGCTGCGCCCCGACGACCGCAGGTGCCCGCCCTTGACCAGCACCCACCGCGGGCCCAGCGCATGCAGCGCCGTGGCCGCCGTGCGCTGCGACTCCTCGTCGACCACGTCGACGCCCACCAGCAGCCGCACCTCGTCGAGGTTGGGGGTCACCAGCGTGGCCAGCGGGAACAGTTGCCCGCGAAGCGAATCCAGCGCCGCGGGCGCCAGCAGCGGGTCGCCGTGCATGGAGGCGCACACCGGGTCGACGACGAGCGGGACCCTCAGCTGCAGCCGGCGCCAGGTGGCGGCCACCGTCGCGACGATATCCGCCGAGGCCAGCATCCCGGTCTTGGCGGCCTGAATCCCGATGTCGGTGACCACGGACTCCATCTGCCCGGCGACGACGTCAACGGGCACCGCGTGAAAGTCGTCGACCCCCAGCGTGTTTTGCACGGTGACCGCGGTGACCGCGACGCAGGCGTGCACGCCGAGCAGCGCGATGGTACGCAGATCGGCCTCGATGCCCGCGCCGCCCCCGGAGTCCGATCCCGCGATGGTCAGCACGCGGCGCGGGGTGGTTCCCGACGCCGGCAGCGGCAGATAGTCCACGTCACTGCGTGATCGGCAGATACACCTGCTTGCCGTGCTCGGCGAACTCGCGGGACTTCGCGGCCATGCCGTCGGCCAGCATGGCCTCGATGTCCTCTTCGGTCTCCAGGCCGTGCTCGGCGGCGAAGTCCCGGACGTCCTGGGTGATGCGCATCGAGCAGAACTTCGGGCCGCACATGGAGCAGAAGTGCGCGGTCTTGGCCGGTTCGGCCGGCAGCGTCTCGTCGTGGTACTCGCGTGCGGTGTCGGGGTCCAGCGACAGCGCGAACTGGTCGTTCCAGCGGAACTCGAAGCGCGCCTTGCTCAATGCGTCGTCGCGCTCCTGGGCGCGGGGATGGCCCTTGGCCAGGTCGGCCGAGTGCGCGGCGATCTTGTAGGCGATGACGCCGTCCTTGACGTCTTTGCGGTCCGGCAGCCCGAGGTGTTCCTTGGGTGTCACGTAGCACAGCATCGCGGTGCCGGCCGAGGCGATGATCGCCGCGCCGATCGCGGAGGTGATGTGGTCGTAGGCCGGCGCGATGTCGGTGGCCAGCGGGCCCAGCGTGTAGAACGGGGCCTCCTCGCACAGCTCCTCTTCCAGCCGCACGTTCTCGACGATCTTGTGCATCGGAACGTGGCCGGGGCCTTCGATCATCACTTGCGCACCATGGGATTTCGCGATCGTGGTGAGCTCGCCGAGGGTGCGCAACTCGGCGAACTGCGCGGCGTCATTGGCGTCGGCGATCGAGCCGGGCCGCAGCCCGTCGCCCAGGGAGAAGGTGACGTCGTAGCGCGCGAAGATGTCGCAGAGTTCTTCGAAGTTGGTGTACAGGAACGACTCCCGGTGATGGGCCAGGCACCACGCCGCCATGATCGAGCCGCCGCGGGACACGATCCCGGTGACCCGCTTGGCGGTCAGCGGCACGTACCGCAGCAGCACGCCGGCGTGCACGGTCATGTAGTCCACGCCCTGCTCGCACTGCTCGAGCACGGTGTCGCGGTAGATCTCCCAGGTCAGCTCGGTCGGGTCGCCGTTGACCTTTTCCAGCGCCTGATAGATCGGCACCGTGCCGACGGGCACGGGGGAGTTGCGCAGGATCCACTCGCGGGTCTCGTGGATGTTCTTGCCGGTGGACAGGTCCATGATGGTGTCCGCACCCCAGCGGGTGGCCCACACCATCTTGTCGACCTCCTCGGCGATCGAACTGGTCACCGCCGAGTTGCCGATGTTGGCGTTCACCTTCACCGCGAACGCCTTGCCGATGATCATCGGCTCGCTCTCGGGGTGGTTGTGGTTGGCCGGGATCACCGCGCGGCCGCGGGCGACCTCGTCGCGCACCAGTTCGGCGGGCATGCCCTCGCGGGCGGCGATGAACGCCATCTCCGCGGTGATCTCGCCGGCGCGGGCCCGCTGCAGCTGGGTGCCGCGGTCGCGCACCACGCCGGGACGCGCGGGCAGGCCGGCCGCCAGGTCGATCGCCGCGGCGGGATCGGTGTAGGGCCCGGAGGTGTCGTAGAGGTCGAAGTGATCCCCGGTGGACAGGTTGACCCGCCGGAACGGAACCCGCAGCGCGGCCCCGCCGTCGGGCCCCGCCACGTCGCGATAGGCCTTGCCGCTGCCGGCGATGGGACCGGTGGTCACGGACGGTTCGATGGTTGTGGTCATCCTGTCATCTCCCTACGCCGGCATTACCCGGTCAGGTTCGTACGGTCGACGGCCCCGAGCCGTCCTCTCAGCGCACTGGTCGTGCGCTCCCGCGGTGTGTCCTGTTGATCGACCCTGAAGCGAGGCTACCCCCGCCCGGACCCGTCCGGCACGCGGGCGGCTGGTCGGGCTCCGCGCGCAGCGGGGGAGCTGTCCGCACCCCCGCGGGCACCCGGGTTGGTCAGGCCTCCTCCATCGCCTCGCCGAGTTCCTCCAGCAGCCGGTTGTGGTGGTTGCTCGCCACGATGTGGCCGGCGGCGATGACGAGGGCCACCGGCCAGTCGATGAGCTCGAAGGCGGCCAGGGCGGCCAGGCCGCCGTAGTAGGCCAGCTGTTCGGGTCGCGGGATCTCGACCTGCCCCACCATCGGTAAATTCACGACGAACGTCTCGCCCTCGCGGATCTTCTGCACCGCCTCGTGTTGCGACATTCCCCGGCGCGCCTTCTTTTCCGCCATCGTTTGCCTTTCTGTAACGAGGGGTTTCCCGCCCCGCCCGGTCACCCGGCCACCGTCGGTGTCATGTCGACGCCCGAGACCCCGGCCGACCCGCTGGTTGCACCGGTCGCTTGGGTGCTCGCCGTGCCCCTGAGGCATTTCTACGCGTTGTTGTGGCGCGCGGGGGTTGTGGAGATTGTCCAGACCGAACCGGCACGTCGTCAATCGGCTGCGGCTGGGTGCCCGGACTGCCCCATTTCTCCGCGACACCGTTCGCCACGGCCAGGGCGACCGTCGCGGCAGCGGCGGTTCCCAGAGCCTGCGCCCATCCGAGCGGATCCAGCGGAGTGCAGCCGAGCAGTTGGCTGACCACCGGGATGCTGATCAGGGTCGCCATCGTGGCCATCGACCCGACCGTGGTGAGCACGACCAGCGGGGCGTGAGAATCCAGCAGCGTCTGCCCCAGCTCGGCGCCCACCAGGGCCACCAGGGCGACGGTGGAGGCGCGCCGCGGCAGGCCCGTGACCCCGGCCATCGCCCACGCCGCCGTCGCCGCGGCGGCCGTGGTGGTGCCGCGGATGGCGACGGCGCGCCGCAGCGCGGGCTGGTCCGGGCCGCGTAGGCCGGGGTTGACGGGGCCCCTGGGCTTGCTGACGGCGAGCGCCGCGGCCGGCAGCGCGTCGGTCATCATGTTCACCAGCAGCAGCTGCCGGGTGTTCAGCGGCGAGGTGCCCGTCAGCGCGCTGCCGATGATCGCGAAGAGCACCTCGCCGGCGTTGCCGCCGAGCAGCACCGAGACCGCCGACTGCACCCGCTGCCAGAGTTGGCGTCCCTCCTCGATGGCGTGCACCAGGGCCCCGATGCGGGCGTCGACCAGCACCACGTCGGCCGCCAGGTGCGCCGGGTCGCTGCCGCCGGCGACGACGCCGATGCCG
Source organism: Mycobacterium helveticum (assembly GCF_007714205.1). GTDB lineage: Bacteria > Actinomycetota > Actinomycetes > Mycobacteriales > Mycobacteriaceae > Mycobacterium > Mycobacterium helveticum. The sequence continues at coordinate 6,454 of NZ_VMQU01000135.1, read as the reverse complement.
ACGGTGGCGGCGCGGATCGCGGCCGCGTCGTTGGAACCGTCGCCGACCATCGCGCACAGCACGCCGGCGGCTTCCAGCGTCCGCACGACCTGGACCTTGTTCTCCGGTGTCATCCGCGCGAAAATCACCCGCTCGGTCACGACGCGTTCCCGGTCCTTGCGCGACAGCGAGTCCCATTCGGCACCGCTGATCACCTGGTCGGCGGTCACCGGCAGCCCCAGTTCGCCGGCGATGGCCGCGGCGGTGACCGGGTGGTCGCCGGTGATGAGCTTGACGCCCACCTGCCGGCGCCGCAGTTGGGCCAGCAGTTCCGCGGCTTCGGCGCGCGGGGTGTCGGACAGGCCGAGGAACCCGGCCAGGGTCAATCCGTGCGTGCAGAGTTCGGCGATGCCGTCGGGGTCGTCGCGGATCCGCCGGGCCTGCTGCGGGCTGAGCTCCCGCCGCCCCACCGCGATGACCCGCAGCCCGCGCGCGGCCAGCTCACCGACCGTGTGCTCGGGGGCCGCGGCGCCGCAGGCGGCCAGCACGACCTCGGGCGCCCCCTTGACGGTGAGCTCGTCATCGGTGACCGAGGCCGAGAACGACCTGCCCGACCGGAACGGCAGGTGCGCGCCGGGCTGCGGCACGGCCGTCGGGACCCCGAGAGCTTCGGCGGCCGCCGCCACGATGGCGGCGTCGGTGGCGTGCACGTGCGGGTCGCCGTTCGATACCGGCGCGGCGTGCGCGGCGCAGCGCAGGACCTCCTCGCGCGAGTGTCCCGGCGCCGGGTGGACCTCCGCGACCCGCAGGCGGTTCTCGCTGAGCGTCCCGGTCTTGTCGAAACAGACCACGTCGATGCGGCCCAGCGCCTCCACCGAGCGCGGCACCCGGACCAGCGCGCCGAACCTCGTCAGGCGCCGCGCCGACGCCGACTGCGCGAGCGTCGCCACCAGCGGCATGCCCTCGGGGACCGCGGCCACGGCGATCGCGATGCCACTGGCCACCGCCTCGCGCAGGGCCGCGCGCCGCAGCATGCCCAGCGCGCCGACCAGGGCGCCGCCGGTGACGCTGACCGGGAAGGCCCGGTTGGTGAGCTGGCTGAGCTGGTGCTGCAGGCCCACCTCGGAAGACGGGTCGGCGGACACCAGCTCGGCGGCCCGGCGCTCCCGGGTGTCGGCACCGACGGCGGTCACGACGGCGAGCGCGGTGCCCGCCACCAGTGTGGTGCCGGCGTAGAGCATGCAGCGGCGCTCGGCGAGGTCGGCGCCGGGCGTGGCCTCGACCTGCTTGTCCACCGACAGCGACTCACCGGTCAGCGTCGACTCGTCGACCTCGACGTCGACCTCCTCGACGATCCGGGCGTCGGCGGGCACCACCTCGTGCGTGCGGACCTCGATCAGGTCGCCGGGCTGCAGCTGCGCGGCGATGACGTCAACGTGGGCCCGCTGCCCGTCCGGCCGCGTCACCACCTTGCGGGCGGGCGGAATCTGTTGCGCCAGCAGGCGGTTCAGGCGGTTCTCGGCGCGCAGCCGCTGGCTGGCCGCCAGCATCGAGTTCGCGGCCAGCACCGAGAAGACCAGCACCGCGTCGACGGGCGAGCCGAGCACCGCGCTGGCCGCCGAGCCCAGCGCCAGCACGGGCGTCAGCGGGTCGGTCAACTCGGCCCGGACGGCGTCGAGGAACTGCAGGAACGCGCGCGCCGGGGTGTCGGGCTGCGCGGCGCCGATGGCGGCCGGCGCGAGCCGGCCCGGCTCGCCGGCCGGCTCCGACTCGGGGGCGGGCAGCAGCGCGCGGACCTGCTCGACCGGCATCGCGTGCCAGTCGTGCACCGATCCGGGGCGGGGCGCCTCGGCGCGGACGACTCCGCGTGCCAGCAGGTACCCCGACAGCAGCCCCGCCGCCGCGCCGGTGTTGATCGGGCCGGGCCCCAGGCCCCGCACGCCGGGGATCATCAGCAGGGACCCCATGGCCGTCGCGCCGGCCGATATCCTGGCGCCGCGCCGGGTGGCGACCCTGGCCGCAGGCAGGGCGCGCAGCACCCGCCACGCGGCCGCCAGGTCGGGCAGCAGCAGGTCGGCCCCCCAGGGCGGGGGATCGGTGTCCCGTCGCGGCAGCAGGCCCAGCGCCACGTCGGCCGAGGCCGGCGCGCGGCCCTGCGGCGCGGACAGCACCGCCACCGTGCGGCCCGCGCGTTGCAGGTCGGCGACCGTCGCGGCGAGCGCGTCGTCGAGGGATCGGTCGCCCGGTGGCCGGAGGTCGTCGAACGCCTGCCGCAACTCGCCCAGGGAATCGACGTCGACCGACACCAGGTCGGCCGCCGACCGGTGCGCCTCGGCGACCACCGCCGACGCCAGCGGATCGTGCGCCGGACGCACCAGTGCCTCGACGATGGAATCGGGCTGGAGGGCCGAGACCCCGGGGACCGGGTGCCAGCCCGGCTCCAGGCCGTCCCCGGCCAGGACGAGCTGGGCGCGGCCCCACGCCGCGGGCAGCTCGTCCTGCGCGGCGCCGCGGACGCGCACCACCTGCAGGCCGCTGGTGCACAGCGCCCGGGGGTCGATGACGATCGCGTCGACCCGGTCCAGGAGGCGCAGGGCGTCCGGCCGCAGCGTCAGCACCGCGTGCCGATCGGCCAGCCCCTGCCCGAGCGCCGCGGCGAAGGCCTCGGGCGTGGTGCGCGTCGCCTTGGGCGTGGTCACGAGCACCGCGGTCGCGGCCATGTGCACGCTGCGGGTGGTGGCGCCGATCAGACCGGCGCTGACGGCCTGCATCAGCGCGAAACCGCGGGCCGTGCCGTCCAGGGGCCTGACGGGCCGCGCCGGCCGGGCGGCCATCGCGGTATCCGGGTCGGCGCGGCGCGTCAGTTGGGCTTCGTGCCGGCGCCGGACCCGCGCCTGGGCGCGGCTTTCGGCGGCCCGCAGCGACTGCATGAGCAGGCCCACCGACAACGCCCCCGGGGACTGCGTGGCGGTCTCGGCGGCGACCGCGGCCAGCGTCAGCGCGGTGTCCGTCGCGGGCCGGCCGACGGCGTTCTCGATCAGCCGCCGCAGCCAGGGCTGGTAGTCCACCGCGACGGCGCCCGCCAGCACCGCGATCGGCGCCCGCGGCCAGTGCAGGGCGCGGCCGGTCAGCGCGATGCCCAGCCCGGCCGCGTTGGCGGCCACGGTGACCGCCCTGATCACCGGCACCGCCCCGGCACCGGGCGGCCCCACGGCGGGGGCCGCGGCGCCGGCGGGTGTCGGCCGGGGCAGGTCGCCGGAGATCGCCCGGGCGCCCTCACGCAGCGGGATGGCCGCGATGTTCAGGGAGGCGCCGACCAGCGCGGTGGTGCTCTGGACCCCGGCGGCCACAACGCGCAGCGGTATTCGGATGGACGACGCGGCAATACTCAAGGGCTGCTCAAGGGCTGCTCAAGGGGCTGCTCGAGGGGTCCCGGCTAGTTGGTGCTGCGCAGCTCGCCGGCGCCGGCCCGGCGCCCGGCCGTCTTCTTGGCCGCCGGCTTGGCGGCCTTCTGGGGCACCGCCTTGTCGGCCGAGGCGTCCGTCGGCACCGGCGTCAGGTTCGCCTTCGCCGGGGGCGGTTCGGGCTTGCGATGCATCCGGTGCAGCAGCAGCGCACCCCCGCCCACCGCCAGCAGCACCGGCCACTCGACCAGGCCGGCCACCCCGAGAGCACCGATGGCCAGCGCCGCCGCCGGTGTGGAGCGGCTGCCTGAGCTGACGCCGCGCTTGATGCCCTCGGCGGCACCCGCGACACCGCCGACGATCCCGTTCACCGCCGCGCCACCCACGGCGCCCGCGGCGGCGGTGGCCGCGTCGGCCGCACGGTTGACGGTGGTGCCCACGCTTCGGACTGCTCCGCCGACGACACTCATGATGGCTCCTGATCTCTGGTCGTCCTCGCGGCGACCGGTTGACGTCGCCTGTACACCCGTTGAACGGAAAGTAGACAGCGGCACCGAAATTTTACCTCTATCGTCCCAAACACAAGCCTGCCACGCTACGTGTGCGCATGACAACGAGTGGCCGGGCGCGAATTCACCGCCTTGTCGCAGCCTCAGTCGTCGCGCAAATCCACCAGCACCGGTGCGTGGTCGCTGGGCGCTTTGCCTTTGCGTTCCTCGCGGACGATCTCCGCGGCGCTCACCCGGCCCGCCAACGCCGGCGAGGCGAGGATGAAGTCGATGCGCATGCCCTGCCTCTTGGGAAATCGCAGCTGCGTGTAGTCCCAGTAGGTGTAAACCCCGGGTCCGGGCGTGAAGGGCCGGACGACGTCGGTGAATTGCGCGTCGAGGATGGCCTGGAAGGCCCGGCGCTCGGGTTCGGAGACGTGGGTGGCGCCGGCGAAGAATTCGGGGCTCCAGACATCGTCGTCGGTGGGGGCGATATTCCAGTCGCCCACCAGAGCGATCTGCGCCGCGGGGTCGTCGCGCAGCCAGCCCGCCGCCGCGTCGCGCAGCGCGGCGAGCCAGTCCAGCTTGTAGGCGTAATGCGGATCGCCCACGGCGCGGCCGTTGGGCACGTAGAGGCTCCACACCCGCACCCCGGCGCAGGTGGCGCCCAGCGCACGGGCTTCCGGGGCGGGGTCCGCCCCGGGCTTGGCGCTCCAGCCGGGCTGCCCGTCGAAGCCGACCCGGACGTCGTGCAGGCCGACGCGCGACGCGATCGCCACGCCGTTCCACTGGTTGAAGCCGACGTGGGCGACCTCGTAGCCGAGTTCGAGGAACGGCAGGGTCGGGAACTGGTTGTCGGTGCACTTGGTCTCCTGCATGGCCAGCACGTCGACGTCGGCGCGGGCCAGCCAGTCCACGACGCGGTCCAGGCGGGTGCGAATGGAGTTCACGTTCCAGGTGGCCAGCCGCATGGCTAGACGGTAGCGCCGCCGGGGGCGCGGGCCGGGAAGTACCGGCGGCGGTGGTGCGGCCGGAAGCCCAGTGCGCCGGCCACGGACCGCCCGGCCGCGTCGCCGTCGGCGACCGCGACGTAGCCGCGGGTCGCGCCGCGGCTCGCGGCCCAGGCCAGCAGGGCTTCGCACACCCGGTGGCCGGCGGCCGGGTCGCCGGCGTCGGGCACCCACAGGCCCACCCACCGGGTGCCGTCGGGGGCGTCGGTCACCGCGGCGCGGGCCGCCGCCGCGCCCGGCCGCACGCCGAACCGCAACTCGCCGGCGGTGACGGCGGTGAGCGTGTCGAGAGGGGGGCCGAACCGGGACGTCTGCAGCCAGGCGTCGTCCGGCCGGGCCGAGAGGGTGACCGACGCGAGCGGTCCGCCGGTGGCCATGCCGGAGACGTCGCGTACCAGAACTTCCTCGGTGTGTTCGGCCGCCACCCCGGGCGGCGGCGACAGCAAGCGGTCGGGGATCAGCAGCCGCGGTGTCAGGCCACGGCGCCGGTACCAGTCGGAGATCGCGGCCAGGGCGCTCGCCTGAGCTGAAATATCCAGCGGCACAGCAGAATTAGGTTCGAGTCCGGCGCCGGGTGCGGCCCGCAGCAGCCAGCCGTCCCGCCACGTGTGCTCGACGCCGGGCCAGGCCCGCGCGGCCGCGTGCTCGAGGGCGCGAATCTGGGACGTGCGTACCGGTGCGTCGGTCAGCACCCGCAGCGCCACGACGCGCTCGGGCGCGAACTCGACGACCGCGCCGGACTTCGTCCGCACGCGCACCACCGGTTCGACCGCCAGCAGGTGTCCCACCACGTCGGTCAGCGGCGGGACCGATCCGCCGGCGCGCCGGTAGCGCACCGTCACCCGCGTGCCGGGCTCTGGCCACCCCGTCATCAGTGACCGAACGGATCCGGCCCCTCGCCCGGCAGCCACGACAGGCCGGGCACGCCCCAGCCGTGGGCCTTGACGGCCCGCTTGGCGCCGCGGGCGTACCGGCCGACGAGGCGGTCCAGGTACAGGAAGCCGTCGAGATGCCCCGTTTCGTGCTGCAGCATCCGCGCGAACAGGCCGGTGCCCTCGATCGCGACCGGATTGCCCTCGGCGTCCAGGCCGGTCACCTTCGCCCACTTCGCCCGGCCGGTGGGAAACGACTCGCCGGGGACCGACAGGCAGCCTTCGTCGTCGGCCTCCGGGTCCGGCATGGTCTCGGGCACCTCGGAGGTTTCCAGCACCGGATTGACGACCACGCCGCGGCGGCGGTCGGCGATCCCGCGGTCGTCGGCGCAGTCGTAGACGAAAACCCGCAGCCCGTAGCCGATCTGGTTGGCGGCGAGGCCCACGCCGTGCGCGGCGTCCATGGTGTCGTACATCGTGGCGATCAGCTCGGCCAGCTCGGCCGGCAGCGAGCCGTCGGCGGCGACCGGCACGGGCTCCGTCGGTGTGTGCAACACCGGGTCCCCCACGATGCGGATCGGTACGACTGCCATGGTCGGCTAGCTTAGGCGTGCCGCCGATACGGGCCGAAACGACCCGAGGTGGGGGCACCTCCCCGCCGCGCAGCGGTGAGGGGGCAAGTCGCGCGATCGGGCCGGGCG
>NZ_VMQU01000134.1 GCF_007714205.1 Mycobacterium helveticum | reverse complement strand
ACGATCACGTGCGCGTTCGTCCCGCCCATCCCGAACGACGACACCCCGGCCCGCCGCACACCGCCCGGCCACGGCAACGGCGTCGTGTTGACCTGCAGCCCGAGCGCCGGCAGGTCGAGCGTGGGGTTGGACGCGGAATAGTTGAGACTTGCGGGGATCACGGCGTTTTCGATCCCCAGCACGGCCTTCAGCAGACCGGCGATGCCCGCGGCGCCGCCGGTGTGGCCGATGTTGGTCTTCACCGATCCCACCCGCAACGGTTCTGCTCGACACCCGGCGAAGACCTCCGCCAGCGCGTTCGCCTCCACGGGATCGCCGACCCGGGTGCCCGTGCCGTGCGCCTCGACGTAGTGGACGTCGGCGGCGTTGCGCCCCGCCCGGGCCAGCGCGCTGCGGATGACGTCGGCTTCGCCGGGGACCGAGGGCACGGTCTGACCGGCGGCGGTGTGCCCGGCGTTGCCGACCGCGCTGCCGCGGATGACGGCGCGGATGCGGTTGCCGTCGTCGAGGGCGGCGCGCAGCGGTTTCAGCAGCACGAGGCCGGCGCCTTCGCTTCGCACGTAACCGTCCGCGCGCCCGTCGAACGCATAGGTGTGACCCGACGGGGACACGGCACCGAATGCCGTTTCCAGTGCCTCGGTTTCGTCGGCCAAGTTCAGGTGGATGCCACCGGCGATCGCCAGCGCCGACTCACCGAGGCGCAGGCTCTCGCAAGCCAGGTGCACGGCGACCAGCGACGACGACTGCCCGGCATCGACGGTCAAGCTGGGTCCGCGCAGCCCGAACGCATACGACACCCGGTTGGCGATCATCCCCCGGGCGATGCCGGCGAAGGACTGGTGATCCAACTGCTCGGCCGCACCGGCCAGCGTCAGCAGGGCGTAGTCGTCGGTCATCGCCCCGAGGTAGACGCCGACCTGTTCCCCGCTCAGCGTTGCCGGCACGACGAAAGCGTCTTCGAACACTTCCCAGGCCAGTTCCAGGGCCAATCGCTGCCGCGGGTCCATCGCCCGGGCCTCGCGCGGCGACAGGTTGAAGAACTCGGCGTCGAACCAGGCGACGTCCTCGATCGGCGCCGCGGCTTCGACGCCGTCGCGGATCAGACGCCAGAAGTCCCGGGGGCCCGCCGCGGACGGGAACCTGCAGGCGAGCCCGATGATCGCCACATCCGTCGACCGTGCGCCTTGCCTCACGGTATGAGGTCTAGCACGACCGGTGCCGCCGGTCGACCCGCGGCGCCTGATGGTGACCGCGATCGCGGAGTGAAAACGAACGTATGTCTGCCCATGGTGTCCTTTGGCTGCTCATGCTCCGACAGGGCGTGCAATGGCACTGAAGTCGGCTAAACCCAGACCCGGGCAGGGCAGTCCTGCGCCTCTATTTGTCTATTTGTCGTGTCTGCGGGTTGTCGTGTCTGCGGGCATCGTTTCGGCCACGGCCGCAGACCTCGAGGATATCCGGTCGTCGCTCGCGGCCGCGCATGTCGCCGCAGCGTTTAGCTCAGGGGCCGGCGTCCTCGTCGAGGAGCGCGAAGAGCTGACTTTCGGTGGCGGTCGTGATGTCGTCGTCGAACGGGACGTCGGAATAGACCGGTTCGGGTGGCGCGGTCAGGCCGGCGAGCATGACCTGCAGGCGACCACTCAACCGTGCTTTGTCGTCGGGGCTCCAGCCGGGCCGGGCCAGCAGGGCTTGGAGTTCCCCGGCGACGTCGTTGAACCGGGCCAACGGATCCGGCTGTGTGTCGTTCGAAGGTGTTGGGCTGCTGGCAAGTTCGGCATCGACGTATTCGGCCAGAGCCGTCGGCGTGGGGTGGTCGAAGATCACCGTGGGCGACAGCGTCAGCCCGGTGGCGGTTTTGAGCCGGTTACGCAACTCGACCGCGGTGAGCGAGTCGAACCCGAGGTCTTGGAAAGGCTTGTCGCCGTCCATGTCCGCGACACTGTGGCCCAACACGGTGGCGGCGTTGCCGCACACCAGGTCGACGAGTTCGCGACGGCGCTGCTCGGCGGCCATACCCGCCAAGCGCGCCCGCAGGCCCGTCGCCGCCAAGGTGGCGTCGGCGTCGGCAACGACGCGTCGCGCGGGCCGGCCAGCCAGCTCCCGCAACAGCGGCGGCAGGTCGGCAGCGTTGCCGGACAACGCCGCCCGGTCGAGGCGGGTGGCCACCACGACGGCCCGCTCCCCCAGCAGGGCCGTGTCGAACATTTCGAGCGCCTGCTCGCTGGACAGGGCCGCCAGTCCGGCTCGGCTTATCCGGGATTTGTCGCGATCGCCCAGGTGGGCGGTCATGCCCGAGGCCTGCTCCCACAGTCCCCAGGCCAGCGACAGCCCCGGCAGGCCGCGGGCCCGCCGGTGGATGGCCAGCGCGTCGAGGAAACTGTTGGCCGCCGCATAGTTGCCCTGACCGGGGGCGCCCATGATCCCGGCCAGTGACGAAAACAGCACGAACGCCGACAGATTCAGATCCTGGGTCAGTTCGTGCAGATTCCAGGCCCCGGCAACCTTGGCGCGCAGCACGGTGTCCACCCGATCCGTGGTCAACGACGCGACCATGCCGTCGTCGAGGACACCGGCGGCGTGGATCACGCCCGTCAGCGGATATTCCTCGGGCAGGCCGGCCAACAGTGCCGCCACCGCGTCGCGGTCGGCCACGTCGCAGGCCACCACCGACACCCGCGCCCCCCGCTGCGCCAACTCGTCCACCAACTCCTCGACACCCTCGGTGGCCCGTCCACGACGGCCGGCCAGCACCAGGTGCCGCACGCCGTGGTGGTTCACCAGGTGCCGCGCCACCGCCGACCCGGCCATGCCGGTCCCGCCGGTGATCAACACCGTGCCCGCGGCCAGCCCGACGCCGGGCGCGCCGGGCACGGTGAGCACCACCTTGCCGATGTGACGCGCCTGGCTCACGAACCGGTAGGCGTCCGCGGCGCGGCGCACGTCGAACGTCTTGACCGGCAACGGCTCGAGCGCTCCCTCGCCGAACAACGCCGTCAAGTCGGCCAGCATCGCCGCGATACGGTCTTCGCCGGCTTCCATCAGATCGAACGCCCGGTAGCGCACGTCGCGATGTTGGCGCGCGACGACCCGGGCATCGCGCAGGTCGGTCTTGCCCATCTCGATGAAGCGCCCGCCGGGGGCCAGCAGCCGCAACGACGCGTCGGTGAACTCACCGGCCAGCGAATTGAGCACCACGTCCACACCGGCACCACCGGTGGCGGCCGAAAACTTCGACTCGAACTCCAACGTCCGCGAATCCCCGATGTGGTCGTCATCAAACCCCATGTCGCGCAACGTGTCCCATTTGCCGCGACTCGCCGTGACGAAAACCTCTGCGCCCCAATGCCTGGCCAGCTGCACCGCGGCCATCCCCACCCCGCCCGTCGCGGCGTGCACCAACACCCGCTCACCGGAGCGCAGCCCGGCCAGATCCGCCAACCCGTACCACGCCGTCAAGAACGCCACCGGCACACCCGCGGCCCGGGACAGCGACCAGCCGTGCGGCACCCGGACCACCAACCGCCGATCCACCACCGCCTCGGAGCCCGCCAGCCCCACGATCCCCAGCACCGCGTCCCCGACGGCCAAATCCGGCACATCCGGGGCGACCTCGGCCACGATGCCGGCCCCCTCGGCCCCCAGCTGCGCCGCACCGGGATACATGCCCAGGGCCACCAGCACGTCCCGGAAGTTGACGCCGGCCGCGGCCAGCGACACTCGCACCTGCCCGGCCGCCAGCTCCGCGCGCGGGCACTGCTGCGCCGTCACGTCGTCCAACGTCCCCCCGCCGCCGGCGGCCAACCGCCAGCCGCCACCGGGCAACCGCAGCAGCGGCGCAACGGGAACCGGCCGCAGCCGGGCGCCGTGGACGACGCCGTCGCGGACCACCAGTTGGGGCTCGCCGCAGGCGAGTACGGCGTCCAGCCCGACGGAACCGTCCGAATCCACCAGCACGAAGCGGCCCGGATGCTCGGACTGCGCCGAGCGGACCAGGCCCCACACCGCCGCGCCGGCCAGGTCGTCGACGCCCTCGTCGGCCAGGGCCACCGCCCCGCGGGTCGACACCACCAACGGGCCCGATCCGTCGCGAACCAGCCGGGACTGCAGCACCGACAGCGCCTCGACGGTGGCCGCATGCACCGATTTGACCGCTCCCCCGCCCCCGGGGACCGACTCCCACACCGAGTGGTCACCGCCGACCGCGTTGTCGGCCAGGGACACCGGAGCCCACGCCACCTCGAGGAGCCCGTCGCGGGCGGGACGGCCACCGGCCGCGGCCAACTGTTCGGCAGAAACCGGGCGAAGCACCAACTCCCGCACCGACAACACCGGCAGGCCCGTCGCGTCGGCCAGTTCGAGCGACACCGCGCCGGTGCCCGCCGGCGCCAGCCGCACCCGGACCCGTGCCGCCCCGGCCGCGTGCAGACACACCCCTTGCCAGGAGAACGGCAGCACGGCCGCCGCCCGCTCGTCGGCGACCCCGAGCGCGTGCAACGCCGCGTCGAGCACCACCGGATGAATTCCGAAGCCGCCCAACGCCACATCGGCGTCCTGCGGGACCTCGACCTCGGCGAACACCTCGTCGTCCCGCCGCCACGCCGCCCGCAGGCCGCGGAAGGCGGGACCATACCCGTAGCCGCGCGCGGCGAGCCCGTCATAGGCCCCGGCCACGTCCACCGCCGTCGCGCCGGCGGGCGGCCACACCGCCAGATTTGTGCCGGGTTTCACCGCGGCCGCGCCCAGGGTCCCTTCCGCGTGCAAAGTCCACCCCGAATCCGGTTCGGGCGCAGACGAATACACTGCAACCGTCCGGGAACCGGCTGCGTCGGCGGCACCGACCACCACCTGGACCGCCACGCCGCCGGAGGCGGGCAGCAGCAACGGCGCCGACAATGTCAGCTCCTCGATCACCGGGCAGCCGACCTCGTCAGCGGCCCGCAACACCAGTTCGACGAACCCGGCTCCGGGAAACAGCACCACCCCGCCCACGGCATGGTCGGCCAGCCACGGCTGGGTGCCCACCGACAGGCGGCCCGTCAGCACCACCCCACCCGAATCCGGCCGCTGCACCACCGCGCCCAGCAGCCCGTGCCCGGCCTCCGCCAGTCCCAGTCCGCCGGCGTCGCGCGACCCCACCGCCGAGGCCGGCAGCCAGAACCGGCGCCGCTGGAACGCGTACGTCGGCAGCGGCACGGTCCGGGCGTCCAGTCCGGCGAACACCGCGCGCCAGTCCACAGCGATGCCGGCGGTGAACAGTCGGCCCGCGGCGGTGAGCAGCGCGTCGATCTCGGGTCGGTCCTTGGGCATCGTCACGACCGGCATGGCCCGGTCGTCGCGAAGGCTCTGCCGCACCGAGACCGTCAACGCCGCGCCGGGGCCCACCTCGAGGACGACTCCGGCCCCCAGCGACTCGGCCAGGTGCACGCCGTCGACGAAGCGCACCGGCCGGCGCACGTGCTCCACCCAGTAGTGCGCCGAGCCGTACCCCGCATCGGCCAGGTCGCCGGTCAGGTTGGACACCAACGCCATCCGGGGCGCACCGGCCGTCACGCCGGCCAGCACCGCGGAGAACTCCTCCAGCATCGGATCCATCAGGGCGGAATGGAACGCGTGCGAGACGGCCAGCCGATGCGCCCGCCTGCCCCGCGCGGTCAACTGCTCGACAATGGCGTCGACCGCGGCGTGCTCGCCGGAAAGCACCAGCGAGGTCGGACCGTTGACGGCCGCGACGCCCACCCCCTCGGTGAGCAGCGGCGCCACCTCGTCCTCGCCGGCGGTGACGGCCACCATCGCCCCGCCCGGGGGCAGTCCCGCCATCAGCCGGCCGCGCGCGGCCACCAAACGGGCGGCATCGTCCAGGGACAACACCCCCGCGACGTGGGCCGCGGCGATCTCCCCGACCGAATGGCCCATCACCACGTCGGGGATGACGCCCCAGGCGCGCCACAGCGCCGCCAGCGCGACCTCGACGGCGAACAGTGCGGGCTGGGCGAATTCGGTGTTCTGCAACAGTTCCGGGTCGTCGCCCCAGATCACCTGGCGCAGTGGCCGGCGCAGGTGCGGGTCCAGTGCCGCCGCGACCTCGTCGAAGGCGCGGGCGAACTCGCCGAACCGCCCGTACAACTGCGCGCCCATCCCGAGCCACTGCGAGCCCTGACCGGGAAACGCGAACACCGTCTTGCCGGCCGGCCGGGCACGCCCCACGACGGCCGCACCGGTCTCACCCGCGGACAATCCGCCCAGCCCGCGCACCAACTCGCCGCGGTCGGCGCCCACCAGCACCGCGCGGTGTTCGAGAACCGGCCGCGTGGTCGCCAACGACCAGGCCACGTCCACCACCGGCACGTCCGCCCGTGCGCTCAGGTGCGCCGCGAGCCGCCCGGCCTGGGCGGCCAGCGCCGCCTCCGAGTGCCCCGACACCACCACGGGCACCACGGGGTGGGAGTCATTCCGCCGGACGACAACGCTTTCCGATTCGGCGGGCGGCTGTTCCACGATCACGTGCGCATTGGTCCCGCTGATCCCGAACGACGACACCCCGGCCCGCCTCGGGCCGTCCGGCCACGGCTGCGGACCGGTCAGCAACGACACCGCGCCCGCCGTCCAATCCACATGCGGCGTCGGCACATCCACGTGCAGCGTCTGCGGGATCACGCCGTGACGTATCGCCTGCACCATCTTGATCACCCCGGCCACCCCCGCGGCGGCCGAGGAGTGTCCGATATTGGATTTGACCGACCCCAGCCACAGCGGCCGATCCGTCGGCCGGCCCTGCCCGTACGTCGCCAGCAGCGCCTGGATCTCGATCGGATCGCCCAGCACGGTTCCGGTTCCGTGGCCCTCCACCACGTCCACGTCGGCGGTGGTGAGCCCCGCGTTGGCCAGCGCCGCCCGAATCACCCGTTGCTGCGACGGCCCGTTGGGGGCGGTCAAACCGTTGGAGGCGCCGTCCTGGTTCACCGCCGAACCCCGCAGCAACGCCAGGACCGGGTGGCCCAGCCGCCGGGCGTCGGCCAACCGCTCCAGCACCAGCACGCCCGCGCCCTCCGACCACGAGGTCCCGTCCGCGGCACCGGCATACACCTTGCACCGGCCGTCGGCGGCCAGCGCCCGCTGCCGGCTGAACTCGACGAACGCCGCGGGAGTCGCCATCACCATGACGCCGCCGGCCAGCGCCAGATCACACTCTCCCGAGCGCAGCGACTGCGCCGCCAGATGCATCGCCACCAACGACGACGAACACGCCGTATCCACCGACACCGCGGGCCCTTCCAGCCCCAGCACGTAGGACACCCGGCCCGAGGCCACGCTCAACGTCGATCCGGTGAGCCCGTAACCCTCCAGCTCCCCTTTGACCTCGCCGCCGTAGCCGGCGTGGATAATTCCCGCGAACACCCCGGTCGCCGTGCCCCGCAGCCCCAGCGGGTCGATCCCGGCGCGCTCCAGGGCTTCCCACGAGATCTCCAGCATCAGGCGTTGTTGCGGATCCATCGCCAGCGCCTCGCTGGGTCCGATGCCGAAGAACCCGGCGTCGAAGTCGGCGGCGTCGTGCAGGAAGCTGCCCCGGCGCGTGTACATCTTCCCGCGGGCGTCGGGGTCCGGATCGAACAGAGCGTCCACGTCCCAGCCGCGGTCGGCCGGGAAGTCGGCGACCGTGTCGCGGCCCTCGACCACCAACTCCCACAGGCGTTCCGGGGAATCGGCCCCACCCGGGTACCGGCAACCCATCCCCACCACCGCCACCGGCTCGGACAGCCTGCCCTCCAGTTCGGACAGTTGGCGCCGGGTGCGTCTCAGGTCGGCGGTGAGCCGCTTGAGGTAGTCGAGCTGCTTATCGGTGCTCGGCATCGTCACTCCTGGAGATCTGGGGCATCAGTGGCCGAGTTCCTCGTCGAGGATGGCGAAGAGTTCACCTTCGGTGGCGGCCCGGATGTCGTCGTCGACGTCGTCGGGGCGACCGGCGGTGGTCAGTGCGCCGAGCAGGTGGCGCAGCCGGGTGGACATCTGCGCCCTGTCGTCGGGGCCGGAGTCCGGGTCGCCCAGCAGGGCTTCCAGTTCGCGGGCAACGGCGTGGAACCGCGTCATCAGGTCGGGTTGAGCGGTGGCGGTTGTCGCGCCGAGCTGGGCGTCGAGGTACGCGGCCAGGGCGGTCGGGGTCGGATAGTCGAAGATCAGCGTGGGCGAAAGGGTGAGCCCGGTGGCGGTTTTGAGCCGGTTGCGCAGCTCGACGGCCGTCAGGGAGTCGAAGCCGAGCTCCTGGAAGGTGCGGCCGCCCTGGAGGTCCGCGGCCTGCGTCAGGCCCAGCACGGTGGCGGCATTGCTGCACACCAGGTTCGCCAGGTCGCGTCGCCGCGCGTCGGGGCTCAGACCGTGCAGGCGCGCGCCGAGGCCGTGCACCGACGCGGTGGGGCCGCTGCCGGCGACGACGCGACGGGCGGGGCGCGCAGCCAGCCCCAGCAGCAGCGGCGGCAGCGCCGCGGTGTGGCCGGACAGCGCGGCGCGATCCAGGCGGGAGGCCACCACCACCGGGCTGTCCGCGAGCAGCGCGGCGTCGAACGCCGCCAGCGCCTCTTCGGTGGACAGCGGGGCCAGCCCGACCCGGCTCATCCGGGCCTTGTCGCGGGCTCCGAGGTGCGCCGTCATCGCCGAGGTCTGCTCCCAGAGCCCCCAGGCCACCGACAGCCCCGGCAGGCCGCGGGCCCGCCGGTAGGCGGCCAGGGCATCCAGGAAACTGTTGGCCGCGGCGTAGTTGCCCTGACCCGGCGTTCCGACGATCCCGGCCATCGAGGAGAACATCACGAACGCCGCCAGGTCGAGATCCCGGGTCAGCGAATGCAGATGCCAGGCGGCATCGGCCTTGGCCCGCAGCACCGCATCGACGCGGTCCGGGGTCAACGAGGAGATCAGCCCGTCGTCGAGCACGCCTGCGGCATGGATGACCCCGCGCAGCGGGCGGTCCCCGGGGATGCGCGCGAGCATCGCTGCCAGCGCGTCGCGGTCGGCCACGTCGCAGGCCACCACCGACACCCGCGCCCCCCGCTGCGCCAACTCGTCCACCAACTCCTCGACACCCTCGGTGGCCCGTCCACGACGGCCGGCCAGCACCAGGTGCCGCACGCCGTGGTGGTTCACCAGGTGCCGCGCCACCGCCGACCCGGCCATGCCGGTCCCGCCGGTGATCAACACCGTGCCCGCGGCCAGCCCGACGCCGGGCGCGCCGGGCACGGTGAGCACCACCTTGCCGATGTGACGCGCCTGGCTCACGAACCGGTAGGCGTCCGCGGCGCGGCGCACGTCGAACGTCTTGACCGGCAACGGCGTCAACACGCCGTCCTCCAGCAGGCCGACCACCTCGGCCAGCAGCTGCGCACAGCGGTCCGGGCCCGCCTCCAGCAGGTCGAACGCCCGATACCGCACTCCCCGATGTTGGCGCGCGACGACCCGGGCATCGCGGACGTCGGTCTTGCCCATCTCGATGAAGCGCCCGCCGGGGGCCAGCAGCCGCAACGACGCGTCGGTGAACTCACCGGCCAGCGAATTGAGCACCACGTCCACACCGGCACCACCGGTGGCGGCCGAAAACTTCGACTCGAACTCCAACGTGCGCGAATCCCCGATGTGGTCGTCATCAAACCCCATGTCGCGCAACGTGTCCCATTTGCCGCGACTCGCCGTGACGAAAACCTCTGCGCCCCAATGCCTGGCCAGCTGCACCGCGGCCATCCCCACCCCGCCCGTCGCGGCGTGCACCAGCACCCGCTCACCGGAGCGCAGCCCGGCCAGATCCGCCAACCCGTACCACGCCGTCAAGAACACCACCGGCACACCGGCGGCCCGGGACAGCGACCAGCCGTGCGGAACCCGGACCACCAACCGCCGATCCACCACCGCCTGCGGTCCCGCCACCCCGAGCAGACCCGTCACCGCGTCGCCGACGGCCAGCCCGGTGACGCCGGGCCCGACCGCGGCGACCAGACCGGCCCCCTCGACGCCCAGTTCACCGCCGCCCGGGTACATACCCAGGGCCACCAACACATCCCGGAAGTTCACGCCGACCGCGCCCACGGCGACCCGCACCTGCCCGGCGCCCGGTTCGGCGGGTGCGCAGGTCCGCACCTGCACGTCCTCGATGGTGCCCCCGCCGCCGGGCGCCAACCGCCACCAGCCGTCCGCAGGCAGCCGCAAACCCGCCCGCGCCGTCGCCGGCGTCAACCGGGCGCCGTGGACCACCCCGTTGCGGACCACCAATTGCGTTTCACCGGAACCGGTTAGATCCCCCAGCTCCACCGAACCGTCGGAATCGACGAGCATCACCCGGCCCGGATGCTCGGCCTGCGCCGAACGCACCAACCCCCACACCGCCGCGCCGGCCAGATCGCGGACCTCCTCACCCGGCAGGGCCACCGCCCCCCGGGTCAGCACCACCAGCATTCCCGGACCGTCACCGGCCAGCCACGACTGCAGCACCGAGAGCGCCTCGGTGGTGGCCGCGCGGACCGAACCCGGCACCGCCCCGTCGCCGCAGGCCCACTCCCACACCACGGTGCCGTCGCCGGTGTCGCCGCCACTCGTGGGCACCGGCGACCACACCACCTCCAGCAACCCGACCTCCAGCAACCCGTCGGCGCCGGCCGGCCCGGGCGCCGGGCGCCCGGCCGGCACCGGGCGCATCACCAACTCCCGCACCGACAACACCGGGGACCCGGCCGGGTCGGCCAGTTCCACCGACACCGCGTCCGGCCCGGCCGCGGCCACCCGCACCCGGGCCCGCGACGCACCCTCGGCATGCAGACACACGCCCTGCCACGAGAACGGCAGCACCAGCCGCGCCTGCGCGTCGGCCACCCCCAGCGCATGCAGCGCGGCGTCCAGCACCACCGGATGGATCCCGAACCCGGAGGTCACGCCCGCGTCCTGCGGAAGCTCGACCTCGGCGAACACCTCGTCGCCCCGCTGCCACACCGCCCGCAGGCCGCGAAATGCCGGGCCGTACTCATAGCCCCGGTCGGCCAGCCCGTCGTAGGCGCCGCTCACGTCCACCGCCTCCGCACCCACCGGCGGCCACACCGACAGATCCGCGGCCGGGTCCACCGAACCCGCCCCCAGAACTCCCTCGGCGTGCAGCGACCACTCCGAACCGGGCTGCGCCGCAGCCGAATACACCGACACGCCCCGCGATCCCGAATCACCGGGGGCGGCCACCACGACCTGCAGCCGGATCGCGCCGTCCGCGGGCAGCGCCAGCGGCGCCGACAGGGTGAGTTCCTCGAGCACCGGGCAGCCGACCTCGTCCCCGGCCCGCAACACCAGCTCGACGAAGGCGGCCCCCGGGAACAGCACCGTCCCGGCCACCGCGTGATCGGTCAGCCAGGGCTGCGCGCCGCGCGACAGCCGGCCCGTGAACACCGTCTGGCCCGAATCGGGCCGCTCCACCGCCGCACCCAGCACTCCGTGCCCGATGCCCGCCAACCCCACCGCGGCCATGTCGGACCCCGCAGACCCAGCCGGCAGCCAGAACCTGCGCCGCACAAAGCCATACGTCGGCAGCGGTACCCGCCGGGCGTCCAGGCCGGTGAACGCCGCGGGCCAATCCACCCGCACACCGGCGACGTTGGCCTGTCCGACGGACAGATAGAACCGCTCCAGGCCACCGTCGTCGCGGCCCAGGCAGGGCACGACGACGGCGTCGCCGCCGCACTCGGCCACGGTGTCCTCGATGCCGGCGATCAGCACCGGGTGCGGGCTGGACTCGACGAAGACCCGGTACCCGTCGGCGTGTGCGGTGCGCACCGCACGGTCGAATTGCACCGTCTGGCGGACGTTTTGGTACCAGTACTCGCCGTCGAGTCCCACGGTGTCGACGGGGGCACCGGTGACGGTCGAGAAGAAGGCGACCGGACAGGAACGCGGCTCGATGCCGCGCAGCGCCTCGGCGAGCGGCTCCCGGATCGCGTCGACCTGCTTCGAATGCGACGCGTAGTCCACGTCGATGGTGCGGGCCCGCACGTCGGCGGCCGCACAGCGGCGCATCAGCTCGGCCAGCGCGTCCGGTTCGCCGGAGACCGCGACCGCCGAAACACCGTTGACCGCGGCGACGTTCAGGCGATCGGCCCACGGCGCGATCAACTCGAGCGCCCGCTGGGCACCGCAGGCCAGCGACGCCATGCCGCCCGCGCCCGCCAGCCGCGCCAGCAGCCGGCTGCGCAACGCCACCACCCGCGCGGCGTCCTGAAGCGACAGGGCACCGGCCACATAGGCCGCCGCGATCTCGCCCTGGGAGTGACCGATCACCGCCTCGGGTGTCACGCCCACCGAGCGCCACAGCTCGGCCAGCGACACCATCACCGCCCACAGCGCCGGCTGCACCACGTCGACCCGGTCCAGCCCGGGTGCGCCGGGCGCGCCGCGCAGGACGTCGGTCAGCGACCACTGCACGTGCTCGCCGAGCGCCTTGTCGCACCGGGTGATGTGCTCGGCGAACACCCTCGAGCTGTCGAGCAACTGGGCGCCCATGCCGACCCACTGCGAACCCTGGCCGGGAAACACGAACACGGTCCTGCCCACCGGCCGGGCGCGGCCCACCACCACGCCCGCGCCCGGGGCACCGGCGGCCAGTCCGGCCAGCCCGTTCATCAGCCGCCCGCGATCCGAACCCGCCAACACCGCGCGGTGCTCGAACAGCGACCGCGTCGACACCAACGACCAGCCCACGTCCACCGCCGTCAGGTCCGCGTCGGCCGACAGGTGTGCCAGCAGCCGCGCCGCCTGGTTGGTCAGCGCCTCGGCCGACCGCGCCGACAACACCCAGGGCAGCGGCGCATCGGCGCGCCGGGCCGCGGGGCTGTCCGGCTCGGCGGGGGCCTCCTCGACGATCACGTGCGCGTTGGTGCCGCTGATCCCGAACGACGACACGCCCGCGCGCCGCGGCCGTCCCGCGACGGGCCACGGGCGCGGCTCGGTCAGCAACGACACCGCGCCGGCCGACCAGTCCACGTGCGGCGTCGGCACATCCACGTGCAGCGTCTTGGGCATCACCCCGTGCCGCATCGCCTGCACCATCTTGATCACCCCGGCCGTCCCCGCCGCGGCGGACGTGTGCCCCATGTTCGATTTGATCGACCCCAACCACAACGGCCGGTCCGCCGGCCGGTCCTGCCCGTAGGTCGCCAGAAGTGCTTGTGCCTCAATCGGATCCCCGAGCATGGTGCCCGTGCCGTGCCCCTCGACCACGTCCACGTCGGCCGTGCCCAGCCGGGCGTTGGCCAGCGCCGCGCGGATCACCCGCTGCTGCGCGGGCCCGTTGGGCGTGGCCAGACCGTTGGAGGCGCCGTCCTGGTTCACCGCCGTGCCCCGCAGCACCGCCAGCACCGGATGGCCCCGCCGGCGCGCGTCGGTCAACCGCTCCAGCGCCAGCATCCCGGCGCCCTCGGAGAATCCGGTGCCGTCGGCGGCGCCCGCGTACGCCTTGCACCGGCCGTCGGGGGACAGCGCCCGCTGCCGGCTGAAATCGACGAACATCGCCGGGGTCGCCATCACCGTCACACCCCCGGCCAGCGCCAGATCGCATTCGCCCGACCGCAGCGACTGGGCCGCCAGATGCATCGCCACCAGCGACGACGAACACGCCGTGTCCACCGACACCGCCGGGCCCTCCAGGCCCAGCGTGTACGCCACCCGGCCCGACGCGACGCTCAGCGTCGAACCGCGCAGCCCGTAGCGCTCCAGCTCGCCGGGCATCCGGCCCTGACCCCCGTAGGAGCCGTGGAACACCCCGGCGAACACGCCCGTCGGCGAGCCCCGCAACGTCGACGGGTCGATCCCGGCGCGCTCCAGCGCCTCCCACGACACCTCCAGCAGGAGGCGCTGCTGGGGATCCATCGCCAGCGCCTCGCTCGGCGCGATCCCGAAGAACGCGGCGTCGAAATCGGCCACGTCGGCCAGGAACCCGCCCGAGCGGGTGTAGGACTTGCCCGTCGCGTCGGGATCGGGATCGAACAGTCCCGCCACATCCCAGCCCCGGTCCGCGGGAAAGTCGCAGACCACGTCGCGGCCCTCCACGACCACCTGCCACAAGCCCTCCGGCGAATCCACCCCACCCGGGTAGCGGCAACCCATCCCCACCACC
>NZ_VMQU01000133.1 GCF_007714205.1 Mycobacterium helveticum | reverse complement strand
CCAGCCCCATCCCCCGCGCGGCCCGCCCCCCCCGCCCCCCCCCCCGCGCCCCCCCCCCCGCCCCCCCCCCCCGCGCGGCGCCGAAGCGCCCACCGCTACAAAATGCGCCCCCCGCCCCCTGCCCGGCGGCGCCCGGCTCGTCCTGGTCGCCGACACGACGCAGACCACGCAGGTGACCCGTCAGCTGCGGGAGCTGATGACCGGGGCCGGCGTCGCCACCCTGCTGTTGGCGGCGCTGCTGCTGGCCGTGGTCAGTCGCGCGGCGTTGCGGCCGTTGGACCGGCTCACCGCGCTGGCCAACGACATCACGACCGGCGACCGGGGCCGTCGCCTGCATCCGGACCGCGCCGGCACCGAATTGGGCCGCGCCGCGGGCGCCTTCGACCGGATGCTCGACGCGTTGGAGGAATCCGAGCGGCAGGCCCGGCAGGCCGCCGCAGCGGCCCAGCGCGCCGAGGCGGCAACCCGGCGATTCCTCGCCGACGCCGCCCACGAGTTGCGCACCCCGATCGCCGGCATGCAGGCGGCGGCCGAACAGATCGCCGGCGCCGCCGGCCGGCACCGGGAGGACGCCGCCGCGCTCGGGCAGTACCGCCGGGCCGGCCTGCTGCTGTCGGATGCCCGTCGCGCCGGTCGACTCGTCGCCGACATGCTGGATCTGAGTCGCATCGACGCCGGGATCCCGTTGGAGCTCAAGCACGTCGACCTGGCGACCATCGTGGACGCCGAAGCGGACCGGACCACGCTGCTGGCGCCGCAGATCACCGTCGTCCGGACCGGCCTGCGCGAGCTCGCCGTCACCGCGGACTCGACGCGGCTCGCGCAGATCGTGGCCAACCTGCTCGACAACGCGCGCCGGCACACCCCGGACGGCGGCGCCATCCACCTCGACGTCGCCGTGAGTGACGGCGCCGCCCGGGTGAGCGTCACCGACACCGGGCCCGGCGTTCCCGACGACGAGCGCGAACGCATCTTCGAGCGGCTGGTGCGCCTGGATGCCGGCCGCGCCGTCGATCACGGCGGCGCCGGCCTGGGCCTGCCGATCGCCCGGGCGCTGGCCCGCGCCCACGGCGGCGACCTGGTGTGTCTGCCGCACGAGGGCGGCGCGCAGTTCCTGCTCAGCCTGCCCGTGGGGGGCTGAGCACCGGCTTGCGGCGGTGCTGACGCCGGTAGTGGTGGACCTCGAAAACCAGCCCCACCAGCCCCAGGGCGCTCGTGCACAGCGACACCAGGTACAGCAGCGGGTCCGGGTGACCGGCCAGTGCGTCGCCGAGGACCACCACGGCGACGGTGCCGGGCAGCAGACCGGCGACGGTGGCCACCGCGAACGGCAGCACCCGCACGGCCGACGCGCCGGCCGCGTAGTTCAGCGCGGAGAACGGCACGACGGGAATCAACCGCAGCGACAACACCGCCGGCCAACCCCGCTCCCGCAGGCGCTTGTCCACCGTGTCGACCGCACGGTGCCGCACCAGGCGGTTGAGTTGCCATCCCGCCGCGCGCACCAGCAGCAGGGCGATCACCGCGCTGGCGGCGCTCGCGGACACGGCGATCGCCACGCCCAGCACCGGGCCGAACAGCAGCCCGGCGGCCAGCGTGAACGCCGTGCGGGGGACCGGCACCACGGTGGCGACGACGTGTGCCGCCAGGAACGCCAGCGGGAACCACGGGCCCACGGTGCGCGCCCAGTCGTGCACCTGCACCGCGGTCGGCAGCGGCACCAGCAGCGCCACCGCGACGACGATCCCGATGCCGAGCGCCATCGCCACGGCGCGCGGGCGGGACAGCTGGCGCGCGGTCGCGCCCAGCGCGCAGCCGAGGCCGCGCAGGGCGCTGGTGGCTTTGCCGGTGGCGGGGGCCGTCACGTTGTCACAGGCTACGGGCAGCAGATGAATATCGCGCTGCCCGAGTCTGGCGTTTCGCGATGGCGACCTCGCCGCCGAAGGGCCGCACGCGATCAATTAGCCTGGTTAGCAAGTGGCGACCCAGGGTGGGGAAGATTGCCATTTCCTGCGATCACAGGAGCAGTCGGTGTCCGTGGACGTACCAACGAAGGTACCTGCCGATCCAGCAGCCGGTCCGGACGCGCTGGCCCGCTGGCGCACCGCGGTCGCGGGCGTGCTGGCCAAAAGCGCCCACCGTGACCCCGGGGAGCTGGGCGCGGAGCCCGAGCGCTCCCTGGACACCCCCACCTACGACGGGTTTGCCGTCCGGGCGCTCTACACGGCCCTCGACGAGCTGGGCGAGCCGCCGTTGCCGGGCGAGTGCCCCTACGTGCGCGGCGGCGACGCGACGCGCGACGTCAACGCCGGCTGGAAGGTCGCCGAGGCGTTCCCCGGACCGGGCGCAGGCGCCGACGGCGGCAACGCGGCGGTGCTGGCCGCGCTGACCGACGGGGTCAGCGCGCTGCTGATCCGGGTGGGGGAGTCCGGTGTGGCTCCCGCGCAGCTGGGCGGGTTGCTCGCCGGCGTGCACCTGGACCTGGCGCCGGTGATCCTCGATGCCGGCGCCGACTACCCGGGCGCCTGCGACGCGGTGCTGGCGCTGGTGGACCGGCTGGAACCCGGTGCGACGCCGTCGGTGGACCTGGGTGCCGACCCGCTGGGCGCGTCGCTGGGCGGCCGCGCCTCCTGCACGGTCGAGCAGGTGGTCGCGGTCGCGGCCCGGGTCGCCGGGCGCCGCGGCGTGCGGGCGATCACCGTCGACGGGCCGGCCTTCCACAATCTGGGCGCCAGCGCGGCGTGGGAGCTGGCCGGCGCGCTGGCCGCCGCGGTGGCCTACCTGCGGATCCTCGTCGCCTCGGGAATCTCCGTCGGGGACGCGCTGCGCCAGATCAGTTTTCGCCTGGCCGCCGACGACGACCAGTTCATGACGATCGCCAAGCTGCGGGCCGCCCGCCGGCTCTGGGCGCGGGTCGCCGAGGTCGCCGGTGACGCCGACGGCGGCGCGGCGGTGCTGCACGCCGAGACCTCGCTGCCCATGATGACCCAGCGCGACCCGTGGGTGAACATGCTGCGCGCCACGGTGGCCGCGTTCGCCGCGGGCGTCGGCGGCGCCGACACGGTGCTGGTGCACCCGTTCGACGTGGCGATCCCGGGTGGCTTACCGGGTGTGTCGGCCGGGTTCGCGCGGCGCATCGCGCGCAACACCCAGCTGCTGCTGCTGGAGGAGTCCCACGTCGGCCGCGTGCTGGATCCGGCCGGCGGCTCGTGGTTCGTCGAGGAACTCACCGACGAGCTGGCCCGGTACGCCTGGCAGCATTTCCAGGTGATCGAGTCCCGCGGCGGGTTCGAAGACGCCCGCGAGCACCTCGCCGGGCAGATCGCGGGCGTGGCCGCGCGCCGCGCCGACGACATCGCGCACCGCCGCACCGCGATCACCGGTGTCAACGAGTTCCCGAACCTGGCTGAACCAGCTCTGCCGCAACAGGATTCAGTGCCGACGGTGGCGCGCTACGCCGCCGCGTTCGAAGCGCTGCGGGACCGCTCGGATGCCTTCCTGGCCCGCACCGGCGCCCGGCCGCAGGCGCTGCTGCTGCCGCTGGGCCCGCTGGCCGAGCACAACACCCGCGCGACGTTCGCCACCAACCTGCTGGCCTCGGGCGGCATCGAGGTGGTCAACCCGGGAACCGTCGACGCCGCCGGTGTCGCCGCGGCCGTGTCGGGTGCGGGCTCCCCGGCGGCGGTGGTCCTCTGCGGCAGCGACAAGCGCTACGGGGACGAGGCCGCGGGGATCGTGGAGGCGGCCCGCGGCGCCGGCGTGTCGCGGGTGTACCTGGCCGGTCCCGAGCAGGCGATCGGCGATGCCGGGCACCGGCCCGACGAATACCTGACCGCGAAAATCGATGCGGTGCAAGCCCTGTCGAATCTGCTCACCCGATTGGGGGCGTAGCCGCGATGACCGCAAGCACCTCGGTGATCGGCAGTTTTGCCGACGTCCCGCTGCACGGCGACCGCGCCGCGCCGCCGCCCACCGAGGCGGTCGTGGCGCAACGGGTGGCCGCGGCCGCGGCCGCGCACGGGTACACCCCCGAGCAGCTGATTTGGCAGACGCCGGAGGGCATCGACGTCAAGCCGGTGTACGTCGCCGCCGACCGGGCCGCCGCGGCGGCCGACGGGTATCCGCTGCACAGCTTCCCCGGCGAGCCGCCCTTCATCCGCGGGCCCTACCCGACGATGTATGTCAACCAGCCGTGGACGATTCGCCAGTACGCCGGGTTCTCCACCGCCGCGGACTCCAACGCGTTCTACCGGCGCAACCTGGCCGCCGGCCAGAAGGGCCTGTCGGTGGCCTTCGACCTGGCCACCCACCGCGGCTATGACTCCGACCATCCGCGCGTGCAGGGCGACGTCGGAATGGCCGGGGTGGCAATCGATTCCATCCTGGACATGCGGCAGCTGTTCGACGGGATCGACCTGTCGGCGGTATCGGTGTCGATGACGATGAACGGCGCCGTGCTGCCGATCCTGGCGCTGTACGTGGTGGCCGCCGAGGAGCAGGGGGTGCCGCCGGAGAAGCTGGCCGGCACCATCCAGAACGACATCCTCAAAGAGTTCATGGTGCGCAACACCTACATCTACCCGCCCAAGCCGTCGATGCGCATCATCTCCGACATCTTCGCCTACACCAGCGCCAAGATGCCGAAGTTCAACTCCATCTCGATCTCCGGCTACCACATCCAAGAAGCCGGGGCCACAGCCGATCTGGAGCTGGCCTACACGCTGGCCGACGGCGTCGACTACCTCAGGGCCGGCCTGGACGCCGAGCTGGACATCGACAAGTTCGCGCCGCGGCTGTCCTTCTTCTGGGGCATCGGGATGAACTTCTTCATGGAGGTCGCCAAGCTGCGGGCGGGTCGGCTGCTGTGGAGCGAGCTGGTCGCCGGGTTCGGCGCCAAGAACCCGAAATCGCTGTCGCTGCGCACCCATTCGCAGACCTCGGGCTGGTCGCTGACCGCCCAGGACGCGTTCAACAACGTCGCGCGCACCTGCATCGAGGCGATGGCCGCCACGCAGGGCCACACCCAGTCGTTGCACACCAACGCCCTGGACGAGGCGCTGGCCCTGCCGACGGACTTCTCGGCGCGGATCGCGCGCAACACCCAGCTGGTGTTGCAGCAGGAGTCGGGCACCACCCGCCCGATCGACCCGTGGGGCGGCTCGTATTACGTGGAGTGGCTGACCCACCGGCTCGCGCAGCGGGCCCGCGCGCACCTGACCGAGATCGCCGGGTACGGCGGTATGGCCCAGGCCATCGGCGAGGGCATCCCCAAGATGCGCATCGAGGAGGCCGCCGCGCGCACCCAGGCCCGCATCGACTCCGGCCAGCAGCCGGTGATCGGGGTCAACAAGTACCAGGTCGACGAGGACACCGAGATCGAGGTCCTCAAGGTCGAGAACAGCCGGGTGCGCGCCGAGCAGCTGGCCAAACTTCGCGAGCTGCGGGCCACCCGGGACCAGTCGGCGGTCGACGCCGCCCTGGCCGAGCTGACGCGCGCCGCGGCGGCCACCGGTCGGGCCGGTCCTGACGGGCTGGGCAACAACCTGCTGGCGCTGTCCATCAACGCGGCCCGGGCCAAGGCCACCGTCGGGGAGATCTCCGATGCGCTGGAGAAGGTCTACGGCCGGCACCAGGCGGAGATCCGTACCATCGCCGGGGTCTACCGTGACGAAGCCGGAAAGGCCACCAACATCGCCACCGCCACCGAATTGGTCGAGAAGTTCGCCGAGGCCGACGGCCGCCGGCCCCGGATCCTGGTGGCCAAGATGGGCCAGGACGGCCACGACCGCGGCCAGAAGGTGATCGCAACGGCGTTCGCCGACATCGGGTTCGACGTCGACGTCGGCTCGCTGTTCTCCACGCCCGAGGAGGTGGCCCGCCAGGGCGCCGACAACGACGTGCACGTCATCGGGGTGTCCTCGCTGGCCGCGGGCCACCTGACGCTGGTGCCGGCGCTGCGCGACGCGCTGGTGCAGGTGGGCCGGCCCGACATCATGATCGTGGTCGGCGGGGTCATCCCGCCGGGCGACTTCGACGAGCTGTATGCCGCCGGCGCCGCCGCCATCTTCCCGCCCGGCACCGTGATCGCCGACGCCGCCATCGGCCTGCTGCACAAGCTGGCCGAGCGGCTGGGATATGACCTGGACTCATGAGTCTGGGCGCCAGAGTGCACCTACCGACGCCGCTACTCGGGAAATGGGTCGGCACGTGCACTTTCGCGAGGCCGGGACGATGACGGTCGAGGAACTGGCCGCCGCCATCCGCGACGGCGACCGCGCGGCGCTGGCGCGGGCCATCACGCTGCTGGAGTCCACCCGCCCCGACCATCACGAGCGGGCCCAGCAGCTGCTGCTGGAGCTGATGCCGGACTCCGGCGGCGCCCACCGGGTGGGCATCACCGGCGTGCCGGGGGCGGGCAAGTCCACCACCATCGAGGCGCTGGGCATGCACCTGATCGGGCGGGGCCACCGGGTGGGGGTGCTGGCCGTCGACCCGTCGTCGACGCGCACCGGCGGCTCGATCCTGGGCGACAAGACCCGGATGGCGCGGCTGGCGGTGCACGAGGAGGCCTACGTCCGGCCGTCCCCGACGTCGGGCACGTTGGGGGGTGTGGCAAAGGCGACGCGGGAAACCATCGTGCTGCTGGAGGCGGCCGGGTTCGACGTGATCCTGTGCGAGACGGTCGGTGTCGGCCAGTCGGAGGTGGCCGTCGCCAACATGGTGGACACCTTCGTGCTGCTGACGCTGGCCCGCAGCGGCGACTCGCTGCAGGGCATCAAGAAGGGCGCCCTGGAACTGGCCGACATCGTGGTCGTCAACAAGGCCGACGGGGAGCACCTGGCCGAGGCGCGGTCGGCCGCCCGGGAACTCTCCGCGGCGATCCGGTTGATCCATCCGCACGAAACGCTTTGGCGGCCACCGGTTCTCACGACGAGCGCCATCGAGGGCACCGGCCTGGCCGAGCTGTGGGACACCGTCGAGCGGCACCGCCGCGTGCTTGTCGAGGCCGGCGAGTTCGACGCGCGCCGGCGCGCTCAACAGGTCGACTGGACCTGGCAGATGGTGCGCGACACGGTGCTGGACCGGGTGCTGTCCAACCCGGCGGTGCGCAAGATCCGGGCCGACGTCGAGCGCCGGGTCAAGGCGGGGGAGCTGACTCCGGCGCTGGCGGCCCAGCAGATCCTGGCAGCCGCGGCGCGGTAACTCGGACCAGGCTCGCGCATCACGATAGAAAGGCGGCTATGGCAGACGACAACGAGATGAACGAGCCGAAATATGCGGACGTCGTTCTGTCCGGCGGGGGTGTCAAGTTCATCGGTCTGGTGGGTGCCGTCGTCGCGCTGATGGATGCCGGATATTCGTTCACGAGGGTGTCAGGCGTCTCGGGTGGCTCGGTTGTCGCGGCGGTCCTGGCGGCCGCCTCCAAGGACAACCAACTGACGAGCCAGGAGATCAAGGAGCTGGCGCTGTCGGTGCCGCTGAGCAAATGGCGTGACCCGCCGCCCGTTCCTCTCATCGGTGCGGCGTGGGGGCTGCTTCGGGAAACGAGCATGTACCGCGGCGACTTCGCCCACGAGTGGGTTCGCAGTGAGCTGAAGAACCTGGGCGTCGAGACGTTCGGTGATCTGAAATTCGATGAAGACCACCTGCCCGAGGGGCGGCGCAGCAGGCTGGTGGTCACCGTCGCGGACGTGACGGCGGCGCAGCTGGTGCGATTGCCGTGGGACTACCGGCGGCTCTATGGGCTGGACGCCGAGGAACAATCCGTTGCGGACGCGGTGCGCGCTTCGATGGCGATTCCCTTCTTCTACCGCCCGGTCACCTTGGTCAGCGCCACCGGGCGGCCATCCACCCTGGTCGACGGCGGCGTGCTGTCGAACTTTCCGATCGACACCTTTGACCGTTGGGATGGCAAGGCGCCCCGCCGGCCCACGTTCGGGATCACGGTGGTACCCAGGATCGCCGAGGGTATCGGCGAGGTGATGCCCTCCCTGAGGCCACTCCGGTTTTTCGAACAGACGTCGCTTTTGGAGAGCCTGCTCACCACCATGCTGGTCGGTCATGACCAGACGCAGCTGAACCAGCCGTGGGTCCGTTCCCGCGCCATCCTGGTCGAATCGACCGACGTCGGCGTGCTCGACTTCAGTGCATCCCGGCACCGTCTCGAACAGCTTTTCGACCGGGGCTACGAGGCGGCGCAGGCGTTCCTGTCCACGTGGGATTGGTCGGAATACCGCGATCGGTTCCGGTGGCCCGACACGTCGCCGCGCGAGTGAAACGACGCGACAGAACCCGCCAGGTCAACTCCGGCGCCCGCGCCCCTGCCGCGCGCTCGCCGGCCGGCAAACCATCTCGGGCAGCGTGGCTAACGGATAGGTAAATAATCTATATTTCGCACCGCACCGGTGTGAAATCCAAGTAAATTTCACATTGTGACGGTGGAAACACGAGTCGATCGCCACGAGGTCTCCCACCTCGATGACCCTGACGCAGGTCATCGGGTGTCCGGCGCGGCGGACTCACATTTCAATTGCGTCGTTCGCAGTTTCGCCAGCATGTTCCCGGCGCGCCGGTTCGGCGGCGGTGCCCTGGCGGTGTACCTCGACGGTCAACCGGTGGTGGACGTATGGACGGGCTGGTCCGACCGGGGCGGGCACTCGCCGTGGTCGGCGGACACCGCCCCGATGGTGTTCTCGGCGACCAAGGGGATGGCCGCCACGGTCATCCACCGGCTCGCCGACCGGGGGCTGATCGACTACGAGGCGCCGGTGGCCGAGTACTGGCCGGCGTTCGGGGCCAACGGCAAGGCGTACCTGACGGTGCGCGACATGATGAGGCACGCCGCCGGCCTGTCGGGTCTGCGCGGCGCCACGCGGGATGACCTGTTCGACCACATCGCGATGGAGGAGCGGCTGGCCGCGGCGCCGCCGGGGCGCCTGCTGGGCAAGCCGGCGTATCACGCGCTGACATTCGGCTGGCTGATGTCGGGGCTGGGCCGGGCGGTGACCGGGAAGGGCATGCGTGCGCTGATCCGCGAGGAGCTCGCCGCGCCGCTGGGCACCGACGGGCTGCACCTGGGCCGGCCGCCGGCCGGAGCGCCGACGCGGGTGGCCGAGATCGTCATGCCGCAGAACATGGTCGGCAATCCGGTGGCGAATTTCGTGCTGCGCAAGGTCGCCAACGAGATGTCCGGCGCCTACCGCTCGATGTACTTCCCGGGCGTCATGGATGCGGTCAAGGGGGAGAACGCGATGCTGGACGCCGAGATGCCCGCGGCCAACGGCGTGGCGACCGCCCGCGGCCTGGCGCGCATGTACGGCGCGATCGCCAACGGCGGCGAGATCGACGGCACCCGGTTCCTCTCGCATGAACTCGTCGCGGGCCTGACCGGGCGGAAGAGCCTGTGGCCGGACCGAAACCTGTTCGTGCCGTTGGCTTTCCACCTCGGCTACCACAGCCTGCCCATCGGCAACATCATGCCTGGCTTCGGCCACGTCGGGCTGGGCGGTTCGGTCGGCTGGACCAACCCCGCCGACGGGATCGCGTTCGCTCTGGTGCACAACCGGCTGCTGACGCCGTTGGTGATGACCGATCACGCCGCGTTCGTCGGGATCTACGCGCTGATGCGCCAGGCCGCCGCCAGGGCCCGCAAGCACGGTTTCCGGCCGGTGAGCGATTTCGGCGCGCCCTGCGCGCAGCCGGGATTCGCCGTCGGCTGATCGACGAGCACCCGCCTGCAGCGGCCGTCGCGTGAATCGAGTTGTCAGGAAACGAGTGCGGTGAGGGTTGCGGTCGTGTCGGCAAGTGCTGCGCCGCCGACGTTGCCGACGGGTTCGTCGAGGGCCGCACGCGGAAGCCACTGAACGAGCTCCGGCAGGACAACTCCCTTGGGTTGCTGCACCGTGACGATCATAGCCATTGTGCCACTGGGGATTTCACCGGGAATGAAGGGGCAGGTGATGATCCGGCCGGTGGCGGCTGCGAGGTGAATCGCGTTGGACAGCACGACTACGTAGAGTTCGCGGTCGGTGTCGCGGCGTGGCGTGATGTCGCCGGGGGTGATCACAGGCCGGTGGCCCGGTTCGCCTGATAAACCGTCTGCGCGTAGGCGTCGATATCCAGCGTTGGCACGGTGTGCGTGGTGTAGTTCTCGAGCGAGATTCGGAGATGCTCGCTGCGCAGGGCCCGTTCGATCATCTCGGAACGATTCAGCCCGGCCGCCCGGGCGTCCGCATCGGCCGCCGCGAGCACAGCCTGGTCGATCGTCACCGAAACCTTGTTCTTCGCCATACCGATTATCCTACTCAAAGTACGATGATCGTCGTACCAGGCTCTGGCCGTTGCGGTCGGCGCTGCCCATCGAACTGGCTGCCCTTCGAGCCGGAAGGGTCGGCGTGGACGACCCCGGCCGGCGGGATCGTGGTCGCTCTGGTGCACAACCGGCTGCGGACGGGCTTGCAGTCATACGAGGTCAGTAGTGGTATCGGGCCTTCAGGATCCTGACTTCGTCGTCGTCGGCTCGATAGACCAGCCGATGCTCGTCGTCGATGCGGCGGGACCAGTAGCCTGACAGCTCGCCTTTTAGGGGCTCGGGCTTGCCGATCCCGTTGAACGGATCGCGTTGGATCTCTGCGATCAGGCGGGTGATCCGCCGGGCGGTCTTGCGGTCCGATGCCAGCCAGAAGAGAAAGTCCTGCCAGGCATCGGGGTCGAAGCGGATGCTTCTCACCCCTGGCCGCCGGCCATCTCCCGCAGCTCGTCGACGGATTTGGCGACGGCGGACTGCCCGGCCTTGTCGCGGGCGACGGCTTCCATCAGCCGCCTGGCGTTTTCCGGCGAACGCAGCAGGTAGACGGTTTCCTGCCACGAGTCGTAGTCGTCGGCGGACATGAGCACCGCATCTCCGCTCTTGGAGGTGATGCGTACCGGCTCGTGATCGGTGTTGACTTGCTCGAGCAGGGGGAACAGGCGCCGCCTGGCGTCGCTTGCGCTGATGCTCATCGCGATCCCTTCACCAAGCGGTACATGACAGCCGTACCTGACCGGTACAGCAACATGGTACGGACGCCGAGAGTTCGGCATGCTAACAGGCCTGTTTACGTCTCTGCATGCACGTGGCGTGTTGCGCGGGAGTGACCGACATCTTGGGCGCAAGCCTCGCCATTTATGGCGGGGTGAGCCCATCCCGTTTGTCGCCGGGCGCAGCCCGGCGCTTAGAGTGGTCGGGTTTGGCCGTCGATGTATTGCTTGATGATCGACAGGGGTGCGCCTCCGCAGGAGACGGCGAAGTAGGACGGCGACCACAGGTGTCCGCGCATGCGGGCGCGGACACAGGCGCCGGTGAATTCGCGACGGACCGCGTAGGCGGTGCGGCGTTTGAGTCGGTGCGCCAGTGTGGAGATCGCCAAGGTGGGCGGGTAGGCGACCAGCAGGTGCACGTGGTCGGATTCGCCGTTGAACTCGACCAGCTCGACAGCCAACTCGGCGCACACGGAGCGCATCGTGGTTTCGGTGAAGGTGAGCATCGGATCGGTGAACAGTTTTCGCCTGTATTTGGTCACGAATACCAAATGGGCGTGCAGCAGCGACACGCTGTGCCGGTTGCGGCGCCAGGTCTGTTGACCGGCACTGAGGATGAGCACGATGGCGGCGTTGGCGGTGAGGATGTGCGGGTGTGAAATGACCCCGCCGGTAGGGGTCCGGCGGGGTCGGTGGTGTTCGGGGTGTCGGTGTGGTGTTCAGTCTGCCGTGACTTCGGCGATGGCGGTGCGGGTGGAGGATTCGTCGACGATGGCCTTGTCGGCGGCGAAGGCGGCGACAAGGGCTTGCAGCGCCAGGTTGTTGACCGCTCGGGGGTAGCCGCGGCTGGTCTGGTGGATTAGGGCGACGGCGTCATCGGAGAACAGGGTGTCGTCGCGGCCGGCGAGCGCGAGGTGGTGGCGTAGGTAGCTGCCGGTCTCGGTGTCGGTCATGGGCGGCATCGTGTAGCGCAGCCCGATGCGTTGGTCGAGGGCGGCGAGCACGCCCAGTTTCATCCGCCGCCGCAGCGTTGGTTGCCCGACGAGCAGGCAGGCGAACGGGCTCGATGAGTCCAGGTCATGGTTGGTGAGCAGGCGGATGGCCTCGAGTTGGTCGTGGCCGAGGAGGTGGGATTCCTCGATGACCACGACCGGGGTGCGTCCGCGTTCGGCCTGTTCGGCGGCGAGTGCGTCGGCGGCCTGGGGGGCCAGGGTGGCGTGATGGGTCAGGGGTTGACCTCCGAGGGAGGCAACGATGCGGTGGTGGATACCGCGCACCCCGACGGTGGGGTCGGGCAGGTAGATGACGGTGTGGCGGCTTCGGTCGAGGGCGGCCAGCGCGGCGCGCACCGCGACGGTTTTGCCGGCGCCGACCTCGCCGGTGATCACACCGATGCGGCGATCAGCGATGCACCAGCCGATGCGGGCGACCGCCTCGTTGTGGGCGCTGTGGCGGTGCAGCATGCCCGGCGCCAGGTCGCGGCCGAATGGTGTGCGCGAAAAGCCGTAGTAGGAGATCAGGTTGTCCATCATCGGGGTTGGGCCTCTTGTCCGGTGAGTAGGTCGAGTTGGCCGGGGATCTGGTCTGCCCCGGTGAGGGCGGCGTAGTTGACGCCGCGGGCCAGTTCGGCGGCGTGGGCGGTCTCGATCAGCTGGGCGTAGTCGATACCAGTGGGTTTTGTTGGAGTGGAAGGGGTTTCGGGTTTGGCCTTCGGGTGCGAGTGCCGCCCGATGTGGTGCGGGATGGCCAGCCCCATCGGCGCGCCGGCCAAACGGACCTCGATTCGCGTCAAATCGAACGGGTCGAACACCAACTCCACCTTGCGCCCGACCAGGGCCGGGTCGACCTCGTAGCTGTTGCCGTGCAGCGAGACGGTCGCGGTCTTGGTCACGCGGCGGTGCTCCTCCCACAAAAACGCCTCGGCGAGCGTCTCGGGCGCCGGCAGCGGCACCGGGCCACCCGCGCACCAGCGGGCCAGCGGACTCTGACCGGTCTCGGAATGCACGCTGCGGTGGTAGACGGTTTCCACCCAGGCCGCGAACAGCCGGTTCAGCTCGGCGAGGTCGGCGACATAATGGCGTCCGACAGTGTCGGGTTCGCCGGTGATCTCGACCAGGAACTGCTCACGCACGGTCCTGAAAAACCTCTCTATCTTCCCCCTCCCTTCTGGCCGATATGGTGTCGAATGAACAAGGCGTACAGCGAGTTTCGCGCACGCCCGCAACAACCATGTGTCGATATAAGCCGATCCGTTATCCACATATACGGCCTTGGGGACGCCGCGGGAGGCCAGCGCCGGGCGCAGCGCGGCCGCCAGCCGGACCGTGTCTTCGGCATAGCCCCACCGGTAGCCGGGCAGCAGCCGGGAATGGTCATCTAAGAACGCGAACAAATAGGTTTTGCGGGCCGCGATCGCCAGGCCGTGGAGTGCATCGCCGGTCCACAGATCGTTGGGGTGTTCGGCCTCGAACCGGCCAAACACCGACGACGACCCCGCGGCTGCGGCGGTGATCAAGCCGAGCCGGTGGAAGTTGCGTTGCAGGGTGCGCTCATCGGGCGCCCAGCCCAACTGGGTGCGCAGGATTCGGCGGATCGCCGCGGCGGTGCGCTGCGGGTTTTCCCGGCGCAGCGCCACCGCCAACTCCAGCACCTCGGCCGGAGTGCGCGGCGTGCACTGGCGCGGGTTGGGCACCAGCGCGTCGAACCCGCCGGCACGCCAGTCCCGAATCCACCGGTCGATGGTCTGCCGCGAGATGCGCACCTTGCGCCCAAACGGGTCGGTGTGCTCACGGCCGGCCAGCTCGCGCACCAGCTTTCCCCGCTGTTTGGTGGAATGCGCCGCGTCAGCGGCCTCCCGGATCAACTGGTATCGGAACAATCCGATCGCCCGGGCCCGCTCGGCCCGCACCTTCGCCTCATCATCGCCAACCATCGGCGGTCCTCCCTTTGCTGTTGGTGGAAAACACAACAGCGCACAGGATTACGGCCGTATCGGCCTTGGCGGCAGGGTCGACTCGTGTTGCACCCGCCCCTCGGGCCAGCCGGGAGTCAACAACTTGCCGCCGGAGACAGCGACCGCAACCTCGCTCAGCGACACCTCGGGCAGCACAAACCGGTGCGCGACCGCGGTCGCGACCGCGGCAATCGCCCTCACCGCGTCAGCGAACACCCCGCCGGCCGGCTCAGGCATCACCGGATCGGCATCCACCGCACGCAACCACACCGTGAATGTCGAACGCACCGCCAAGGCCCGC
>NZ_VMQU01000132.1 GCF_007714205.1 Mycobacterium helveticum | reverse complement strand
CACCCAGAAACAGGCGGCTACCAGGAAAAACGCCAAACTCGTCAGCAGGGAGCCGACTCTATGTCGGGAGTCCTGGGACTCCAGGGACCGAAATCGCGCGCCGCCGCCGGTGGCAGCAACCCGATGCGGGAGCCCAGCCTGACGGCGGCCGGCATCAGCTCGCACAGTTCGTCCAGCGCGGCCCCGTCGCCGCCCAGCATGGCGCGCACGATCGCCCGAAGGGTGATGCGCGACATCGACGGCAGCGTCGGGAACTCGCGGCCCTGCGGCCAGCTCGCGATTTCGCGCAGCACCTCTTCTTCGACGATGCGCTCGTGGCTGCGCGCCCGAACGCCCTGAAACGGCGGACGCACCAGCCGGCGGCGTTCGTGGAGTTCGTCGCCGTCGAGGCTGAACATCGACCCGGGGCCCAGCAGCGCACCGAGATTGTGCGTCGGCCGGCCGACCAGATCCCCGCTCGCGCAGAAGAGCTCTCTGACCAGGGCCGATTCGCTGATCACCACCGCGCGGCCGAAGACCGGCACATTGAGGGTGAACGCGCTGCCGTAGCGGCGGGCGACGGCGGCGATCGCCGCGTGCTGGGCAATCAGGAACGCGATTCCCTGAACGATCCGCGGGACCCGCGGCGCCGGCGGCAGATGCACCGGTTCCGTTGTGACCACTGCCATGCGCGCAGGGTTCCCGCGGCAGGGCGTTTTACACATGTGTTCTATATCCCGTCGGATTGCCTGTTGCGTGCGGCAAAGCCGTGCCGGGCCAACGTGCGCACTACCGGCGCCGGCGGTAAACCACCGCTTTGCCGCCCTGCCGCGGAGCAATCGCCACGCCACGGTCGTGCGGCCGTTCACCGGGTGCGTCGGTTGGCACGAAATGGAATTCGCGCAGCAGCCGGCGCAGGGTGACGTCCATCTCCATGGTGGCGAACGCCGAGCCGATGCAGCGGTTCACCCCGCCACCGAACGGAAACCAGGTGACCTGGGGAGCGCCGGCGAGGAATCGGTCGGGGTTGAAGTCCGTCGCGCCGACAAAGCTCAACTCATTTGCCAGCTGCAAACTGATCAGCAGCGTGGTGTCCTCCGGAATGACCCAGTCACCCAGCCGGATTCGTTTCCTGGACCGTCGCAGGGTGGCGTCGACCACCGGTCGGCTGCGCTGCACTTCCAGAATCGTCGCGCGGCGCAATTCGGATCCGCCGGCGTCGGCCTCCGCGATCAGCCTGGACAGCAGCCGGGGGTGCCGGCGAATCCTTTCGACCGCCCAGGCCAGCGTCGTCGACGTCGACTCGTGACCGGCCATCAACAGGGTCAGCAACTCGTCGGAGATATGCCGGTCCGGCATCGGCTCGCCGTTGTCGTCCCGGGCCCGCAGCAGCAACGCCAGCACGTCATCGCGTCGCTCGGACCCGGGACCGTGACGCGCGTCGGCGATGAGCGACTCGATGACGGCATCGATCTGGCGCCGGTACCACGCGAATCGCCCGCCCGGACTCCAGCGACCGGCGTCGCGGCGCACTGCCGGCGGCATCAGGCCGATCCGGGAACCGATCCCGACCGCCGGCGGTACCAGCCGGCACAGGCGGTCGAGCGCGGCCCCCTCGGCGCCGAACACCGTGCGCAGTAGCGAGCGCAGCGTGATGCGCCGCATCGGCGCCAGCGTCGCGAACTCGCGGCCCTGCGGCCAGTCCGCGATTTCGCGCCGCACCTCTTCGTCGATGGTGCGCTCGTAGGCGCTTATCCGCTTGCCGTGCAACGGCGGAGCCAGCAACCTGCGGCGCTCGACGAACGCCTGGCCGTCGAGGCCCCACGTCGATCCGGGGCCGATCACCGCACCGAAGGTGTGTCCGGGCCGCCCGAGCACACCGATGCCCATGCCGAACAGCTCCTTGACCAGGACCGGATCGCCGACGACCACCGTGCGGCCGAAAATGGGCACCTCGACGGTGAACGCGCCGCCGTGCCGACGGCTCAGGGCCTCGACGACCGCCTGCCGTGCGGCCAGAAAGGCGATGCCCTGCAGGATCTTCGGCAGCCTCGGGCCCGGCGGCAGCCGTACCGGCTCGGTTGTCTCTATGTCCATGCGCTCGGGCCTACCCATTGGGAACCGTCGTGTGCGCGTTCGGGTGATACGTTGCAATCAGTCCTATTACCCTATAACGAACCTGACTCAGCGGGGGAGCTTCGCGATTGCGTAGGCACACCGGCGCGGGCACGCTCGAGGTGATCGATAAGGGAAGCGTCAGCGAGTCCCATCCGGCCCCGCTGCTTTTCGTCCACGGGGCCTGGCACGCGGCCTGGTGCTGGGACGAGCACTTCCTCGGCTTCTTCGCCGACCGGGGCTACCGCGCGCTGGCCCTGAGCCTGCGGGGGCATGGGGACAGCCCGGCCGCCAGGCTCCGGACGTGTTCGGTGGCCGACTACGTCGACGACGTCGGCGCGGTCGCGGCCGCCCTGCCCGCGAACCCGGTGGTGATCGGGCATTCCCTGGGCGGGCTTGTGGTGCAGAAGTACCTGGAGTCCCGGCCCGCTCCGGCCGGTGTCCTGCTGGCATCGATGCCCCCGCAGGGAAACCTGGGGTCGGGCCGGCGCTGGCTGCGGCAACACCCCTGGCATTTCACCAAAATCGTCGTCACGGGCAAGTCGTTGGCCTACGTCAACACACCCGAGCTGGCCCGGGAGCGGTTCTTTTCCGGGCGGATGCCGGAGCCGGACGTCGTGCGCTACGCGGCGCGGCTGCAGGAGGAGAGCACGCGGATCGGGTTGGACTGCCTGGTGCTCAACCTGCCGCGGCCGCACCGCGTGACCGCGCCGATGCTGGTGTTGGGCGCGGGGGAGGACCGGGCGCACACCGCGCAGGAGATCCGGGCGACCGCGCGGGCCTACCGCACCGAGGCGGAATTCATTCCCGGCCTGGGTCACGACATGATGCTCGAGCCCGGCTGGGCGGCAGCGGCGGAAAGGATTGACGAATGGCTTGTTGCGCAAGGTCTTTGAGGTTTCCGACGTGACCGGGCGGGTGCCGGAGACGGCCGAGGCGCTGGGCGGTCTGGACATGCCGCTCGGCGACGCGATGATGACCCAGCGGGCGGTGCGTCGCGTCCTGCCCGACCCGGTCGACGACGCGGTGGTGCTCAAATGCATCGAGCTGGCGCTGCGCGCCCCGACCGGAGCCAACGGGCAGAACTGGGAATTCGTCGTCGTCAAAGACCAACGCAGCAAAGACAAGCTGGCCCGGCGCTACCGGCAGGCGTGGTGGATCTATCACAACGCGATGATCCGGCGGGTCGCCGCCCGCGACGAGTCGATGGCCAAGATCACCCGCGCGGTGCAGTGGCAGGTCGACCACTTCGCCGAGATCCCGGTGCTGGTGGTGGCGTGTCTGCGGCTGGGGGTGCGGGACGGCAAGCTGCCGCTGGTGCCGCTGCCGCATGCGGCCGAGTCGGGGTATTACGGGTCGATCTACCCGAGCGTGCAGAACCTGCTGCTGGCGGCGCGCGCGATGGGGCTGGGGGCCTCGCTGATCACCCTGCCGTTGTGGAGCGTGACGTCGGCACGCCGGGCGCTGGGGTTGCCGCATTCGGTGACGCCGTGCTGCGTCGTGCCGCTGGGGTGGCCGCGCGGGCGCTACGGGCCCACGACGCGCAGGCCGGTCGGCGAGGTGACCCACCTCGATACCTACGGCAACCGGCCGTGGCGAGACACCTGAGGCGCGCGGGTCACAGCTTCTTCAGCCGGCGCAGCAGCCTGAGGTACGGGGTGTTGGAGGCCAGGCTCTTGCGAAAGCTCGGGTTCAGCGGCCCGGCGTTGATGATGAGCAGATAGCCCAGCCCGTGATCGCGCCACTGCGCCACCTGGTCGACGACCTCGTCGGGTGTGCCGTTGAACGTCAGCTCCTTCATCAGGGACGGCGGGACTTTCGCCGTGTAGGACAACGCCGTCGGCGCGTCGATGGTCTGCGGCACCAGGTCCTGCACGCCGGAGAACTCGGTACCCAGCGGGTGCTCGGCGCCGTGCCGCGCCCAGGCTTCCGCCGGGGCGGCCAGCGCCGACGCCTTCATGATCACCGAGTCCAGCGCCTCGTCCACGTCGTCGCGACTGCGGCCGGTGACCAGCGCGCGATTCACCGCGGGCACGATCGACATCGGGTCGCGCCCGGCGTCGGACGCCGAGGCGCGCACGGCTTCCAGTGCGCGGGAGTAGTCGGCGGGCCGGGACAGGACGAACGGCACCCAGGCATCGGCGTACCGCCCGGCGATGCGCAGCATCCGCGGGCCGTGGGCCGCCACCCAGATTTCCGGCCACTTCCCGCGGTAGGGCGGCAGCGCGAACATGGCGTTGTGCAAAGGGAAATAGGGGGAGTCGCGGGTGACCGGCTCGCCGCCCGAATCCCACAGGGCGCGGATCGTGGCCAGGGCCTCCTCGAGTTCGGCCACGGGCTTGCTGCGCCGCACACCGTAGGGTTCGTTGCCCTCGCGTTCCCCGACGCCGATGCCCAGCATGGCGCGGCCCCGGGTGAGCAGGTGCAGCGACGCGGCGGCCTGCGCCGTCACCGCCGGGTTGCGGCGACTGGCGTCGGTGACGCAGATGCCGAGCCGGAGCCGGCGAATACGGTTGCGGGCGGCCAGGTTTCCCAGCATGGTCCACGGTTCCAGGACCGCGTCGACGTCCGGCACGACCCTGGCCGCCACACCGAGGTGTTCGCGCGTGGCCAGCGAACGCGGGATGAACGCGTTCAAATGGTCGCCGACCCAGAACGAGTCGGCGCCGGTCGCCGCGGCGGTCAGGTAGCTGGCCTGCGTCAGGATCGTCGGCGACACACGCGAGTTCACGATCCCGTCCAGGATCCCGAACCGGAATCCGGGCTCGCCGGCCGACCGGTTCCTCCTCAGCAGCGCCACGTCACGACCGGATGCCGACTAGTCGATACCCAGGTATCCGACCAGCGGCGCGCCGGCCAGCAGTGAGGTCGGGTTGGTCAGCACGCCGAGATCGTTGCTGAGCGCCTGGGCATAGATGCCCGGGTTGGTGTACCCGAGCAGGCCCTGCTCCAGGTAGGCGCCGCCCTCCTGCAGACCCGTCGGCAGGAACGACGGGCCGGTGCCGTATCCCCAAACCGGCTCGGCGCCGAGATTGGCCAGCGGGAATTGGTTCGGTATGCCCGTGAAGTCCTGAATCGTGCCGCCGATGGCGGCGGGGACGCTGTAGAGGGTGGGTGAGCCCCAATACAGAAAGCTGCCGGTTTCGAACGGGTCGAAGTCGTAGCTGATGTCGGCCTCGAGCTTGCTCGCGCTCGAAGCGACATTGCCCAGGTCGGGGAACTGGATCGGGTTCGCCGACGGAGGTCCGGTCAGGTTGGCGCCGATGGCTTGCAGCGGCGCCAGCGGCTGCAGCTGCGCGTACTGGCCGGACCAGGCAACGTCCTGTGCCAGCTGCCCATTGGCCAAGGTGACGACGCCCGAACCACTCGAGGCGAAGTTGGGTTCGCCCGGGATCACGTTCGCCCCGACCGTGTCTTCGATGATGTTGGGATAGTGGGTGCCCGCGAGCAGCGATTGCAGCGACGTGTCGCCGTGAATCCATTGGCCCACATACGCCAACGGGTTGCCCGCCTGGAACTCGGTGCCGACGGTGGATCCATCGATGAATTCGGCCTGCGCGAAGGTCTGAACCTGGTTGGCCAGGGATTCGGTGAACGGGAAGGGCAGGAAGAAGTGCAGGATCGCGTCGACCTGTGGCCAGTTGCCGTCATCCCATCCCCAGGTATTGCCGAGAGATTGCATTTCCCAGCTGCCCGTTCCGCCGAGGGCGTAGTACTGCAGCCCGTTGATAGTCGCGATCGCACTGGGCGCGGTGCCCGAGGGGATCCAGCCCGGGACCCCGCCGACCGACCCGGCCGGGCCCAGGGCGTACGCGTACTCCTGCAGCGCCAGCGACTCGTAGTAGGGGATGTTCGCGACGTCGGCGAACAGGTTGTACGGGACGTTGGCGAGGCGGCTGAGGTCGCCGCCGATGCTGAGGTTGGTCAGGCCGCCCAGGTTGGTCAGGCCACCCAGGTTGGTCAGGCCGCCCAGATTGGTCAGGCCACCCAGACCGGTGAGGCCGACGAGACTTCCGAGGCCGGCCGCGTTGCCGAGGCCGGCCAGGTTTCCCAGCCCGCCGGCCAGACCACCGAGGTTTGCCCCGGCCAGCGCGCTCCCCAGCCGGCCGGGGGCGGTGAACGCCGCCGCGACCTCCTGCTGCACGGTCTGCAGCGGCGCGATGTTGGCCGCCTCGGCGGCGGTGTAGGTCACCCCGGCGGCGTTCATCAGCTGCACGAACTGCTGGTGAAACGCCTCGACCTGCGCGCTGAGCGCCTGGTAGGCCTGGCCGTACTCGGCGAAGACGGCCGACACCGCCGCCGACACCTCGTCGGCGCCGGCGGCCGCCATCGCTGTCGTCGGCCCCGCCGCCGACGCGTTGGCGGCGCTGATCGTCGAGCCGATGTTCGCCAGCTCTGTTGCCGCCGCCGACACGTACTCCGGCGATGTCGCCAAATAGGACATGCAAACCCCCGTTCGCCCTTTTCCGACCCCCACGGAACCGACTGAAAATTCACGTTACCGCAATCGGGGGTGGCCGCGAGCAGGAGTCCCGGCGCCGATCGCCGATCGCCGTGCGGCCGCACCTTCGGGTACGGTTTGGAAAGTATGGGCGTGCAGCAATTCGACGCCGTCATCGTCGGGGCGGGTTTCGGGGGCATCGGTGCGGCGATTCAGCTCAACCGGCTGGGCTACGACAACCTCCTGATCGTCGACCGCGAGAGCGACCTGGGTGGGACGTGGCATGTCAACCACTACCCGGGCCTCACCGTCGACGTCCCCTCGACCACCTATTCCTACTGGTTTGAACCAAACCCCTACTGGTCGCGGCTGTTCGCCCCGGGCGCGGAGGTCAAGCGCTATGCCGAGCATGTCGCCGACAAGTACGACGTGCGCCGCTACATGCGCTTCAACAGCACCGTCGAGAGCGCCCGCTGGGACCACGAGGCCCGGCACTGGGAGATTGCGCTCGCCGGCGGCGAAACGCTGGGTGCGCAGTTCCTGATCGCGGCGACCGGCTTCCTGTGCCAGCCGCGCACCCCGGACATTCCCGGCATCGACACGTTCGGCGGGCGCATCATTCACACCGCCGACTGGGACGACGGCTACTCGTTTAGCGGGCGCCGTGCCGCGGTCATCGGCACCGGGTCGACCGGCGTGCAGGTGATCCCGGAGCTGGCCAAGGAAACATCCGAGCTGACCGTGTACCAGCGCACACCGATCTGGGTCATGCCCAAGCTCGATGTCGGGTTCCCGCCCCCCGTGCAGCGGTTGTTCGCCCGGGTGCCGGCCGCGCAGCGGGTCGTGCGCTGGTGCACCGACATCGCCATGGACCTGATGATGGTGATCGCGATGTGGCGCTTCCGCACGTTCCGGCGGGTCAACAAGGCCGCGTCGGACATCTCGAAGCTGCATCGGCTGCTGGCGGTGCGCGACAGGGACGTCTGGCGAAAGCTGAATCCCGAGTACGACTTCGGCTGCAAGCGGCCCACGATCTCCAACTCGTATTACCGGGCGTTCACCAAGCCGCACGTGCACCTGGAGACCAGCGGCATCGAACGGATCGAGCCCGACGGCATCGTCGCCCGCGACGGCACCAAGCGGACCATCGACACGCTGGTCCTGGCGACCGGCTACGACGTCTGGGACGCCAACCTGCCCGCCATCGAGGTGATCGGCCGGGACGGCCGAAACCTCGGAAAGTGGTGGCGGGAGAACAGGTTCCAGGCCTACGAGGGCATCTCGGTGCCCAG
Organism: Mycobacterium helveticum; assembly: GCF_007714205.1. GTDB lineage: Bacteria > Actinomycetota > Actinomycetes > Mycobacteriales > Mycobacteriaceae > Mycobacterium > Mycobacterium helveticum. The sequence goes on along the minus strand of NZ_VMQU01000132.1, from coordinate 6,460 downwards.
CTTCCCGAACTTCTTGACGATGGCCAGCCCGTACGCGTGGGTGGGGCTGTCCTGGTTCAACACCGTGGAATACCAGATGCGGCACATGAACCGGCTGTTCACGGAGGTGCAGCGGCGCGGTGCGCGCACCTTCGAGGTCACCGAACGGGCCAACGCCCGCTTCCTGGACCGGATGACCGAGCTGCTCGACGACTCGGTCTTCTACGCCGGCAACTGCGCGAACTCACGGTCCTACTGGTTCTGCCCCAGCGGCGAGGCGCCGCTGTTCCGGCCGACGTCGGTGCGGCACGCCGTCGCCGAGCAGGACCGGTTCCCGCTGAGCGACTACGTGATCACCTGACGTTCACCGCCAGGGTGCTCTACCCGGTCAGGGCCGCGCAGGCTCCCAGAATCGTGGTGGAGGCGTAGTTCGCGGCATTGGCCAGGTGGTTGTCCGCCGGACTATAGGTCGGTATCGCGACGACGAACGCGCGCCGGTACTGCGCCGAGAGCACCGCGAAGTCCTGCAGCGTGGGGTTGCCGGCGCGCCGGCCGAGCAGTTCCAGCTTGCCGGCATAGGCGTTCATCACCGGTGCGATGGCGAAGTTGGTCGCCTTTTGCTCCTTGTTCCACCACAGGGCGGAGAGGTTGGGGTTGATCTTCTGCCAGTCGGCGCTTTGTTCGCCGAACTCGTCCAGCGCGGATTTCCAGTCGGCGCAGACAGGATTGGGTTTGGTGAGGAAGCGCTGAGGATTGGCGATGTTGCCCACCGGTGCGACCTGGGACGGCGGGGCCGGCGGCGGCAGCAGCGGCCCGCGCTCCGCTGCCGAGCCGTCGGCAACTGCGGCGCAGATCGCCCCCAGCGCCGAGGAGGCGCTGTTCGCCGTGCCCGCCAGGGCGTCGTCGGCCGGGATGTAATGCGGGACGTGCGCGGCGTAGGTGCGCGCGTAGGCGATGAACTGCTCGTAGAGTTCTCGCATCACCCGATGCGGCGTCAGCTTGACCAGTCCGACGGTTTGCGCGGCGGCGTTGCCCATGGCCTGGCCCGCGGCGAGGAATTGGATGCGTTGTTGGTCGTTCCACGCCGAGGCCGGCACGGACCGATCCCGGTCGTCCCACAGGCGCTGTCCGCCGGTCGCGAGGGTGCTGTTGATCGCCGTCCACGCCGGACACGTGGGGTCGTCGACGACCACGGTGACCGGGCCGGCGTCGTGCGCGCTGGCAATGTCCGATGATCCGCCGGCGGCTGATTCCGACGACGGAGCCCCCGAAACGTTGGTCGGGCCGCTGCGGCCGAGCAGCGCCGCCGTGGCCAGAGCGGCGGCCAGCACCGCGACTGCCGTCAGCGCTATCAAGGCCCACTTCGGGCGGTTGCCGCGTCCTGAGGCCCCCTCATCCGAGGTCATGGGGCCAAGCTTAACCAGCTCCTCAGCCGCGGATGGCCGCAACGGCGTCGGTCAGCAGACGGCGCGCGCGGTCGACGTCGATCGGTGACGACGGCTGGTTGGGCGCCGCCAGTGGGGTCGCGGTGACCACCACCAACGACCGCCCGAGGTAGGCGGAGAAATGGTAGACCTCCTGGGACTGCTCCTTCTCGGCGACCTTGGCCTCGATCTGGCGGTACGTGCCCAGCGTGTGGGCGCCCTCGATCCGTGGTGCATCCACCGCGTCGGCGACGCCGTTGACACTGGGACCGCTGAACGTCACGTGTTTGCACTGTTCGGGGATGGCTTCGAAGGGCAACTCGTCGGCGGTCTGGAAGGCGACCGCGACGAACCGGTTGCCCTTGCCCTCGGCGAACACGGCGGCCATCTTGCCCTGGGTGCCCAGCGGCAGCCGCTGCCCGGTGGTGTATTTGCCGCAGTCCGCCGGCTCGAACGTCACGTTGGGCGGGAGGCCCTGCGATCCCTCCAGCTGCGGGTCGATCCCCGAGGGGCCCTTGCCCTTGACGCGGAACTCCGGACCGAACGTCGACTCGACGGTGAACACCTTCTTGATGTCCGTCGGGTGGGCCGGCTTGCTCGACGAGCAGGCCGCGAGCAGACCAACGCAGAGCAGGCCGAATGACGCCTTGTGAAGGGACACCTGGGCAATGTATCGAAGTGCCGCCTTGGTGCCCAGCCCACCCGCCGAGGAGCCGGTCGACACGGCTGACGGCCGGCGCTTCCGGCGCCGGATCGCACCACCACCATCGTCGGTCGTATCCGCAGTGGGTGAACGCTATTCGGCTCGCAAACTCTGGCGTCAGCCGGCGGCGTGGGGCGGATCGGTGCGGATCAGGGTGGGCCGCGGCCTGTCAGCCGAGATCGGCGGCGGAGAAGGTGTCGCACTTGTTGGGGTTACCGGTGCGATAGCCGGTGGTGAACCACTTCTGGCGTTGGGCCGAGGACCCGTGCGTCCACGACTCGGGGTTGATGTGTCCGGTCGCGGCCTTCTGGATGCGGTCGTCGCCCACCGACGCCGCGGCCGAAAGGGCGTCGCGGATGTCCTTGTCGCTCAACGGCTCCAGATACGGCACGCCGGTGCTTTCCTGCTTGACGGTCGACGCGTAGTGGGCCCACACGCCGGCGTAGCAGTCCGCCTGCAACTCGGTGCGCACGCCGTTGCCCAGGGCGCCCTGGGCGCCCTGCCGGGAGCGGCCGATGATGCCCTGCAGTTGCTGCACGTGATGGCCGTACTCGTGGGCCACGACGTATTCCTGCGCGAACGGCCCACCGCTGGAACCGAATCGGGTGACGAGCACCTGGAAGAAGTCGGTGTCGAAGTACGCCGTCTGGTCCACCGGGCAGTAGAACGGGCCGACCGCGCTGGTGGCCGGACCGCAGCCGGTGTCGACGCTGCCGGTGAACAGGCGCATGTGCGGGCGGGTGTAGTCGCGCATCAGCTGATGCCACACCGCGTCCACGGAATTGCCGGTCGCCACCACGCGGCACTGCACGTAGGTGTTGGCGTCGGCCCCGGTCCGGCACCGGCTCAGGTCGAAGCCGCTGGCCACGTCGTCGCGGGTGTCCATGGGCTGCTGGCTGGTGATCCCGCCGGGATCGACCCCGAAGAACAACGCCGCGAACAGGATCAGCAACCCGCCGATGCCGCCGCCGAGGGCGATCCGCATCCCGCCGACGCCCCCGGACGTCGACGAGGTGCTGGTGTCGATCTGCATCCCCTCGTTGAAGGTCATCGCGCGCTCCCAGCCTCGGCGCGGTAGTCTTCGGCGAACGCCGCGACCGCCCGTGTCGAGCATTCGTTGAACCGGAATGCCATGTGGGTGAACGGTTCCCACGCGAGGAACGCCTCGTTGCCCACGATGCCGCCGCGCAGGTGGACGGTGCGGGTGGTGCCGGCACCGCGCGGCTCGGGACTGGTCGGGGTCACCGTGGTGATGACCGATGCCCGGCGCGGCCAGGCTTCGGCATCGCCGAGCACGTCGAACAGCTGCTCGGGCGTGATCGCCAAGTCGACGCTGTTGCGGAAACGGAACGGTGCCGTGTCCACGAAGCTGAGGTCGACGGGCGCGCAGCGGAACATGGCCACCAACCTAGCGCGAGCAGCCGCAAAAGCCCCCATTTCGTGCCGAAATGAGGGGCTTTTGCGACTGCTCGCGCGGAACTAGCCGGGGCCGTCGCCGGCCGCCGCCAGGAGTGGCACCACCACCTCGCTGATCGGCGTGGCCAGGCCGTGCGCGCGCGCCTTGCGGACGATCACGCCGTTGCGGATGTCCCACTCCAGGCGCCGGTGGTGCTCCCGGTCGGCCAGCATCGAGGTGCCCATGTCCTCGGGGGCGCGGCGGAACAGGTCCACCAGCTCGTCGACCACGGCGTCGCCGAGCCGGGCCCCCTCGGCGCGGGCCACCGCGAGGCATTCGGTGACATAGCGGCGCGACAGCGCGGCGACGTCGTCGCGGCGGAACATGCCCGACCGCCGCCCGGACAGCACCATGAACCCGGCCAGCGCGTTGACGAGCAGCTTGCGCCAGGCCGCCGTGACGAAGTCGGGGTCGCAGTCCACCCGGCAGCCGGCGCCGCGCAACAGCCCGGCGACCGTGTCGGCCGCGGGCCCGGTGGGCAGCACCAGCGCGGCCTCGGTGCGCAGCCGCACCCACCCTGCCGGCTGGGTCTCGGCCGAATACCACACGATCCCCGGGACCACCGGGGACGACGGGCAGTGCGGCCGCACCTGCTCGACCTGCTCCACCCCGTTCTGCAGCACGGCCACGACGGTGTGTTCGGCGCACAGGCGGGCCAGCCAGGCGGCGGCGTCGTCGTTCTGGGTGGCCTTGACCGCCAGGATCACCACGTCGACGGGGCCGCCGACCCCGTCGGGATCGGTGTGCACCGGGCCGGGCACCACGATGGGCTCCGCGCCGTCGGGCCGCAGCTCAATGCTGTCGCGGGGGGTGCGGCCGCACACCAGCACCGGGTGGCCGGCCCGGTGCAGCAACGCGGCGACCGTCGTGCCGACGGCGCCGGGACCCACGAGTGCGATCCTGGTGAGAGGGTTGGTGGCAATAGCACCGAAACTACCTCCTCTAGACTGGGCATTCGTTCCAAGCCCGGTCAGAAAACAAGCCCGGTCAGAAAACAAGCCCGGTCAGAACAAGCCCGGTCAGAAAACAAGCCCGGTGAGAAGGAGTGTTCGTGCTGCGCAGCCACGCCGCCGGTTCGCTACGCAAAGGCGATGCCGGACAGCGGGTGACGCTGGCCGGCTGGGTGGCCCGCCGCCGCGACCACGGCGGCGTCATCTTCATCGACCTGCGGGACTCCTCCGGCACCGCGCAGGTGGTGTTCCGGGATCCTCAGGTGCTGGCCCGGGCGCACCGGCTGCGGGCCGAGTTCTGCGTCGCGGTCTGCGGGGTCGTCGAGATGCGGCCGGAGGCCAACGCCAACCCGGAGATCGCCACCGGCGACATCGAGGTCAACGCCGCGTCGCTGACCGTGCTGGGGGACAGCGCGCCGCTGCCGTTCCAGCTCGACGAGCCCGCCGGCGAGGAGCTGCGCCTGAAGTACCGCTACCTGGACCTGCGCCGCGACGGCCCGGCCGCGGCGATGCGGCTGCGCTCCAAGGTGAATGCGGCTGCCCGTGCGGTGCTGGCGGCGCACGACTTCGTGGAAATCGAGACGCCGACCATCACCCGCTCGACGCCGGAGGGCGCCCGCGACTTCCTGGTTCCGGCCCGGCTGCACCCGGGTTCGTTCTACGCGCTGCCGCAGAGCCCGCAACTGTTCAAGCAGCTGCTGATGGTGGCCGGCATGGAACGCTACTACCAGATCGCCCGCTGCTACCGCGACGAGGACTTCCGCGCCGACCGCCAGCCCGAGTTCACCCAGCTCGACATGGAGATGAGCTTCGTCGACGCCGAGGACATCATCGCGATCTCCGAGGAGATCCTGTCCGCCCTGTGGGCGCTGATCGGCTACGAGATTCCGCGGCCCATCCCGCGGATCAGCTACGCCGACGCGATGCGGCGGTTCGGCTCCGACAAGCCCGACATGCGGTTCGCGCTCGAACTCGTCGAGTGTGCGGAGTTCTTCAAAGACACCACATTCCGGGTGTTCCAGGCGCCGTATGTCGGCGCGGTGGTGATGCCCGGCGGGGCGTCGCAGCCGCGCCGCACGCTGGACGGCTGGCAGGAGTGGGCCAAGCAGCGCGGGCACAAGGGGCTGGCCTACGTGCTGGTCGCCGAGGACGGCACGCTGGGCGGCCCGGTGGCCAAGAACCTGACCGCCGCCGAACGCGACGGCCTGGCCGCGCACGTCGGGGCGAAGCCGGGGGACTGCGTCTTCTTCTCCGCGGGCGCGGCGAAGCCCTCGCGGGCCCTGCTGGGCGCGGCCCGCGGCGAGATCGCCCACCGGCTGGGCCTGATCGACCCGCACGCCTGGGCGTTCGTCTGGGTGGTGGACCCGCCGCTGTTCGAGCCCGCCGCCGACGCGACCGCCGCCGGCGACGTGGCCGTCGGCTCGGGGGCCTGGACCGCGGTGCACCACGCGTTCACCTCGCCCAAGCCCGAACAGTCCGGCGCGATCGACAGCGATCCCGGCAGCGTGCTCGCCGACGCGTACGACATCGTCTGCAACGGCAACGAGATCGGCGGCGGATCGATCCGTATCCACCGCCGCGACATCCAGGAGAAGGTGTTCGCGGTGATGGGCCTGGACGCGGCCGAGGCCCAGGAGAAGTTCGGATTCCTGTTGGAGGCGTTCACCTTCGGGGCGCCGCCGCACGGCGGGATCGCCTTCGGCTGGGACCGGATCAACGCGCTGCTGTCCGGCGTCGACTCCATCCGCGAGGTGATCGCGTTCCCGAAGACCGGCGGCGGGGTGGACCCGCTGACCGACGCGCCGGCGCCGATCACCGCCCAGCAGCGCAAGGAGTCCGGAATAGACGTCCGGCCCGAACAGGTTGACCGGGCATGAGAAGCCCTATGTCAAGCCGCCTCGTCTTGGGTGAGGATTCGTTGGAGTGCGCGGTGTTTGTCGGGGGCGTA
>NZ_VMQU01000131.1 GCF_007714205.1 Mycobacterium helveticum | reverse complement strand
CGACCCGGACCCGGACCCGGACCCGGACCCGGACCCGGACCCGGACCCGGACCCGGACCCGGACTCCGATAATGAATTGCGACACCGGCTGATCGCGCCGACGGCGCGCCGCTTAGACTTCCCGTGCAGAGTAAGAAACTCTCTTAAAGACGTCGCAGCAGCAATCTGCAGACATGCCAAACAGGAGGCGCAGTGGCTAGTCACGCCGGCTCGAGGATCTCCAAAGTGCTCGTCGCCAACCGCGGCGAGATCGCTGTCCGGGTGATCCGGGCGGCCCGCGACGCGGGTCTGCCCAGCGTGGCGGTGTACGCCGAGCCCGACGCGGACGCTCCGCACGTGCGGCTGGCCGACGAGGCGTTCGCCCTGGGCGGCCAGACGTCGGCGGAGTCCTACCTGGACTTCGCCAAGATCCTCGACGCGGCGGCGAAGTCCGGCGCCAACGCCATCCACCCCGGCTACGGCTTCCTGTCGGAGAACGCCGACTTCGCCCAGGCGGTGATCGACGCCGGCCTGATCTGGATCGGGCCCAGCCCGCAGTCGATCCGCGACCTCGGCGACAAGGTCACCGCCCGCCACATCGCCGCGCGCGCCCAGGCGCCGCTGGTGCCCGGCACGCCCGACCCGGTCAAGAACGCCGACGAGGTGGTGGCCTTCGCCCGCGACTACGGCGTGCCGATCGCGATCAAGGCCGCCTTCGGCGGCGGCGGCAAGGGCATGAAGGTCGCCCGCACCATCGAGGAGATCCCCGAGCTGTACGAGTCGGCGGTCCGCGAGGCCACGGCCGCGTTCGGCCGCGGCGAGTGCTTCGTGGAGCGCTACCTGGACAAGCCCCGCCACGTCGAGGCCCAGGTGATCGCCGACCAGCACGGCAACGTCGTCGTCGCGGGCACCCGCGACTGCTCGCTGCAGCGCCGCTTCCAGAAGCTCGTCGAGGAGGCCCCGGCGCCGTTTTTGACCGACGCGCAGCGCAAGGAGATCCACGAGTCGGCGAAGCGGATCTGCAAGGAGGCCCACTACTACGGCGCGGGAACCGTCGAATACCTGGTCGGCCAGGACGGGCTGATCTCGTTCCTGGAGGTCAACACCCGCCTGCAGGTCGAGCACCCGGTCACCGAGGAGACCGCGGGCATCGACCTGGTGCGCGAGCAGTTCCGCATCGCCAACGGCGAAAGGCTGGACCTGACCGAGGACCCCACGCCGCGCGGCCACGCCTTCGAGTTCCGGATCAACGGTGAGGACGCCGGACGCGGCTTTTTGCCCGCGCCCGGGCCGGTCACCCGGTACGACCCGCCGGCGGGGCCCGGCGTGCGGCTGGACTCCGGTGTCGAGAGCGGCTCGGTGATCGGCGGGCAGTTCGACTCGATGCTGGCCAAGCTGATCGTGTACGGCGCCAGCCGCACCGAGGCCCTGGAGCGGGCCCGCCGCGCCCTGGACGAGTTCCACGTCGAAGGCCTGGCCACCGTCATCCCGTTCCACCGTGCCGTGGTCTCCGACCCCGCGTTCATCGGTGACGGCGAGGGCTTCTCGGTGCACACCCGCTGGATCGAGACCGAGTGGAACAACACCGTCGAACCCTTCACCGCGGGCGAACCCCTCGACGACGACGAGACGCGGCCGCGCCAGAAGGTCGTCGTCGAGGTCGACGGCCGCCGCCTGGAGGTCTCGCTGCCCGGTGACCTGGCGTTCTCCGGCGGCGCCGCCGACCCGGCCGGTGTCGTCCGCAAGAAGCCCAAGCCGCGCAAGCGCGGGGCGCACGCGGGCGCGACGGCCTCCGGTGACGCGGTGACCGCTCCGATGCAGGGCACCGTGGTCAAGGTCGCGGTCGAGGAGGGCCAGGAGGTCGCCGTCGGCGATCTGGTGGTCGTCCTCGAGGCGATGAAGATGGAGAACCCGGTCACCGCGCACAAGGACGGCGTCATCACCGGGCTCGCCGTCGAGGCCGGCGCGGCCATCACGCAGGGCACGGTGCTCGCCGAGATCAAGTGATCCAACGGGTCGCCGGCGCAAACGTTGTCGGCCCGGCCCGGCCCGGGTAGGGTTCGGTCAGGTTGAGTTCACAGCCGCCCGGATCGCGTCGGGAACGCGGGACCGATGAACTCCCCGGCTTGGCCTGACGTCATCCACAGCACACCCTCCTCTAGTGATGGAGCCCGCTTATGTCTGTGGCCCAATCGTGGCAACAAAGCCGCACCGCCCAGTTCAGTTCGTGCCGGCTGCCCGGCGGCACGGTGATCACCGCGGACGGGGAGCTCGACGCCGCCAACGCCGACGAGTTCGCCGCCTACGTGGAGCGCGGCGCGCGCCGCTGCAAGCGCGTGATCCTGGACCTTCGCGGGCTGAAATTCATTGGCACAGCTGGATTTTCGGCAATGCATCGGATCAACGTGGTGTGCTCGGGCGCCCAGGCGTACTGGGCCATGGCGCCCAGCCCGGCGGTGGCGCGGTTGCTGCGCGTCTGCGACCCCGACGCAACGCTGCCGGTGACGACGCCGCTGGACGAACCGCTGCTGCTCACGGCCGGCCGGCCGGGAGCCGGGGAAGCGCGCGCGCTACTCCAGCTGGTCCCGCAGGCGCGCTAGCGACTTGGCCAGCAGCCGGGACACGTGCATCTGCGAGATGCCGACCCGCTCGGCGATCTGCGTCTGCGTCATCGACTCGAAGAACCTGAGCACCAACACCATTCGCTCGCGCTCGGGCAGCGCCTCGAGCAGCGGGCGCAGCGCCTCCCGGTCCTCGATGCGGTCCAGGCCGGCGTCCACGTCGCCCAGGGTGTCGGCGATGGCACGGGCCTCGTCGTCCTCGCTGCCGCCACCGGTGTCGATGGACAAGGTGTTGTAGGAGCTGCCCGCCACCAGGCCCTCGACGACCTCCTCGCGTGCCATCCCGAGTTCCTCGGCGAGCTCGGTCGCGGTGGGTGCGCGCCCGAGCCGCTGCGACAGGTCCGCGGTGGCGCTCCCGAGCCGCAGGTGCAGCTCCTTGAGCCGCCGCGGGACCTTCACCGACCAGCTGTTGTCGCGGAAGTGACGCCGCACCTCCCCCATGATCGTGGGGACCGCGAACGAGACGAAGTCCGACCCGGTCGCGAAGTCGAACCGGATCACCGCGTTGACCAGGCCGACACGCGCCACCTGAACCAGGTCGTCGCGGGGCTCGCCCCGGCCCTCGAACCGCCGGGCGATGTGGTCGGCCAGGGGCAGGCAGCGCTCGACGATCTTGTCCCGGTGACGCTGGAAATCCGTCGAGTCGGCGGAAAAGGTCGCCAACTCGCGGAACATGTCCGGAACATCGGCGTATTCGTTGGGGCGCGAAGCCGAACCGCCGGCACTTCGCGCCGTCACCTGCTGGAGGCCGCCCGCCGGGCCGTCAGTGCGATTCCGAAGACACTGCCGGATTCATCGGGCGAGCGGCCGTCGTGGAAGGTCTTGACGTCGTCGGCCAACGACGTCAGCACGTGCCAGCTGAAGCTGCCGGGCGCCACCACGTCGTGGGTGTCGCACTCGGCAGAGGCCTCCACGACCAGAACTTCGTCCTGCGGGTCCACCACGACGACGAGCGTGGCATCCGGCGTGGCCGATCGGATCAACCGCGTGCACACCTCGTCCACCGCGAGCCGCAGGTCCGCCACCGCGTCGAAGTCCAAATCCTCGAAGGTGCCGATCGCGCCGACCAGCGTGCGCAGCATCGCCAGGTTCTCCAGGCGTGCCGCGACGTGCAATTCGACGGCGCGGTGGCCGCGGTCGCTCGTGTTGACGCGCAGTCCCGCATCGTTCATCTGGTCTCCCGGCATTGTTCGACTGACATTACTACTGCTCTGCAGCCCCCCTCGGACCATACGTTCCAGGGGATTAGCCACGGTCGCCGCCGGATGCCCGCCCCGAATTTGCCGGAATCGGGCCGACCCGGACGCGCCCGCTCCGGCATGTCCCAGTGCGATGGCCAGTGCGATGGCCGGTGCGATGGCCGGTGCGATGGTCGGTGCGATGGCCGGTCGAATCGTCCCGGTAACTAGTCATGATCCACGTCGGGATACCCCTGCGGGGACACGAGAAAACCCGGGAGCCCGGTTTTCTCCCGTGCGTTCGGCGAAGCGCCTCAGAGTGCCGGCACCGGGCCGGCAATCGGCGACACTCCCAACGACACCGTCACCGCCGTCAGCGTCAGCAGGAACCAGCCCGCTCCGTGCCACCCCCACCAGGTGCCGTCGTGGCGCCACACGCGGTAGGTGCGCAGGAACGCCCACAGCCCGGCGGCCAGCAGGATCAGCGGACCCCCGAACGCCAACATCGTGCGCTGCGGCGCGCCGCACGCCACCGTGTCGACACTCACGCCCGGGCAGGTGCTGACCCACAGCGCCGCCATGACCAGGAAGCCCAGTCCGGCGACCGTGGCCAGGGCCGCGAAGCGGATGGCGGCGTGCACCTCGGAGTCTTCGTGCCCCAGGCGGTCCCCCGGGGAGCACTCATCTGCCTTCTGCATCCTTCGCCCTCACGTCTCGCGCGGCTCCTCTTGTGTCATCGGTCGCGACGCCGAATGGGTTACGCGCCGCGGGGGAATCCGGCCGTCCGCCCGTGTCGGCCCCCACCCCGAAAAGATCGATTCCCAGCGCATACCCGATGGTAAACGGCGGCAAACCGCCGTTCTCACCCCCGGAAAGGGAGGCCTCGGGGCGACGACGCGGGGGGGGTACCGCATGATTGAGCCCGGGGGCTCCCCGGGGGCTCGAGGTGAAAGAAGGGTGCATGGACCTTGCGGTACGCAGCACGGCGCCGGAAGTCCTGGAAGACGAGAGCGTCGCTCTCGCCGACTACCGGCGCTGCCTGGCCGATCTCGCCGTCGTCAACCGCATGACACTCACCCATCGCCCGGCGTTGCGCTGGCTGGCACGCGCGACGAGGACCCTGCCCGCCGGCGCGGAGATCTCCGTGCTGGACGTCGGCTACGGCGACGGCGATCTGTTGCGCGCCATCGCGCGCTGGGCGGATCGGCGGGGGCTGAAGGCACGATTGTCGGGCATCGACCTGAACCCGCGCAGCGCCGCAGCCGCCCACGACGCCACACCGCCGGAGCTGGCCATCGACTACCGGATCGGCGACGTGTTCGCCCACACCCCGGACGAGCCGCCGCAGTTCATCGTCAGCTCGCAGTTCACGCATCACCTCAGTGACCGGGAAGTCGTCGAGTTCCTGATGTGGCTTCAGGCGAATTCGGTACGCGGCTGGCACATCGCCGATCTGCACCGCAGTTCCCTGGCCTACCACTTCTTTACGGTGTTGGCCCGCGTGATGCGCTGGCACCCCATCGTGCGTTCCGACGGAAGAATCTCCATCGCCCGAAGTTTCCGCCGTGCCGATTGGCAAAAATATCTGGACCAGGCAGGCGTGCGGGCGGAGATTTCCTGGTACGCATGCCGGTTGTGCGTGTGGACGATCACATGACGGCGCCTGCCGCGCCCGGCGGGCGGCCTGCGGCATGACCCCGACCGGGCGGGTTCGGGCCCGTAGACGCAAGTCCGGACGGCAACCCAGGCTGCGTGGGTACTATCTGACGCATGCCGACAGCTAGGAGGCGGTTGTCCCCCGAGGACCGCCGAGCTGAGCTGCTTGCTCTGGGGGCGGAGGTTTTCGGTCAGCGGCCGTACGACGAGGTCCGCATCGACGAGATCGCCGAGCGGGCCGGGGTTTCCCGCGCTTTGATGTACCACTATTTTCCGGACAAACGGGCTTTCTTCGCCGCGGTCGTACAGGACGAGGCCGACCGGCTCTACGAGGCCACCAACGCGTTGCGTCCGGCGGGCCTGACGATGTTCGAAGAGATCAGGACCGGCGTGCTGGCCTACATGGCCTACCAGCAACACCATCCGCAGTCGGCGTGGGCGGCCTATGTCGGCCTGGGCCGGTCCGACCCGGTGCTGCTCGGCGTCAGCGACGAAGCCAAGAACCGCCAGATGGAACACATCATGGGCCGGGTCACCGAGTTGGTGAGCTCGGTCCCCGCGGAGAAGCTGGACCCCGAACTCGAGAAGCACCTGGGGGTGATCCTGAACGGCTGGCTGGCGCTCACCTTCGAGATCTGCCGGCAACGGATCATCGACCCCACCACCGACGCCGAACGCCTTGCCGAAGCCTGCGCGCACGCGCTGCTGGACGCCATCGCCCGAGTGCCGGGCATTCCGGACGAACTCGCCCATCTGATGGCCACCTCCAGGTTCTGAGCGGCTGTCGGTACCCGTTGGCACCATGGTCAGGTGAGCACTCGCGCCGTTCCACAGCGGCCTGACCGGCCCGGCGACCCGCTGGGCCGGTTCAGCGCGGTCACGCGCGAGTGGTTCACCGGCACGTTCGCCGCGCCGACGGCCGCGCAGGCCGACGCCTGGGAGGCCATCGCCGGCGGCGACGACACGCTGGTGATCGCGCCGACCGGGTCCGGCAAGACGCTGGCGGCGTTCCTGTGGGCCATCGACCGGCTCGCCGCCCGCCCCGAGCGGCAGGCCGGCACCCGCGTGCTGTACGTCTCCCCGCTCAAGGCCCTGGCGGTCGACGTCGAGCGCAACCTGCGCACCCCGCTGGCGGGGCTCACCCGGATCGCCGAGCGCCGCGGGTTGCCGGCCCCCGACATCAGCGTGGGGGTGCGCTCGGGCGACACCCCGCCCGCGCAGCGCCGCCACCTCGTCAGCCATCCGCCCGACGTGCTGATCACCACGCCGGAGTCGTTGTATCTGATGCTCACCTCGGCCGCGCGGGAGACCCTGGCCGGCGTGCAGACCGTGATCGTCGACGAGATCCACGCCATCGCCGCCGGCAAGCGCGGCGCACACCTGGCCCTGTCGCTGGAGCGGCTCCGGGACCTGTCGAACGCATTGGGCGACGGGCCGCCCGCCCAGCGCATCGGGTTGTCGGCGACGGTGCGCCCGCCCGAGGAACTGGCCCGGTTCCTGTCCGGAGCAGGCCCGACGACTCGGACGAAGGTGGTGGCCCCGCCGTCGGGCAAGACCGTCGAGCTCACCGTGCAGGTGCCCGTGCCCGACATGGCGAACCTGGCCAACACTCCCCCGCAAGCGGGTGGTACCCGCAGCATCTGGCCCGACGTCGAGGCGCGCCTGGTCGACCTGATCGAGGCGCACGGCTCGACCATCGTGTTCGTCAACTCGCGACGGCTGGCCGAACGGCTCACGGCGCGGCTCAACGAGATTCACGCCGAACGACGCGGCGTCGAGCTGCCGGCCGAGTCTTCCGGGTTCAATCGGGGGGTGCCCGGCGGTGCCCCGGCGCACATCATGGGAAGCGGCCAGACCTACGGCGCCGAGACGTTGCTGGCCCGCGCCCACCACGGCTCGGTCAGCAAGGAGCAGCGGGCGCTGGTGGAAGAGGACCTCAAACGGGGTCTGCTCAAGGCGGTGGTGGCCACCTCGAGCCTCGAGCTGGGCATCGACATGGGCGCGGTCGACCTGGTGATCCAGGTGGAGGCACCGCCGTCGGTGGCCAGCGGCCTGCAACGCATCGGCCGGGCGGGGCATCAGGTCGGCGAGGTGTCGCGGGGCGTGTTGGTCCCCAAGCACCGCACCGACCTGATCGGCTGCGCGGTGAGCGTGCAGCGCATGCTGGCCGGTCAGATCGAGACGATGCGGGTGCCCGCCAACCCCCTCGACGTCCTGGCCCAGCACACCGTGGCGGCGGCCGCCCTCGAGCCGCTGGACGCCGACCGCTGGTTCGACACCGTGCGGCGGGCCGCCCCGTTCGCGACGCTGCCGCGCAGCCTGTTCGAGGCCACCCTGGACCTGTTGAGCGGCAAGTACCCGTCCACGGAGTTCGCCGAGTTGCGGCCGCGCCTGGTCTACGACCGCGATGCCGGGACGCTGACCGCCCGGCCCGGCGCCCAGCGGTTGGCCGTCACCTCCGGGGGCACCATCCCCGACCGCGGGCTGTTCGCGGTCTATCTGGCCGGCGATTCCGAAAAGCCTTCCCGGGTCGGCGAACTCGAAGAGGAGATGGTCTACGAGTCCCGCCCCGGCGACGTGATCTCGCTCGGGGCCACCAGCTGGCGCATCGTCGAGATCACCCACGACCGGGTGTTGGTGGTCCCCGCTCCCGGGCAGCCGGCCCGGCTGCCGTTCTGGCGCGGCGACGGCGTGGGCCGCCCGGCCGAGCTGGGAGCCGCGCTGGGCGCGTTCACCGGCGAGCTGGCCGGCCTGCGCCGCGACGCCTTCGACCGACGTTGCGCCGAACTGGGTTTCGACGCCTACGCGACCGACAACCTGTGGGGCCTGCTGGACGAGCAGCGGAGCGCGACGACGGTGGTGCCCACCGACACCACCCTGCTCGTCGAGCGCTTCCGCGACGAGCTCGGCGATTGGCGGGTGATCCTGCACTCGCCGTACGGGCTGCGGGTGCACGGCCCGCTGGCGCTGGCGGTGGGCCGGCGGCTGCGGGAACGCTACGGCATCGACGAGAAGCCCACCGCCTCCGACGACGGCATCGTGGTGCGGTTGCCCGACACTTTTTCCGATTTCGCGTCCGACGGGGGCACGGACGCCCCGCCCGGCGCCGAGCTGTTCGTGTTCGACGCCGACGAGATCGACGCGAGCGTCACCGCCGAGGTGGGTGGGTCGGCGCTGTTCGCGTCGCGGTTTCGCGAGTGCGCGGCCCGGGCCCTGCTGCTGCCCCGCCGCCACCCCGGCCGCCGCTCGCCGCTGTGGCAGCAGCGCCAGCGCGCGGCCCAGCTGCTGGATGTCGCCCGCAAGTACCCCGACTTCCCCGTGGTGCTCGAAACCGTCCGCGAATGCCTGCAGGACGTCTACGACGTCCCGGCCCTGGTCGAGCTGATGAGCGGCATCGCCGGGCGCCGGGTGCGGGTGTGCGAGGCGGAAACCGCCAAACCGTCCCCGTTCGCGGCGTCCCTGCTGTTCGGTTACGTCGGGGCATTCATGTACGAGGGCGACACCCCGCTGGCCGAGCGCCGGGCCGCGGCGCTGTCGCTGGACACGGCGCTGCTCGCCGAGCTGCTGGGCCGGGTGGAGCTGCGCGAGCTGCTCGACCCGGACGTCATCGCCGCGACCGGCCGCCAGTTGCAGCACCTGTCGCCCGAGCGCGCCGCCCGCGACGCCGAGGGGGTCGCCGACCTGTTGCGGCTGCTGGGCCCGCTGACCGAGGAGGAGGTCGGCGCCCGGGCCTGCTCCGACATTCCGGCCGGGGTGGGCGACTGGCTGGAAGGCCTGCGGGCCGCCCGGCGCGCGCTGACGGTGTCGTTCGCCGGCCGCGACTGGTGGGTGGCCGTCGAGGACATCGGCCGACTGCGCGACGGGGTCGGGGTGGCGGTCCCGCCGGGGGTGCCGGCCGGCTTCACCGGGGAGGTGGCCGACCCGCTGGGCGAGCTGCTGGGCCGCTACGCGCGCACCCGGACCCCGTTCACCACCGCCGAGGCCGCCGCCCGCTTCGGGCTGGGCCTGCGGGTGACGGCCGACGTGCTGAACCGGCTGGCCGGCTCGGGGACGTCCGGAGGGCGCCTGGTGCGCGGCGAGTTCGTCGCCGCCCCCGAGGCGCCCGGCGGCGAACAGTGGTGCGACGCCGAGGTGTTGCGCATCCTGCGGCGCCGCTCGCTGGCGGCGCTGCGCGCCCAGGTCGAGCCGGTGAGCACCGCCGCCTACGGCCGGTTCCTGCCCGCTTGGCAGCGCGTCTCGTCGAACCTGTCCGGCCTCGACGGCCTGCTGAGCGTGGTCGACCAGCTGGCCGGCGTCCGGCTGCCGGCCTCGGCGCTCGAGCCGCTGGTGCTGGGCCCGCGCGTGGCCGGCTACTGCCCGGCGCTGCTCGACGAACTGCTGGCGACCGGGGACATCACCTGGTCGGGCGCCGGGTCCATCTCGGGCAGCGACGGCTGGATCGTGCTGCACCACAGCGATTCGGCGCCCCTGACCCTGGCGCCGCCCGCCGGGATCGACCTCACCGACGCCCACCGCGCGATCCTGGACACGCTGTCCGGGGGCGGCGCGTACTTCTTTCGCCAGCTCGCGCAGGACGGATCGCCAAACGGAATCGAATCGGCGGAGCTCAAAGCCGCGCTCTGGGAACTGATCTGGGCCGGCTGGATCACCGGCGACACCTTCGCCCCGGTGCGCGCCCTGCTGGCCGGAACGGGCGGCCGCCGGCGTTCCGCACCGGCGCACCGGACGCACCGGCCACCGCGCCTGAGCCGCTACAGCGTCGCGCATGCCCAGCACCGCGCCACCGACCCCACCGTGGCCGGGCGGTGGTCGGCCCTGCCGGGCCCCGAGCCGGATTCCACGGTGCGGGCCCACCACCAGGCCGAGTTGCTGCTGGGTCGGCACGGCGTGCTGACCAGGGGCGCGGTGACGGCCGAGGGGGTGCCGGGCGGGTTCGCCACCCTCTACAAGGTGTTGAGCTCGTTCGAGGACGCCGGGCGCTGCCAGCGCGGCTATTTCGTGGAGTCATTGGGCGGCGCGCAGTTCGCCGTCGCGTCCACCGTCGACCGGCTGCGCGGCTGCACCGACGACGTCGACGCGCAGCGGCCGGACTACCGTGCCGTCGTGCTGGCGGCCGCCGACCCGGCCAACCCCTACGGCGCCGCACTGCCCTGGCCGGCCTCGAGTTCGCGGGGCCAGGGTGCCCGGCCCGGCCGCAAGGCCGGGGCGCTGGTGGTGCTGGTGGACGGCGGGTGCGCCTGGTTCCTCGAACGCGGCGGACGGTCGCTGCTGACCTTCACCGACGACCCCGCGGTCCACCACGCGGCCGCCACGGCGCTGGCCGCCCTGGTGTCCGGCCGGCGCGTCGCGGCGATCCTGGTGGAACGCATCGACGGGGTGCCGGCGTTGCAGCCCCCGCCCGGCGACGGGCACTCGGACGCGCTGGCGGGGCTGCTGGACGCCGGATTCTCCCGGACCCCCCGCGGATTGCGGCTGCGGTGAGCAGGTCAGAGAACCATGCCCGAGGGTGACACCGTCTGGCGCACCGCGGCCATCCTGCGGCAGCACCTGGCCGGGCGCACCCTGACCCGCTGCGATGTCCGGGTGCCGCGGTTCGCCACCGTCAACCTCGCCGGGCAGGTGGTGGACGAGGTGCTCAGCCGGGGCAAGCACCTGTTCATCCGGGTGGGGCCGGCCAGCATTCACTCACACCTGAAGATGGACGGCAGCTGGCGGGTCGGTGACCGTCCGATACGGGTGGACCACCGGGCGCGGATCGTCCTGGAAGCCGGTGCCGTGCGCGCCGTGGGCGTCGACCTCGGGGTGCTGGAAGTCCTGGCCCGCGACCGGGACGCCGACGCGGTCGCCCACCTGGGGCCGGACCTGCTGGGTCCGGACTGGGACGCCGCGCGCGCCGCCGCCAACCTCGCCGCCCGGCCGGACCGGCCGCTCGCCGAGGCGCTGCTGGACCAGCGGGTGCTGGCGGGGGTCGGCAACGTGTACTGCAACGAATTGTGCTTTGTCGCCGGGCATCTGCCCACCGCTGCGGTGGGCGCGCTCGCCGAACCGCACCGGCTGGTCGCGCGCGCCCGGGACATGCTGTGGACCAACCGGTTCCGCTGGAACCGGTGCACCACCGGCGACACCCGGCCGGGCCGGCAGCTGTGGGTCTACGGGCGGGCAGGACAACCCTGCCGTCGCTGCCACACGCGCGTGGAATACGGCGAATCCAGCGGCACCGGCACGCGGGTGACGTACTGGTGCCCGGTCTGCCAGCGCTGAACCGCAGACTTCTGTGAAGTGCGCCGGGAACTTTCGCGGGTGCGGCCGCGGCATGCAATGATCGCTGTGCCAAAGGCCTGGCTTGCCTTCATGCACCGCCCACCGGGAGGACCCACCGATGACGCACAGCCGGACGCGCACGCCGCAGCGCGGGCGTCCACTGTCTGTCGGCCTTGCCCTGACGGTCGCGCTGCTCGGCCCGGCGGGGATCGCGGCCCCGGCCGCGCATGCCGACGCGATCGACAACGCCTTCCTGTCCGCGGTGCAGGCCAAGGGCATCAACTTCCCGTCGGCGCAGGCCGCGATCATCGCCGGTCACGAGGTGTGCGACGAACTCGACCTCGGCAGGCAGAAGTCCGACGTCGCCTCGGAGGTGATGAGCAACAGCCGGCTCGACGGTTACCACGCCGGCTTCTTCGTCGGCGCGAGCATCGCCGCGTTCTGCCCGAGGAACCACGCGGCGCCCTGACGTAAGGCCCGGTCAGGAGATGGCGTTGACCGCGGTCGACAACCGCGGCATGAACGCCCGGGGAACGGGAACGTAACCGTGGTCGAAAAGGCCGTCCTGCCCGGCGCCGATCGCGCTCTGCAGGAACGCCTTGACGGCCGCGCCGACCCGCCCGTCGGGGTATTTCGAGCACACGATCTCGTAGGTCGCCAGCACGATCGGATACGAGCCGGGCTGGTTCGGCCGGTAGAACGAGATCGTGTCCAGGGCAAGGTCGTTGCCCTTCTTGATGAACCAGGCGGCGGAGATGGTCCTGCCCACCGACTCGGCGCTGATCCCCACCGGGTCCGGGCCGGCCGCGGTGATGATCTTGGCCATGTCCAGCTGCTGGGCCCGGACGTAGGACCATTCGATGTAGCTGATCGACCCCGCGGTGCTCTTGACGGCCGCGGCGGCGGCGGCGTTGCCGTTGGCGCCCTCCCCGACTCCCCCGTTGAACGTCTTGCCGGCGCCCTTGGCCCAGGCGCCGCGGGAGTCGGTGTCCAGATACTTCTGGAAGTTGTCCGTGGTGCCGGACTGGTCGCTGCGGAACACCACGCTGATCGGCTCGGCGGGCATGGTGGTGCCCGGGTTCAGCGCCTGGATTGCGCCGTCGTTCCAGGTTTTGATGTCGCCGTTGAAGATCCGCGCGGCGGTCGGGCCGTCGAGGTTCAGCGACGTCACACCGTCGACGTGGTAGGCGATGGCGATCGGGCCGAACACCACCGGCAGGTTCCACGCCGGCGAACCGCAGCGCCGCTGCGCCGCGGCGTACTCGTTCTTGCTCAGCGGGGAGTCGGAGCCGGCGAAATCGGTTTGGTTTCCCGTGAATTCGCTGATCCCGGCGCCGGAGCCGTTGGGCGTGTAGGTCAGGGACTGACCCGGGCAGGCCTGTTCGAAGGCTTTGACGAAGCCGTTGATCGCGTTCGCCTGCGCCGTGGAACCGCTGCCCCGCAGCGTCGGCTTGCCGCCGCACGCGACCCGGACCGGCGACGTGCCCGTCGCCGCGTGCCCCCCGTTGCCGTCACCGCCACAGCCCGCCAGCAGCGCACCGACCGTCAGGATACTCAGCGCGGCGCCAAACCGATTGAGTTGCAATCCGATTCCTCCGGACAGTGGGAAGAGAAACGCTGCGTTTCCCGCAGGCACGGGGCATCGTAACAAGATCGCGGTAATAAGATCACGCCAACGGGGCGTGGCGCAGGGCTGTCGGCTTTGCCGGCGGCGGCGCGGGCTAATCCCGGGCGTGCGCGAGGAAGAACTGTGCGATGGCCTCCGAGCCGTCGAGGGCCCGGGTGGTGCGCCCGATGACCGCCCTGGGCAGGTACTGCCTGCCGCCCGGCCAGGTGTGGCCGCCGTTGTCGATCCGGTAGAACACCACCTCGGTGGACGCCGCGCACACCGTGTAGGCGAAGCGGTGCACCGCGGTGCCGTCCCCCACGCCGGGCAAGGCCTCCGCCGACGGATCGCCGTGGCAGTCGTCGACCGAGCGCCACCGCTCCACCATGGCGGCGACGGAGACGGAGTGGCTGATCCCGCCGCGACCCCGCACGTTGCCCCCGCCGAACGGCACCAGCGGGTCGGCGGTTCCGTGGGCTTCCCACACCGACACCGCCCGGGACGGGTGGCACGGCACGCCCACACCCAGGGTCCCGGCCACCGGCGCGATCGCGGCGAAGACGTCGGCGCGATCGCAGGCCAGCCTGTTGGACATGAAGCCCCCGTTGGACATGCCGGTGGCGAAGACGCGGCCCGGGGCGATGCCGTAGTCGCCCTGCAGCTTGCCGGCCAGCGCGACCAGGAACCCGACGTCGTCCACGTGGTGGCGGTCCGCCGGCGACGCCCCGCGGCCGTCGGCCCAGCTCTTGTCGTAGCCGTCGGGGTAGACCACCAGCAGGTGGTGGGCGTCGGCGACGCCGTCGAAGCCGGTCAGCCCCCGCTGCCCGGTGCCGCTGCCGCCGCCGCCGTGCAGGCTGAGCACCAGACCGACCGGGTCGCCGGGCGGCACGTGCAGGGTGTAGGTCCGGTCAAGGCCGCCGGAACGCAGCGTGCCGGACACGTCGCGAGCGCCGGCCGCCGAGACATGCCGCACGCCACACCCGGCCCCCGCG
>NZ_VMQU01000130.1 GCF_007714205.1 Mycobacterium helveticum | reverse complement strand
CGCCAACTACATCCTCGACAAGATTCCTCAGTAGGTCCTCAGTAAGGTCCTCAGTAAGGTCCTCAGTAAGGTCCTCAGTAAGGTCCTCAGTAAGTAGGGTGGGGCCCATGCACTATCTCGACGTCGACGGGGTCGGCCGGGTCAGCCGGATCGGCCTGGGCACGTGGCAGTTCGGTTCGCGCGAGTGGGGTTACGGGGACCGCTACGCCTCCGGCGCCGCCGGTGACATCGTGCGGCGGGCCCGGGCGCTGGGGGTGACGCTGTTCGACACCGCCGAGGTGTACGGGCTGGGCAAGAGCGAGCGCATCCTGGGCGAGGCGCTCGGCGCCGAGCGGGCCGAGGTCGCGGTGGCCAGCAAAATCATGCCCGTCGCCCCCTTCCCCGCCGTGGTCAGGCAACGCGAGGCCGCCAGCGCGCGCCGGCTGGGCCTGGACCGCATCCCGCTCTACCAGGTCCACCAGCCGAACCCGGTGTTCCCGGACTCGGTGATCATGCCCGGCATGCGCGAGTTGCTGGATCGGGGCAGGATCGGCGCGGCCGGGGTCTCCAACTACTCGCTGGCGCGGTGGCGCAAGGCCGACGCCGCGCTCGGCCGTCCGGTGATCAGCAACCAGGTCCACTTCTCGCTCGCCCACGCCGGCGCGCTCGAGGACCTGGTCCCGTTCGCCGAGCGCGAGAACCGCGTCGTGATCGCCTACAGCCCGCTGGCCCAGGGGCTGCTGGGCGGCAAGTACGGCCTCGACAACCGGCCCGGGGGCGTTCGCGCGCTGAACCCGCTCTTCGGCACCGAGAACCTGCGCCGCATCGAGCCGCTGCTGCAGACGTTGCGCGACGTCGCCACGCAGGTGGGTGCCAAGCCGGCCCAGGTGGCGCTGGCCTGGCTGATCAGCCTGCCGGGCGTTGTCGCCATCCCCGGGGCCTCCAGCGTCGAGCAGCTCGAGTTCAACGTCGCCGCCGCCGACGTCGAACTGCCCGGGGAGTCCCGCGACGCGCTCACCGCCGCCGCCCGCGCGTTCCGGCCGGTCTCGGCCGGTCGCTTCCTCACCGACAAGGTGCGCGAGAGGGTCGGCCGCTGACCCGCCGTCACGACGGGGCGGACTCCACCAACGCCGCGGGGCCGGCGGGCGCGCCCCGGGCCACCACGAGCGGCATCGACGTCGCCGCGTCCGTGCGCAGGATCGTGTGCACGACCTCGATGAGGTCCTCGACGGGCATCAGCTTGCCGGGCATGCAGCCGCGCGAAGCCCACAGCGGGACGGCCTTCATGGCCAGGTCCATGTCCCAGCCGGTGTTCATGCCCGTCGCCGCGTCGCCCTCGCCGCCGGGGCACTCCCCCACGATGAGCGTGGTGAAGCCGATGTCGGGGTGCTCGGCGCGCCACGCCTCCACGAGCCGCTCCAGCGCCGCCTTGCTGACGCCGTAGGCACCCAGACCCGGCCAGGGCGGCCCGAAGGTTCCCGCGTCAGAGGACAGGTAGACCGCCTTGCCGGCCCCCGTGCCGGCCCCCGTGCCGGCAGGGGCCGTCAGGTACGGCACCGCCGCGGCCGTGACCAGGGCCGCGCCGATCACATTCGTGTCGAAGATCCGCCGCCACGTCTCGGCGTCGGTGTCGACCATGCGCACCAGCGGCCCGACGGCCGGGGTGTAGACGAGGTTGTCGATGCCGCCGAGCGCCTCGGCGGCCTCCTGGATGGCCGAACGGCAGGCGGCCTCGTCGGTGACGTCGCATTCCACGGCGATCGCGCCGGCCCCCGCCTCCCGGGCAGCGGCCTCGATACGCTCCCGGCGCCGGGCCAGCAGCGCCACCTGATCGCCACGCCGCGCGAGGCCGACACCAATGCAGCGTCCGAGGCCGCTCGAGGCGCCAACCACCACTGTCCGTGACATATTCACCCTTTTCTGTAACGACTCAACCACTGGCGAGAAACCTACCGGATCGCGGTGCCCCGCCCGCTCAGATGCGGATGACGGTGTTCCGGTCGCCCTGTTTGGCCTGGTACATCGCCGCGTCGGCCCGGGCCGTGAGCGACGAGACCGCCTCGCCGGGCACGGCCATGGTGGCACCGATGCTCAGGGTCGCGAAGATCGTGCAACCGGATTCGCGAATCGGTTCGGCGGCACGCAAGCGAATCTTCTCGGCGATCCGGGCGAGCGCGTCGTCGCTCTTGACGTCGGGCAGCAGGACGAGGATCTCGTCGCCTCCCGTCCGGCCGACGGTGTCGCCTTCGCGGACGCAGTCGCGGATCCGGGCCGCCAGAGTGGTGAGCACGGCGTCGCCGACGCCGTGGCCCCACGTGTCGTTGATGTCCTTGAAGCGGTCGATGTCGCAGAACAGGATGCCCAGGTGTGCGCCCAGGGTCGGTGCCTGGTGCAGCGCGGACTCGAGGCGCTCGATCGCCTCGGCCCGGTTCGCCAGCCCGGTCAGGGCGTCGAACCGGGCCAACCGTTCCAGTCGCTGCTCCGCCTCGACCTGGTCGTCGACGACGCGCAGCGCCGCGATCACCCCGTCGGTGTTGCCCTCGGCGTCGACGTAGGGCTTGGCGTGACTGTCGACCCAGTGGTAGGCGTCGCCGTCGGCGGAGCGGACCCGGAACCGCCGCAGCACCGAGCCGCCGCCGGCGATGCCGCCCAGCGCGGCCACCACCGCGTCGACGTCGTCCGCGTGAATGCGCCTGCTCAGGTCCGCGCCGATCCACTGCTGTGGCGGTCCCCCCAGCGCGGCCTCCACGGACGGCGAGATCCATGCGACCTCGCTGCCGCGCAGGTGGACGATGACGTCCACGGCGTTGTCGGCGAGAATGTGATAACGCGCCTCGGCGTCGGCGCGTTTCTTGCTGAGCAGCTCCTTCTCGATCAGCAGCCGCTGCTCGCGCTGGCTCAGGTAGAACGTGACCGCCCCGGCGATCAGCGTGCCCACCACGATCGACAGGCTCCATTCCGTGGGCTCCCCGATGCCGACCGCCAGGAACGTCGCGCGCGACAGCGCCACGACGACCGGAAAGCCGGCGAGGATCCCCAGCAGCCGGACCAGCGAGCGCCGGTCGGGCCTGGCGAGCAGCCAGGCAAACGGAAACCGGTCGGGGCGTGCCGCGGCCGTGGCGGTGACGAGCAGCAGCAGGGTCAACGCCGTCGAGATCGACTGGCCGCGCGACGGGGTGACGCCCACCAGCGACACGGCGTCGAACAGGTAGGCCGCGACCGAGACGAACGCGATGGCCCCGCCGGCCGCCACGCACACCGCCCAGGCCCCGGAAGTCCCGCGATCCAGCCGCATCAGCGCGACGGCGGCGGCCACGGGCAACACCGCCAACGCCGTCGGCGAGCTCGGGCGCCCCGGCCAGGACCAGTGCAGGGTGCGCACCGTTTCGGTGAACCACACCTCGTCGAGCCCGAACGACCTGCCGGTCGCGGACTCGGCGAGGACCACGGCGGCAAGGATGCCCACCGCCACGGCCAGGCCACGCCCCGCCCACACCCGAGCGCGCGACGGCCGCCCCGATTGCGCCGCGATCGCCGCCGCCAGCGCGGCCAGCCACAGTGCGGTCCACGGCATCATCTGCGGCCAGGCCGGGTTGATCCGCGTCAACGGCTCGATACCGCAAGTCCAGCCCACCCAGTCCAGCGCGGCGACGGCGAGCGCCACCGTGACGGCGGCCCGCTCGTACCGGGCCAGCGATTCCTGCAGACGCACGTCGGGCTGCGGGCTGTCCATAACATCGCCATTGTGCGCAACGAACGAAGGCGGCGCCGTCGAACCGGCGAGATCGGTGGCGCCGTGCAGAAATCTCACACCGTGCGCCGGCGCGCCGGAGCGAGGGGTGACGGCGCGGCACGGGGCCCTTCGGGGCCGGTCAGGCGCCGTCCGGGGCCTGCAACACCACGGCCGTATAGGCCTCCACGGTCAGCTTGGTGCCCCCGGGGACCTCGTCGGCCGGTGTCCTCTCCTCCGGGCCGGTGAACACCACCACCTGCCAGGTGGCCCCGAATTCCTTTGGCGGAAGAGTGAATTCGATCGTCTCGTGGTGGGCGTTGAAGCACAGCAGGAACGAGTCGTCGACCAAACGGTGGCCCCGCGGGTCGCGGTCGGAGATGCCGTGGCCGTTGAGGAACACCGTGACCGACTTGGCGAACCCGGCGCCCCAGTCCTCCTCGGTCATCTCCGCGCCCTCGGGGGTGAACCAGGAGATGTCGGCCAGCCCGTCCTGGCCGCGCCGGCCCAGCGGCTTGCCGGAGAAGAACCGGCGCCGGCGGAACACCGGGTGCTCGGCCCGCAGCGCCGACACGGTACGCGTGAACTCCAGGAGGCCGGCGTCGGCGGAGTCCCAGTCGATCCAGGTGAGCTCGTTGTCCTGGCAGTAGCCGTTGTTGTTGCCGCCCTGGGTGCGCCCGAGCTCGTCGCCGTGGCAGATCATCGGCACACCCTGCGACAGCAGCAGGGTGGTCAGGAAGTTGCGCTGCTGGCGGGCGCGCAGCTCGTTGACGTCCGCGTCGTCGGTCGGGCCCTCGGCGCCGCAGTTCCACGAGCGGTTGTGGCTCTCGCCGTCGTTGTTGTCCTCGCCGTTGGCCTCGTTGTGCTTCTCGTTGTAGGACACCAGGTCGCGCAGCGTGAACCCGTCGTGGGCGGTGACGAAGTTGATCGAGGCCACCGGCCGGCGCGCGGTGTGCTCGTAGAGATCGGCCGACCCCGACAGCCGGTAGGCGAACTCGTCGAGTGTGGCCGGTTCGCCGCGCCAGAAGTCGCGGACGGTGTCGCGGTACTTGCCGTTCCACTCCGTCCACTGCGGCGGGAAGTTGCCCACCTGGTAGCCGCCCGGGCCGACATCCCATGGTTCGGCGATCAGCTTGACCTGGCTGACCGTCGGATCCTGTTGCACGAGTTCGAAAAACGTCGCCAACCGGTCCACGTCGTAGAACTCGCGGGCCAGCGTCGAGGCCAGGTCGAACCGGAAGCCGTCGATGTGCATCTCGAGCACCCAGTAGCGCAGCGAGTCCATGATCAGCTGTAGCGCGTGCGGATGCCCGACGTTGAGGCTGTTGCCCGTGCCGGTGTAGTCCATGTAGTAGCGCTTGTCGTCGTCGACCAGCCGGTAGTAGGCGGCGTTGTCGATGCCGCGCATGCTCAGCGTCGGGCCCAGGTGGTTGCCCTCGGCGGTGTGGTTGTAGACGACGTCCAGGATGACCTCGATGCCCGCCTCGTGCAGGGCGCGCACCATCGCCTTGAACTCCTGCACCTGGCCCCCGGGGGACCTGGAGCTGGAGTACTTGAAGTCGGGCGCGAAGAACCCGATCGTGTTGTAGCCCCAGTAGTTCGACAGGCCCTTGTCGACCAGGGTCGAGTCGTTGGCGAAGTGGTGCACCGGCATCAGCTCGATCGCGGTGACACCGATGCTCTTGAGGTGCTCGACGATCGCCGGGTGCGCCACCGCCGCGTAGGTGCCGCGCATCTGTTCGGGAATGTCGGGGTGCGTCTGCGTCAGGCCCTTGACGTGCGCCTCGTAGACGACGGTGTCGGCGTACTGGTGGTCCGGCGGCCGGTCGTTGCCCCAGTCGAAGTACGGGCTGATCACCACCGACTTGGGCATGCTGGGCGCGGAGTCCTCGTCGTTGCGGCTGTCGGGGTCACCGAAGTTGTAGCCGAACAGGGACTGGTTCCACTCGAAGCTGCCGTCGATCGCCTTCGAGTACGGGTCCACCAGCAGCTTGTTCGGGTTGCACCGCAGCCCGTTCTCCGGGTCGTACGGGCCGCGGACGCGGTAGCCGTAGCGCTGGCCGGGTTCGATACCGGGGATGTACGCGTGCCAGACGAACCCGTCGACCTCGGGCAGCCGCACCCGCGACTCGGTGCCGTCGGCGTCGAACAGGCACAGCTCGACGCGCTCGGCCACCTCGGAGAAGACCGCGAAGTTGGTCCCCGCGCCGTCGTAGGTGGCACCCAGCGGGTAGGCCTTGCCCGGCCAGAGTTCACCGGTGGGCGTGGGGACGGGTACTTCGGCGCTCGTCATGGCGCACTTGATACCCGAGTGGCGCGGCGATCAAACCGGCGTACGGGAATGCTTTGGCAGACAGGGCTTTTGCGGTCGGCCCCGGGGCCGCGCGGTCACGGCTCGAGCAGCACCTTCACCGCGCCGTCCCGCTTCTTCTGGAAGATCTCGTAGCCGTGCGGCGCCTGGTCCAGGGGCCGCACGTGGGTCGCGAACGTGTCCACCCGCAGCGGGTCGTCGTCGGCCAGCAGCGGCATGATGTCCTCCACCCAGCGCTTGACGTCGGCCTGGCCCATCCGCACCGTCACCTGCTTGTCGAACATGACCAGCATCGGGAAGGGGTCCGCCATCCCAGCCGGTCGATTCCGGCGGTCCGCATCAGCCGCTTGGCGACCACGTCGCCCAGCATGCCGGTGGCCTGCTGGGTCAGACGGGCCACCGGGGAGCCGTGCGCCTCCATGCCCACGGCGTCGATGACCGAGTCCGGGCCCCGGCCGTCGGTCAGGTCGCGGATCGCGTCGCCGACCGGGCCGTCCAGCCGGCCCAGGTCGATGGTGTGGATGCCGCGCTGCGCGGCCATGTCCCCGATCGGGCCCAGGCCGAGCACGGCCACCGTGCCACCCGCCGGGATGTCGGCGTGGGCCACGGCCTGCCAGGCGGTCGGCAGCACGTCGGACAGGTAGACGAAGCGCGAATCCGGCGGCCCCTCAGGCACTTTGATGTACGTGAACTGGGCCCGGGGCACCCGCAGCAGTTCGGCCTGGCCCCCGGGCACCTCGCCGTAGAGCTCCGAATAGCCGAACAGCGCCGTCCCCATGCCCTTGTCGCGCACCTGGGTGGTCTCGCATTGGGTGTAGAGCTGCGTGTCGCACATGTGGCAGCTGCGGCACGAGATCCGGAAGGGGATGACCGCGCCGCGACCGCGCCCCCCGTCGTCCCGCCGGGGTCGGACCCGATCAGGTCGCGGTGCGCGCCCCAACCGGACCCGCCGCAGGTACTGCATCGGGGCCATGTCCAGATGACGGCGAAACGCGTACTGCACGGCGCGCGTGGTGGCGTGGACGTGGGCCGCAACGTCGGTGAGCGAGGTCAGGATTGCGGTGGTTCGCCCTGCCGCGCGGACCCGCCGGCCTTCGCCGCGCTGCGCAAGCTGCGGTTGGTGGACCGTAGATCGGTATTGTCCGCGGACAGCGCGGCGTTGTCGTCCTCGAGGGAAAGGATGCGGGCGATGCCGGCCAGGTTGACACCGTCGCCGACGAGGGCGTTGATGCGTTGGAGCCGGGCCAGGTCGTCGGCGCTGTAGCGCCGCGTGCCGCCCTCGCTGCGGGCGGGCGTGAGCAGTCCGTAGCGCTCGTAGAGCCGCAGCGACTGCACCGCGACACCGGAGAGTTCGGCGGCCACCGAGATCCCGTACACGCCGCGATCGGGCGCCGGCGCACCGCTGTCGCCAGGCTGATCGGGCATCGGGGCATCTCCTCGGCAAATCAGTACAGGGAACCTTTAGTACAGGGAACCTGTTTACCACAGTTGCATTAATCTGTCGATTCTGGTATATAAAATCTATGCCGTAAGGCATAGATCAAAGTCATTCACCACAGTAGGTTAGGAGTGAGAGGTGACCGCCATGCTGATGCGCACCGACCCGTTCCGTGATCTGGACCGCTTCACCCAGCAGGTATTCGGCACCGCGGCACGGCCGGCGGTGATGCCGATGGATGCCTGGCGAGACGGGGAGAACTTCGTCGTCGAGTTCGACCTTCCGGGCATCGACGCCGACTCGCTGGACATCGACATCGAGCGCAACGTGGTGACCGTGCGCGCGGAGCGCCCGGCCCTGGACCCGAACCGGGAGATGCTGGCCACCGAGCGGCCTCGCGGCGTCTTCAGTCGCCAGCTCGTGCTCGGCGAAAACCTCGACACCGACAAGATCGAGGCCGCCTACCGCGAGGGCGTCCTGAGGCTGCACATCCCGGTCGCGGAAAAGGCCAAGCCGCGCAAGATCTCCGTCGACCGCGGCGGGCACACGGCAATCAACGACAGCGCCGTCAAACGCGAGGTGATCGACGCCTGAACGACCGGCGGGAACGGCGGCGGCCGCCGCGCGGCAATCCCGGTCGCCGCCTTCCCGTCCGGAACCCACCCGAGCAGGCCGGTTGACCGATGCCGGTTGACCGATGCCGGTTGACCGATGAGGTGGAATCTCAACGGCGACACCGAGTACATCGAGCGGGGAGGACATCGAGCGGGGAGGACATCGAGCGGGGAGGACATCGAGCCTCGCGCACAAACACCCCGACGACCGCGGCCGGGTCGCGGCCACCATCGACCAGATCCTCAACGATCACCAGGCATTCGGCACCCGCCACCGGATCGTCGACACCCGGGGGCGGGTGCGCTCGGTCATCGTCGTCGGGGATCAGCTCTGCGACGACGCCGGCGAGGTGATCGGGGACGCACGGCTTCTACGTCGACATCTCCGCCTCGGCCGGACGGGCGCGGGAGGACCCCGTCAGCGCGAAGCTGGCCCGCATCGGCGAACACTGCGCCGCCATCGAACAAGCCAAGGGCATGCTGATGCTGGTCTACGGCATCACCGGCGACGCCGCGTTCACCCCTGCTCAAATGGCTGTCGCAGGAGACCAACGTCAAGCTGCGGGCGCTGGCCGAGCAGCTCGCCCAGGACTTCCGCGCGTCGGGCGTGGCCGTGGACTCCCGAAAGGACTTCGACCACCTGCTGCTGACGGCACACCAGCGGGCCCACCGCGCCAAGGCGGGCCGGGAAGCGGGCTAGCCCGCCGGCGCCGGGACCCGCCTGCGGCGCCGCGCGCGGCTCGCCGCGACCAGCTGCGCCACCCCGTCCTCGATGCCCGCGGCCAGCGCCCCGACGTCGGACGCGGCGTCGTAGTCGGCGGTGATGCCGAAAACGAACGCGTCGGCGTAGCTGACCATCGCGATGCCGGTGCGCACCCGCAGGGCGATGGGCGGGACCGGCAGGATCTCCAGCACCCGCCGGCCCAGCAGCCGCTGCCGGCCGCGCGGGCCGGGTACGTTGGTCGCCAGACCGACGACGGCGCGTTGCGGCAGCCGCGCCAGTAGCCGAATCGCCCACGCCGAGAAGGCGAACGGTATGTTGCCGGCCGCGGACACCGCCGCGCTGCCGCCCTCGCTCTGTCCGCTGGCCTTGGCCCGGGTGAGGCGTTCGCGCACCAGCCCCAGCTGCCGCACCGGGTCCGGCTCGTCGACCGGCAGCAGCGGCAGCATCGCCGAGACCCGGTTGTCGGTGGCCGCGAAGTGGTCGGCCGTGCGGACCGACACGGGGACCAGGGTGCGCAGCGAATCGTGGCCGGGCCGTTCGCCCCGCTCCAGCAGGATGCTGCGATAGCTGTTCGTGATCGCCGCCAGCGCAACGTCGTTGAGCGTCACACCGAATGCCCGGGACACCTTCTGCAGGTCGGCCAACCGGACCCGGGCTGCGCTGTAGCGCCGCATCGTCGTGAGCGGTCCGTGCAGCGACGACGGCGGGGCCGGTCGCAGCAGGGCGGACGTCAGCTCGGCCGCACCGACGGCGGCGTGTTCGGCCGCCAGGGCGCCCCGCCCGATCTCGCGCAGCCAGCTCAGGGGGTTCAGGTCGATCCTCGCCAGGCTCGCGCCCTGGTGCGCCGGACCTTTGGTGCCGGCGATGTCGGTGGCGAAGGTGCCCCTGGCTAAGGTGCCGGCGTCGAAGGTGCCGGCGTCGTCGCCGAACCTCGCCAGCAGCTGCGTGGTCGCGACGCCGTCGGCGATGCAGTGGTGCAGTTTGGTCAGCACGGCCCACCGGTCGTCGCTGAGCCCCTCGATGATCCAGCAGTCCCACAACGGGCGCTCGCGGTCGAGCCGGCGCTCCATCAGGGCGGCGATCGTCTCGAAGAGCTCGGCGTCGCCGCCGGGGTGCGGCAGCGCGGCGCGGTGCAGGTGGCGGGACAGGTCGAAGTGCGGGTCGTCGACCCATTCCGGTGGCCGCAGGTCCAGCGGATGGGTCCGCAGCACCTGCCTGCAGCGCGGGATCGCCGCCGCCCGCGGCGCGAAGGCCGCGACGAACTCGTCGTAGCCCGGCGCGGGCCCCTCGACGACCGACACCCCGCCCACCGCCAGGCTCACGTGCGGGTCGGCGTCCTCGACCTCCAGGAAGGCGGCGTCCAGGGCGGTCAACTGCTCCATCCCGCCACTCTCCGCCACCGCACCGCCCGTGATCAGGGCCGGAAGTCCTCATCTTCGGTGCCAAACGAAAGCTGTCCGGCGGCACGAGCGGCCATATCGTCATCACGTGACGCCATCGTCATCACGTGACGCCCAAACGGTTTTGCGGCGGATGGGCAACTACGGATGGGCAACGGCGGATGGGCAACTACGCGAAGGAACAGATCATGAGCGGGCTCACCTATATTCGCTTCTTCGAGGAGTTCGGCATCGCCGACGTGCCTCTGGTGGGCGGCAAGAACGCCTCGCTCGGCGAGATGTTCCAGAAGCTGTCGCAGCAGGGCGTCCGGGTGCCGCACGGGTTCGCCATCACCGCCGAGGCCTACAAGCACATGCTGGACCGCGCCGGCGCCTGGGACGCGCTGCACGCCGAGCTCGACGACCTCGACCCCGCCGACGTCACCGCGTTGGCGCGCAAGGGCAAACGCGCCCGCGAAATCGTCTACGGCGCCGGCCTTCCCCACGACCTGGCCGACGAGATCCTGGACGCCTACCGCACGCTGCAGGAGGAGTACGGCGACGAGGTCAGCCTCGCCGTGCGCAGCTCGGCCACCGCCGAGGACCTGCCGACCGCGAGCTTCGCCGGGCAGCAGGAAACCTTCCTCAACATCAAAGGTCCCGAGAGCCTGCTGGACGCGTGCCGCCGCTGTTTCGCCAGCCTGTTCACCGACCGGGCCATCCACTACCGCATCGACCAGGGCTTCGACCACTTCAAGGTCGCGCTGTCGATCGGCGTGATGAAGATGGTGCGCTCCGACCTCGCCTCCTCGGGGGTGATGTTCACCATCGACACCGAGTCGGGCTTCAACGACGTCGTGTTCGTGACCGGCTCGTACGGCCTGGGCGAGAACGTGGTTCAGGGCGCGGTCGACCCCGACGAGTTCTACGTCCACAAGCCGACCTACCAGGCCGGGCACCGCGCCGTACTGCGCCGCCTGATCGGCGACAAGGCGGTGAAGATGATCTTCGTCGAGGGCGGAACGAAACACACGACCCGCAACATCCCCACCCCGAAGGCCGACCGCGGCCGTTTCTGCATCACCGACTCCGACGTGCTCGAGCTGGCCGGCTACGCGTGCACCATCGAGGGGCACTACGGGCACCCGATGGACATCGAGTGGGCCAAGGACGGTCTGGACGGCAAGCTCTACATCGTCCAGGCGCGCCCCGAGACGTCGGCCTCCCAACGCAGCCTGACCACGATCGAGAATTACGTGCTCGAGGGCAGGGACCTCGAAGGAAGGGAGGTGCTCGCCGAGGGCCGTTCGGTCGGCGAGAAGGTCGCCTCGGGCGTGGCCAAACGGATCGAGCACCTCGATCACCTGTCGGACTTCCAACCCGGTCAGGTGCTGGTCGCCGACATCACCACACCCGACTGGGAGCCGATCATGAAGACCGCCGCCGCTATCGTGACCAACCGCGGCGGGCGCACCTGCCACGCGGCGATCATCGCGCGCGAACTCGGCATCCCGGCCGTGGTCGGCGCGGGCGACGCAACCGCGCGCGTGCCCGACGGCGAGGTCGTCACGGTGTCGTGCGTCGAGGGCGACACCGGGCGCGTGTACCGCGGCGAGGTGGGCTTCCACGTGGACCGCACCGAGGTGGCCGACCTGCCGCGGCCGCGAACCCGGATCATGGTCAACCTCGGCAACCCCGACCTCGCTTTCAAGACAACGTTTTTGCCGAACGACGGTGTGGGACTGGCCCGGATGGAGTTCATCGTCAGCGAATACATCAAGGTCCACCCCCTGGCCCTGTTGCATCCCGACAAGGTCGACGACGCCGCGGCGCGCCGCACGATCGACCGGCTCACCTACGGCTACCCCGACGGGGCCACGTTCTTCGTGCAGCGCCTCTCCGAGGGGATCGGCACGATCGCGGCCGCTTTCTGGCCCAAGCCCGTGGTGGTGCGCATGTCGGACTTCAAGACCAACGAGTACGCCAGCCTGATCGGCGGCAGCGGCTTCGAACCGACCGAGGCCAACCCGATGATCGGCTTCCGCGGCGCCTCGCG
The DNA here is from genome assembly GCF_007714205.1 of Mycobacterium helveticum. GTDB lineage: Bacteria > Actinomycetota > Actinomycetes > Mycobacteriales > Mycobacteriaceae > Mycobacterium > Mycobacterium helveticum. The sequence goes on along the minus strand of NZ_VMQU01000130.1, from coordinate 2,070 downwards.
CTACGCCCACCCGGCCTACGCCGAGGGCTTCGCGCTGGAGTGCCGCGCGATGCGGCGGGTGCGCGAGGAGATGGGCCTCACGAACGTCGTCATCATGCTGCCGTTCGTGCGCCGGGTCGCCGAGGCGGACCTGGTGCTGCAGACGATGGCCGACCTCGGGCTGCGCAGGGGCGACAACGGGCTCAAGGTGTACGCGATGTGCGAGATCCCCAACAACGTCATCCTGCTCGACGAGTTCGCCAAACGCTTCGACGGCTTCTCCATCGGCTCCAACGACCTGACCCAGCTCACCCTCGGCGTGGACCGCGACAGCGAGATCGTGGCCTTCGACTACGACGAGCGCGACGACGGCGTCAAGGAGATGATCCGCCTGGCTGTGGAGGGCTGCCGCCGCAACGGGATTCACTCGGGACTGTGTGGCCAGGCGCCGTCGGACTACCCCGACATGGCCGAGTTCCTGGTGCGCCTCGGCATCGACTCGATCAGCCTGAACCCCGACGTCGTGGTGAAGACCACGCGCCAGATCCTCGAGTTGGAGACCGAGTTCGCGCCGACGCAATAGGCGCGCAGCCGCGGGAGGCGTGCCGACCTCCCTCCCGCCAAAAAACGGCTCTACTGACTTATCCGTGGGTGTTTGTGTCGGCCCGGTAGGGCGGGTCGGTGGCCGCCGAGGGCAAGCATTGCCAGAGCGATGCGCGCTTCCGGGGAGCGGAATCCGAACGCAATACGGGTCAGGAGCCGGATCTTGGTGTTGGTGGATTCGATCAGTCCTTGGGATAGGCCGTGGTCGAGGGCGGCGTCGATGGCCTCGCGGTGTTTCACGATGCGACCGGCCAGCTCCACGAACACGGGGATGCGGCAGCGCCGCGCCCAGGAGATCCACCGGTCCAGAGCCTGCTTGCCTTCCTCGCCCTTGACCGAGAACACTTGCCGCAGGCCCTCTTTGAGGAGATAGGCGCGATAGAGCCGGGGATCGGTCCTGGCGATCCAGGCCAGCTTGGCGCTCTGGCGTTCGGTGAGGTCTTCGGGGTTCTTCCACAGCGCATAGCGGGCGCCTTTGAGCTGGCGGGCCCGCTCATGGCCGGGCCGCGGCGCGGTGTTCTTACCGGGCCGGCCGCGGCCCCACCTGGGCTCGCTGCGCGCCAGCGCCCGCGCGTCGTTCCAGGCCCGGCGCCGCTCGGCGTCCAGTGCCTCGGTGGCCCAGGCCACCACGTGAAAGGGATCGGCGCAGCGGATCGCGGTCGGGCAGCGCTCGGCGACCACGGCGGCGATCCAGTCTGCCGCGTCGGCCGAGACGTGGGTGATCTGCGCACAGCGTTCGGAACCCAACGCATCGAAAAACCGCCGCAGGGTGGCGGTGCCGCGGCCCGGGGCGGCCCACACCAGCCTGCCGCTGTCGTGATCAACCACCACCGTCAGGTACTTGTGGTGACGTTTGTAGGAGATCTCATCGATGCCGATGCGGCGCAGGTCCGCGAACCGGTCGATGCGCTTGTCGGTGTCGGCCCAGACTCGGGCCACGATCGCCCCGACGGTGCGCCAGGCGATGCGCATCAACTCACACACCGCGGTTTTCGAGCAGGCCACCGCCAGCCAGGCCACCGTGTCATCGAAGGCGTGGGTGTGTCCGGCGTGATGGCGCGCCCACGGCACCGCCACCACCGTAGGCCCATGGGCGGGACAGTTCACCCGCGGCGCCTCGGCCTCCAGCACCACCTGCACCGTGCCCCAATCCAAGCCAGGCCACCGGCGCGGGCCCGCACCGCGGTCATACCAGGGCGCCCGGCGCCCACAGCGGCCACATCGACGCGACACCCCACTGCGAGGGCGCACCCGCGCCACCACCAGCGTCTCGCCGTCGGCGTCGTCCTCCTCGACCTCGATGTCTTCAATCACGGTGCGCTGGTCGACACCCAGCAGCGCACGCCATAGCCTCACATTGCGCACGTCGTTGATGGCTCCTTTGGTTCCTGACCTTCGACAAGCCAGAAACCTTAAAGATGTTTCGGTAATTGGGTGAGTCATTTCGCCGGATTCGCCCTGCGGTAGGGGACAATTAGCGTGTGGCAG
>NZ_VMQU01000012.1 GCF_007714205.1 Mycobacterium helveticum | reverse complement strand
GGCGGGGAGCGCCGCTTTGCGGCAATCGGCGCTATCCGGGGGTCCGCGCGCTACTGTGCTGGCTTAGCGGGGCCGAATCCTGTCGAAGAAAGGCTCGAAGAAAGGCGGAGAGGCGATTGACATCGAGCGGGGTAAAAGACGCCGAACCGACCTCTGAAATGAGCAGGGAAACAAGCCGGCGAACAGACGGCGAGGACCACCGTGGCACCGCCGGTGGATTCGCCCCGCCCGAAATGACACGCAGGAGCCGCCGGCTGTTGCCGTGGACCCACTTCCGGTTCGGTATCCAGTCCAAAATCCTGGTGGCGCTGCTGCTGTCGAGCATCCTGGGTGTGTCGGTGATCGGCTTCATCGGCGCTATGTCCGGCCGCAACGCGTTGCGGGATGTCGAGTCCGAGCGGTTGATCGAATTGCGCCAGTCCCAGAAGCGCTCGGTGGAGTCTTTGTTCCGGCAAGTGACGAATTCGTTGATCGTCTACAGCGGCGGTTTCAGCATCAACGAGGCGACAACGGCGTTCACGGACGGCTTCGCGCAATTGGCCAACGCGACGATCACCCCGGCCCAGCAGCAGGCGCTCGTCGGCTATTACGACAACGACGTGATCAAACCGATCAGGCAGGCCACCGGCGACACCATCGACATCAACGCGGTGCTGCCGAGTGCCAACGCGCAGAAGTACGTGCAGGCCCACTACACCGCACCGCCCAGGCCCGCCGCCGACTCGCTGCCGGTCGAGGACGCCGGCGACGGCAGCGCGTGGTCGGCGGCCAACGCGCGGTTCGACTTCTACATCCGCGGTATCGTCACGCGCTTCGACTTCCCGGACGCGCTGCTGCTGGACATGCAGGGCAACGTCGTCTACAGCGTCCGGAAGGGAGCCGACCTGGGGACCAACATCCTCACCGGCCCCTATCGCGAATCGAAACTGCGGGAGGCCTACCAAAAAGCCTTGGCCTCCAACGACGTCGATTTCGTCTGGATCACCGACTTTCAGCCGTATCAGCCACACCTCGACCTGCCCACGGCATGGGTGGTCTCGCCGGTGGGCATGAACGGCAAGATCGACGGGGTCATGGCCCTGCCGGTGCCGATCGCCAAGCTCAACAAGATCATGACCGCCGACGGGCACTGGCGGGCCGCCGGCATGGGCGCCGCGACCGAGACCTACCTGGCGGGTCCGGACAACCTGATGCGATCCGATTCTCGGACCTTCCTGCAGGATCCGCAGGATTACCGGCGCGCCGCCATCAACGCCGGCACGCCGCCCGACGTGGTGGACCGCGCGCTCCGTTTGCACACCACGGTGCTCGTGCAGCCGGTGCCCAGCGCGGGGCTTCGCGCCGCCCAACGCGGCGAGACCGGGGTGATCAGAGCCACCGATTACACGGGGAACGGGGAGCTGGAGGCCTACGCCCCCCTGGACGTGGCGCACTCGGATCTGCACTGGTCGGTCCTGGCGACGCGGGACGACTCCGATGCGTTCGCCCGGTTGGGACGGTTCAGCAAGACCCTGGTCATCGCCGTGACGGCAATGATTTTCGCCATCTGTGTCGCCTCGATGCTCGTTGCCCGCGCGGCGGTGCAGCCGATCCGCCGCCTGGAGAACGGCACGCGCAAGATCAGTTCCGGCGACTACGACGTGAACATCCCGGTCAACTCGCGCGACGAGTTCGGCGACCTCACAGCGGCGTTCAACGAGATGAGCCGCAACCTGGCGATCAAGGAGGAGTTGCTCAACGAGCAGCGCCGCGAAAACGACCGCCTGCTGCTGGCGTTGATGCCCGAGTCCGTGGTGCAGCGTTACCGCGACGGTGAGGAGACGATCGCCCAGAAACACCAGGACGTCGCCATCATCTACGCCGACATCGTCGGCCTCGACGAACTCTCCAACAACTTGTCGGAGGACGAATTGGTGGGGATCGTCAACGACCTGTTCCGCCAGTTCGACTCCGCCGCCGAATCGCTCGGCATCGAGCGGATTCGCACGGTGCACAACGGCTACCTCGCCAGCTGCGGGCTCGTCACTCCCCGGCTGGACAGCATCCATCGCAGTGTCGACTTCGCGCTCGAGATCGGGCGCATCATCGATCGGTTCAACAACCAGAGCGAGCACAAGCTGGCCCTGCGGATCGGCGTCAACACCGGCAACGTGGTGAGCGGGTTGGTGGGCCGCTCCAGCCTCGTCTACGACATGTGGGGCGGTGCCGTCAGTTTGGCCCATCAAATGCACAGTGGCGCACCGCAACCCGGGATCTATGTCAGCTCACAGGTGTACGAGGCGATGCGGGACGTGCGGCAGTTCGCTCCCGCCGGCACGATCCCGGTCGGCGGCACCGACCAGGCGATCTACCGACTGCTGGAGCGGTGATGAACGCCTTCGAATCGTCGTGGTTCTACTGGGCGATCGGCATCGCGGTCGGCCTCCCGCTCGGGTTGATCGTCCTCACCGAGCTGCAGGATGCGCTCGCGCGGCGGGACAACCGCCTGGCGGGGCCGGTGAGCGTGTTGCGGAACTACCTGGTGCCGCTGGGCGCGCTGCTGCTGCTGCTCGTGCAGGCCTCCGAGGTGCCGGCCGGGGATATCCCGGTGCGCATCCTCACCACGGTGTTCGGGTTCCTGGTGCTGGTGCTGGTGCTTTCGGGGCTCAACGCGACCGTGTTCGAGGGCGCGCCCGAAAAGAGCTGGCGCAAAAGGATGCCCGCCATCTTCCTGGACGTGGCCCGCTTCGCCGTGATCGGCGTCGGTCTGGCGGTGATGTTGTCCTCCATCTGGGGCGTGCGGATCGGCGGCCTGTTCACCGCGCTGGGCGTCACCTCGGTCGTCATCGGGCTGATGTTGCAGAACTCCGTCGGCCAGATCGTGTCGGGGCTGTTCATGCTTTTCGAGCAACCCTTCCGGATCGACGAGTGGCTGGACACCGGGACCGCGCGGGGACGCGTCGTCGAGGTGAACTGGCGCGCCGTGCACATCGACACCGGCAGCGGAATGCGCGTCACGCCGAACTCGGTCCTGGCCACCACCGCGTTCACGAATCTCAGCCGCCCGCCCGGCGCACACAAGATCGAGATCACCACGACGTTCGCCGGCGCCGATCCGCCGGACCGGGTGTGCGCGGTGTTGTCGCGGGCTGCGCGCGCGTTACCGCAGTGCAAGCCGGGCGTGCTGCCCCGTTCGGTACCACTCGGTGGCGCCGAGTACCGCACGACCATCGGGCTGAGCTCGCCGGCCGACGCGGGCGCCGCGAAGGCGACATTCCTGCGCTGGATCTGGTACGCCGCGCGGCGGGCGGGGTTGCACCTCGACGACGCCGACGATGTGTTTTCGACGACCGAACGTGTGGCGCATGCCTTGCGCACCGTGGTCGCGCCGGCGTTGCGGCTCGACGCCGAGGAACAGCGGTCGCTGCAGTCGTGCGCGCGGATCGTCCGGTACGGCGCCGACGAAATCGTGGAAGACGCCGGTGAAGTGCCGACGGGCATGACGTTTTTGGTGGCCGGGCGCGTGCAGATGACCGCCGCGGCCGGCGACGGGTCGATCGTGCCGATCAGCACCCTGGCCGAGGGTTCGTTTCTGGGCCTGACGGCGCTGACCAGGCAGCCGAACCTCTCCAGCGCGTACGCGCTGGAGGAGGTGACCGCTTTGGAGATCGGTCGCGAGCACCTCGAGCAGCTGGTGATGCGTGAACCGTTGCTGTTGCAGAACTTCGGCCACATCCTCGACGAGCGCCAGACCAAAGCGCGGCAGGTTCGGCGCGGTGAGCGGGTCGGGTGAGGCCCGCGGGCAGACGCGGGCCGCTTCGCCCGGTGATCCGTGGACCGATACCCTGGGTCAATGAGTCGGGGTGCAATGAGTGTGGGAGCACCGTCGCGCCCCGATTTGCGCCAGGAAGTCCACGACGCCGCGCGCCGCGCCCGTGTCGCGGCCCGCACGCTCGCGGTGTTGCCGACGGTCGCCAAGGACGCCGCGTTGCAGTCCGCGGCCGCGGCGTTGGTGGCGCACACCGCGTCGATCCTTGCGGCCAACGACGACGACCTCGGTGCCGCACGGGCGGCCGGCACGGCGCCCGCGATGCTCGACCGGCTGGCGCTGGACGCCGGGCGCGTGGAGGGAATCGCCGCGGGACTGCGCCAGGTCGCGGGGCTGCCCGACCCGGTCGGCGAGGTGCTGCGCGGATACACCTTGCCCAACGGGCTGCATCTGCGCCAGCAGCGGGTGCCGCTGGGCGTCATCGGCATGATCTACGAGGGCCGGCCCAACGTCACCGTGGACGCCTTCGGCCTGGCGCTCAAGTCCGGAAATGCCGTGCTGCTGCGCGGCAGTTCGTCGGCGGTGCGGTCCAACCAGGCGCTCGTCGACGTGTTGCGCGCTGCGCTGGTCGGCGAGGACCTGCCCGCCGACGCCGTCCAGCTGCTTGGGGCCACCGACCGGTCGACGGTCACGCATCTGATCCAGGCGCGCGGCCTGGTCGACGTGGTGATCCCGCGTGGGGGCGCCAGCCTGATCGACGCGGTCGTCCGGGACGCGCAGGTGCCCACCATCGAGACCGGCGTCGGCAACTGCCACGTCTACGTGCACGAGGGCGCCGATCTGGACGTGGCGGAACGGATTCTGCTGAACTCCAAGACCCGACGGCCCAGCGTGTGCAACGCCGCGGAGACGCTGCTGGTGGACGCGGCGATCGCCGCCGACGCGGTGCCCAGGTTGGTGGCCGCGCTGCGGGACGCCGGGGTGACCGTGCACGGGGGCCTGACCGAAGGCGCGGGCGAGGAGAACCTGCGCCGCGAATATCTGTCGATGGACATCGCGCTCGCGGTGGTCGACGGCGTCGATGCCGCCATCGCCCACATCAACGAGTACGGCACCGGGCACACCGAAGCCATCGTCACCACCAATATGGCTGCGGCACAACGCTTTACGGATGGCGTCGATGCGGCCGCCGTCATGGTCAACGCCTCGACGGCGTTCACCGACGGGGAGCAGTTCGGTTTCGGCGCCGAGATCGGCATCTCCACCCAGAAGCTGCATGCCCGGGGACCGATGGGGTTGCCGGAGTTGACCTCGACCAAGTGGATCGCGTGGGGGGACGGGCAGATCCGCCCGGCCTGACCTGCCACCAAAAATGCTTGAGGAGAATGCGATTGTGAGCGTGCCCGCCCGGCCCAAGCCGCTGTTCGCCGACATCGAGGACGTCTCGCGGCGGTTGGCCCAGACCGGTTACCTGCCCGACACCGCCACCGCGACGGCGGTGTTCCTGGCCGACCGGCTCGGCAAGCCGCTGCTGGTGGAGGGGCCCGCCGGTGTCGGCAAGACCGAACTGGCCCGCGCCGTCGCGCAGGCCACCGGGTCGGGACTGGTCCGCCTGCAGTGCTACGAGGGGGTCGACGAGGCGCGCGCGCTCTACGAGTGGAACCACGCCAAGCAGATCCTGCGCATCCAGGCCGCGCACGGCTCGAATTCCGGTTCCGCCGGGGGGAGCGACTGGGACCAGACCAAGGACGACGTGTTCAGCGAGGAATTCCTGCTGTCCCGTCCGCTGCTGACCGCCATCCGGCGCACCGAGCCGACGGTGCTGCTGATCGACGAGACCGACAAGGCCGACATCGAGATCGAGGGCCTGCTGCTGGAGGTGCTCTCCGACTTCGCGGTGACCGTCCCGGAGCTGGGCACGATCACCGCCGAGCGGGCGCCGTTCGTCGTGCTGACGTCCAACGCCACCCGCGAACTGTCGGAGGCGCTCAAGCGTCGCTGCCTGTTCCTGTACATCGACTTCCCCAGCCCGGACCTGGAACGCCGGATCCTGCTGTCCCGCGTTCCCGAGCTGCCCCAGCACCTCGCCGAGGAACTGGTACGCATCATCGGCGTGCTGCGCGGCATGCAGCTCAAGAAGGTGCCGTCGATCGCCGAGACGATCGACTGGGGCCGCACGCTGCTGGCGCTCGGCCTGGACACCATCGACGACGCCGTCGTCGCGCAGACGCTCGGCGTGGTCCTCAAGCACCAATCCGACCAGCAGCGCGCGAGCGGGGAGCTGAGGCTTAACTGATGGGGCTGAACTGATGGGGCTGAACTGATGGCCGCCCGCCGCATCCGACCCGCCCGGCCGCTCGCCCCGCACGGGCTGCCCGGCCATCTGGTGGGCTTCGTGGAAGCCCTTCGCGGGGCAGGGATTTCGGTGGGGCCATCGGAGACGGTCGATGCCGGCCGGGTGATGACCACCCTCGGGCTGGCCGACCGGGAGGTGCTGCGCGAGGGCATCGCCTGCGCCGTGCTGCGCCGGCCCGACCACCGCGAGACCTACGATGCCATGTTCGACCTGTGGTTCCCGGCGGCGCTGGGGGCCCGCGCGGTGGTCTCAGAAGCCGACGCCGGCGACGCCGGCGACGACTCGTTGCCGCCCGACGACGTCGAGGCCATGCGCCAGATGCTGCTGGAGATGCTCACCGAGAACCCGGATCTCGCCGACCTGGACGAGCGCCTGGTCGCGATAATCGCCCGCATCGTCGAGGCCTACGGCAAATACAGCTCCAGCCGCGGCCCGTCGTTCTCGTCCTACCAGGCGCTCAAGGCCATGGCACTGGACGAGCTGGAGGGCAAGCTGCTGGCCGGGCTGCTCGCCCCGTACGGCGACGAGCCCACGCCCACCCAGGAGCAGATTGCCAAAGCACTTGCCGCACAGCGTATCACCCAGCTGCGCAAGCTGGTCGACGCGGAGACCAAGCGACGCACCGCCGAGCAGCTGGGTCGCGACCATGTCCAGATGTACGGCATTCCACAGCTTTCGGAGAACGTCGAGTTCCTGCGCGCGTCCGGGGAACAGCTGCGCCAGATGCAGCGGGTGGTGGCACCGCTGGCGCGCACGCTCGCGACCCGGCTGGCGGCGCGCCGGCGCCGCACCCGCTCGGGGACGATCGATCTGCGCAAGACGCTGCGCAGGTCGATGTCGACCGGCGGCGTCCCGATCGACGTGGTGCTGGCCAAACCCCGCCCGGCGCGTCCGGAACTGGTTGTGCTGTGTGACGTCTCGGGTTCGGTGGCCGGTTTCAGCCACTTCACGCTGCTGTTGGTACATGCGTTGCGCCAACAGTTCTCGCGGGTGCGCGTGTTCGCCTTCATCGACACCACCGACGAGGTGACGCACATGTTCGGCCCCGAGGCCGACCTGGCCGTGGCCATCCAGCGGATCACCCGGGAGGCCGGCGTCTACAGCCGTGACGGCCATTCCGACTACGGCAACGCGTTCGTGTCGTTCGTGCAGGCTTTTCCCAACGCGCTGTCGCCGCGCAGTTCGCTGCTGGTGCTCGGCGACGGCCGCACCAACTACCGCGACCCGGCCATCGACGTGCTGTCGGACATGGTGACCGCCAGCCGGCACGCGCACTGGCTCAACCCCGAGCCCGCCCACCTGTGGGGCAGCGGCGACTCCGCGGTGCCGCGCTACCAGGAGGCGATCACGATGCACGAGTGCCGGTCCGCCAAGCAACTGGCCACGGTGATCGACCAGCTGCTGCCCGTGTGACCCGGCGCGCCCGCGGGTGACGGCCCGGCCGCCTGCCGGGAAATCGGCCGTCCCCGCCGGCTCAAGTAAGCTGGCAAACCGTGCAAAAGGAGCTGCGCAGGCTGGGGGTGATGGGTGGGACGTTCGATCCGATCCATTACGGCCACCTGGTTGCCGCCAGCGAGGTCGCCGACCTGTTCGACCTCGACGAAGTGGTGTTCGTGCCCAGCGGCCAGCCCTGGCAGAAGGGCCGGCCGGTGTCGGCCGCCGAGGACCGCTACCTGATGACCGTGATCGCGACCGCGTCCAATCCCCGGTTCTCGGTGAGCCGGGTCGACATCGACCGCGCCGGACCCACCTACACCCGGGACACGCTGCGCGACCTGCACGCGGTCAACCCGGATGCCCGGCTGTACTTCATCACCGGGGCGGACGCGCTGGCCTCCATCCTGTCGTGGCGCGGCTGGGAGGAGGCCTTCGGCCTGGCCCACTTCGTCGGCGTCAGCCGCCCCGGCTACGAACTGCAGGGTGAGCACGTCACCGGGGTGCTGGGCGAGCTGGCCGCCGACGCGCTGACCCTCGTCGAGGTCCCGGCGCTGGCGATCTCGTCGACCGATTGCCGCCGGCGCGCCGGGGAGGCGCGCCCACTGTGGTATCTGATGCCCGACGGCGTCGTGCAGTACGTCTCCAAGCGCGGCCTCTACTGCGCGACCGAACAGGCCGGACCGGCCACGGGCAACGACACATGAGCGCCACGCAGGAAGCCATCGACATGGCGACCGTGGCCGCCGGTGCGGCCGCCGCCAAACTCGCCGACGACGTCATCGTCATCGACGTCTCGGGCCAGCTGGTCATCACGGACTGCTTCGTGATCGCCTCGGCGTCCAACGAGCGGCAGGTCAACGCCATCGTCGACGAGGTCGAGGAGAAGATGCGCCGGGCCGGCTACAAGCCCGCGCGCCGCGAGGGCACCCGGGAGGGCCGCTGGACCCTGCTGGACTACCGCGACATCGTGGTGCACATCCAGCATCAGGACGACCGCGACTTCTACGCGCTGGACCGGCTGTGGGGCGACTGCCCGGTGGTGCCGGTGGACCTGTCGGCGGAACCGGTGGATCCGCGATGAGAATCCGTCGCCTGGTGATGGTGCGGCACGGCCAGACCGCCTACAACCTCGGTAGCCGGATGCAGGGCCAGCTGGACACCGAGCTCAGTGAGCTGGGCCGGGCGCAGGCGGTCGCCGCCGCCGAGGCGCTGGGCAAGCAGCAGCCGCTGCTGATCGTCTCCTCGGACCTGCGGCGCGCCTACGACACGGCGGTGACGCTGGGGGAGCGGGCCGGCGTGGACGTCCGGGTCGACGAGCGGCTGCGCGAAACCCATCTCGGGGACTGGCAGGGGTTGACGCACACCCAGATCGACGCCGAGGCGCCGGGGGCCCGGCTGGCGTGGCGCGAAGACGCCACCTGGGCGCCGCACGGCGGGGAAAGCCGGGTGGATGTGGCCGCGCGTAGCCTGCCGCTGGTCGCCGAGCTGGTCACCGCCAACCCGGAGTGGGGCGACCCCGACCAGCCGGATCGGCCCGTGGTGCTCGTCGCCCACGGTGGGCTGATCGCCGCGCTGTCGGCCGCGCTGCTGAGGCTGCCGGTCGGCAACTGGCCGGTCCTGGGCGGCATGGGCAACGCGAGCTGGGTGCAACTGTCCGGCCACTCCCGCGGCGAAGGCGACGGGTTCGACGCCATCGGCTGGCGGCTGGATGTCTGGAACGCTTCGGCGCAGGTGTTCGGCGATGTCCTCTGAGGCACGTCCCGCGCTGCTGGTGTTCGCCGACTCCCTGGCCTACTACGGGCCCACCGGGGGGCTGCCCGCCGACGACCCGCGGATTTGGCCCAATCTCGTTGCTGCACAGCTCGACTGGGACTTAGAGTTGATCGGCCGTATCGGCTGGACCTGCCGGGACATCTGGTGGGCGGCGACCCAGGACCCGCGCGCCTGGGCGGCCTTGCCCAGGGCGGGCGCGGTCATCTTCGCGACCGGCGGGATGGACTCGCTGCCGTCGGTGCTGCCGACGGCGCTGCGCGAGCTGATCCGTTACGTGCGCCCGTCGTGGCTGCGCCGCTGGGTGCGCGACGGGTACGGCTGGGTGCAGCCCCGGCTCTCGCCGGTGGCCAGGCCCGCGCTGCCTCCGCACCTGAGTGCCGGCTATCTCGAAAAAACCCGCGCCGCAATCGATTTCAACCGACCGGGCATCCCGATCGTGGCCTCCCTGCCGTCCGTGCATATCGCCGAGACCTACGGGAAGGCGCATCACGGCCGCCCGGGCACCGTGGCGGCGATCACCGAATGGGCGCAAAGCCACGACGTTCCGCTGGCGGACCTCAAGGCCGCCGTGGCCGAACAGGTCACGAGCGGGCGGGGCAACCCCGACGGCATCCACTGGAACTTCGAAGCCCACCGGGCGGTCGCCGAGTTGGTGCTCAAGGCGTTGGCCGAGGCCTTGCAAAAGGCTCAAGCGGCGGCCGAGAAGCCGTGTGAGTGACCATGACCCGCGCCGACGACGATGCAGAGCGCAGCGATGAGAAGGAGCGGCGCTCATGACCGTCGTGGTGGTGACCGACGCGTCGTCGCGGCTGCCGGCCGACCTGCGCGAGAGGTGGGCGATCCGCGTTGTCCCGCTGCACATCCTGCTCGACGGCGTCGACCTGCGCGAGGGCGTCGACGCAATACCCGACGACGTCCACAAGCGTCACGCCACCACCGCGGCGGCCACCCCGGCCGAACTCGCGGCCGCCTACCGGCGGGCGGTGGCCGACAGCGGCGGCGACGGGGTGGTGGCGGTGCACATTTCGTCGGGGCTGTCGGGAACCTGCGCCGCCGCGCAGCGCACCGCGGCACAGCTGGGCCCGGCCGTGCGGGTCGTCGACTCGAGGTCGGCCGCGATGGGCACCGGCTTCGTCGCGCTGGCCGCCGCCCGGGCCGCGGCCGCGGGCGCCGACCTGGACGCCGTCGCCGACGCCGCGAGCGCGGCGGTGTCCCGCAGCCATGCCTTCATCGTGGTCCACCGCCTGGACAACCTGCGCCGCAGCGGACGGATCGGCGGGGCCAAGGCGTGGTTGGGCACCGCGTTGGCGCTCAAGCCGGTGCTGCGCATCGAGGACGGGAAACTCGTTCTGGCCCAACGGGTGCGCACCGTCAACAATGCGACCGAGGCGATGATCGACCGGGTCTGCGAGATCGTGGGGGAGCAGTCCGCGGCGCTGGCGGTGCACCATGTCGCCAACCCCGACGGCGCAGAGCGGGTGGTTGCGGCGCTGGCGCGCCGCCTGCCGGCGTGCGGACCCGCGCTGGTGACCCCGTTGGGGCCGGTGCTGGCGCTGCACGTCGGCGCCGGCGCCGTCGCGGTGTGCGTGCAGCTGCCCGGGTAGCGCCGCGCGGGTCAGCGGAGCGCCGACACCGGTATCGGGGAGGTGTCCGCCTCTTTGGCCGCCGGCCGCCGTAGTCGCCCGTAGTCGCCCCGGGGATGGACGACCTGCGGCCACCAGAACCAGCGCCCGAGCATGGTGGCGATGGAGGGCATCAGCAGCGTGCGCACGACCAGGGTGTCGAGCAGCAGACCGATGCAGACCGTGGAGCCGAACTGTCCCAGCACGGTCAGGTCGCTGCCCAGCATGGCCGCCATGGTGAAGGCGAACACCAGCCCCGCGGACGTGACCACCGTGCCGGTGCCCGCCATGGACCGGATGATCCCGGTTTTGAGCCCGGCGTGGATCTCTTCCTTGAACCGGGAGACCAGCAGCAGGTTGTAGTCGGACCCGACGGCCAGCAGGATGATGACCGACAGCGCCATCACGATCCAGTGGATCTTGAAACCGAACAGGTCCTGCCAGATGAGCACGGACAGCCCGAAGGAGGCGGCGATCGAGCTGGCCGCGGTGCTCACGATGACCAGGGCGGCCACGACGCTGCGGGTCAGCAGCAGCATGATCATGAAGATCAGCGTCAGCGCCGACACCACCGCGATCATCAGGTCGTACTTGGCTCCGTCGTGCATGTCCTTGAAGGTCGCCGCCGTGCCGCCCAGATACACCTTGGCCTCCGACAGCGACGACTGCTTGAGGGCCTCCTGGGCGGCCAGGCGCTCGGAGTCGACCCGTGAGATGCCCTCCGGGGTCATCGGGTCGCCCTGATGGGTGATGAAGAATCGCGTGGACTTGCCGTCGGGGGAGAAGAACATCTTGATGCCGCGGATGAACTCCGGGTTGGAGAACGCCTCGGGCGGCAGGTAGAAGAAGTCGTCGTTCTTGGACTTGTCGAAGCTCTGCCCCATGACGATCGCGGTGTCGTTCATCGCGTCCATCTGGTTGATCATCGCCTCGAAGGTGCTGTGCATCGTCAGGGTCAAGGCTTTGGTGGTCTTCATCGTGGCGATCATCGGCGGGATCAGCGCCTCCATCTCGTGCGTCGCGTCGGCGGTGCGCTGGATGTCGCCGGAGAGGTCGTGGAACTTCTCGGCGAGCTTGTCGAAACCGTCGATCGTGTCCCAGATCGACCGCAGCGAGAAGCAGATGGGGATGTCGTAGCAGTGCTTCTCCCAGTAGAAGTAGCTGCGGATCGGCCGCCACATGTCCTCGAAGTCGGCCAGGTGGTCGCGCACCTGGTCGGTGATGGCCGAGGTTTCGGCCGTGGTGCGCGCGCTGTCGTCGGCGGCGTGCGAGAGGTGCTGGGTGACCTGGTACATGCGTTCCATGGTCTCGATCTGGAACTGCATCATGTCGGCCATCTTGAGCATGTCGGCCATGCGTTCCTTGAGGAAGTCCATGTTCTGCATGGTCGTCTGGCCCTGGATGCTGTTCTGGAAGGGGATCGAGCTGTGCTGGATCGGGATCCCGAGGGGCCGGGTGATGTCCTGGACCATGGCGATGCCGTGGGTGCGGATGAGGTTCTTGGCGACCTTGTCCAGCACCAGCATGTCGGCCGGGTTGCGCATGTCGTGGTCGGCCTCGACCATCAGCATGTCGGGGTTCATCCGGGCCTGGGAGAAATGCCGGTCCGCCGCCGTGTAACCGAGGTTGGCCGGGGCCGATTCCGGCAGGTAGTAGCGGTCGTTGTAGCTGGTGACGTAGCCGGGCAGGCCGAGCATGCCGATGAGCACGACCGCGCCGCTGACGGCGAAGATCGGTAGCGGCCAGCGCACCACCGCCGTGCCGACGCGGCGCCACAGCCGGCCCTTGGCCGCCTGCTTGGGTTCGAACAGGCCGAACTTGCTGCCCACGAAGATCACCGCCGGGCCCAGCGTCAGGCCGGCCAGCACGACGACCAGCATCCCGATCGCCACGGGCGCGCCCATCGTGTTGAACCAGGGCAGCCGGGCGAAGCTCAGGCAGTACGTCGCGCCGGCGATGGTCAGTCCCGAACCGAGCACGACGGGGGCCACCCCGTGAAACGTGGTGTAGTAGGCGGTTTCCCGGTCCTCGCCGGCCGCCCGCGCCTCCTGGTAGCGCCCGACCAGGAAGATGCCGTAGTCGGTCCCCGCGGCGATCGCCAGCATGGTGAGGATGTTGGCGGCGAACGTGGTCAGCCCGAACGCGTTGACGTAGCCCAGCGCGGCGACGATCTGGCGCGACGATGCCAGCGCGATACCGGTCATGAACAGCTGGACCAGGGTGGTGACGATCGAGCGGTACACCAGCAGCAGCATGATCGCGATCGCGCCGAGGGTGAACAGGGTGATCTTGGCCAGGCTGGCGTTGCCGATGACGTGCATGTCGTCGGACAGGGCCGCGGGCCCGGTGACGTAGGCCTTCACCCCCGGCGGCGCCGGCGTGTCCTTGACGACCTTGCGCACGACCTCGACGGAGTCGTTGGCCGCCGTGGTGCCCTGGTTGCCGGCGATGTTGATCATGACGTAGGACGCCTTGGCGTCGGCGCTCTGCGCGCCCGCCGCGGTGAACCGGTCACCCCAGAAGTCCTGGATGTGCTGGACGTGCTCGGGGTCCTGCCGCAGCTTGCTGACGATCTCGTCGTAGTAGCGGTGGGCGGCGTCGTCGAGCGGCTGTTGGCCTTCCAGCACGACCATCACCGTGCTGTTGGAGTCGAACTCCTTGAAGTTGTGGCCGAGCCGCATCATGGCCTTCATCGACGGCGCATCCAGGGGGGCCATCGGCGCCGAGTGCGCCTCACCGACGATCTCCAGCGTCGGGATCGCCACGTTGACGAGGACCGTCAGCGCCACCCAGCCCAGGATGATCGGCACCGCGAAGATGCGGATGAAGTGCGGGATGAAGGGGCGGTGGACGCGCTCGGGGGTGCCCGGGGCGGTCATGCGGACTTCACCAGGCAGAAGGCCTGCGCGTTGACGCCGTCGGCGTTTCGCTGCTCGCGGACCGTACCGTCGACGGTGATCCGGCAGCCGATCTGGTCGGCGTCGGTCTGGGCCATGATGTTGGCGCTCACCGCGGGCAGGGTCGTCGACAGGGTGTACGACCACGGCAACGGCGCGCCGTTGACCTGGTGCGTGTTGGCGTCCGCGTCCCAGTAGTTGATGTTCGCGGTGGACCCGGGCGGACCGGTGATCTCATAGGTGACGACCTTGGGATTGAACTGCACGATCTCGATCCCGGCGCCGGCGTTGGCATTGAGGTCCTGCGAACCGAAGATTCTGTGCAGTCGCGACACGACCAGGCCCGAGGCGCCCAGGACACACACCAGCACCAGGGGTATCCACGCGCGCTTGAGGTGGCCGCCAATGGAAACCGAGCTCATTTCACCGCCTTCCACTCACCGCTGCGGGTCCCCACCGTCCTGCCGGAACGGAAGGTTCGACACCGTCGCCGACCAGCCAGGTCACCAGAACATTTGCTCAGCTAAGTATCGTAAACCTTAAAGCACGGAGCCGTTCCTCCGGGCCGGTTTGGTGTGGCGCACGGCATGGGTTCAGCGCGCCACGCGGCCGGTGACCGGCGGCAGGTCGGCGAGCGTAGCGATGCCGGGCCGCGCCGCCACCACCGCCGGGACCGCGTTGGTCACCGGCATCGCGGTGTAGATCATGCCCAGGCCCATGAACCCGGGCTCCGTCCACTCCTTCGGCGGCAGGCAGTGCAGGACGGTGCGCATGTTGGGCAGCCCGAACACCTGGATGACGTGGCCGTGCTCGAGCGGTTTGGGCGGCGCGACGTGGTTGCCCATCGTCCAGTTGAAGCCGACGCTGACGACGTTGCGTTCGCCCTGCCAGCCCCGGTGGTACCCGTAGACGCCGCCGACCGTTCCCGCCGGGATCTTCATGAAGCCCAGATCGGAGTCGCCGGTGGCCGCGGTGAACGTGACGTCGAAGGTCATCCTGTCCAGCTTCGCCCCGATCGCGTCGGCCATCATCGCCGCCGATTCGGCGAAGACCTCGCTTTCGGCCCGCACGTTCTCCGCCAGGCCCGGGGTGTCGGGATCCTGGGAGAAGCCCATCGCCGTCTGCGTCTCCGCCGATTCGTAGGTCGAGCAGTCCACCGACTCGGTGATCCGGATCTCGTCGACCCGCTCGCAGGAGGCGGACAGCACCATCGCGACCATGTTCGTCATCCCGGGGTGGGCGCCGCTGCCGAAGATCGTCGACTGCCCCCGCTCGCACGCGTCCAGGATGCGCCGGCGGTCCTGCGGGGTCTGCTTGCCCCCGGTGATCCAGGCCGCGCTGGTGCACACGTTGACACCCGCTTCCAGCAGCCGCACCAACTCGTCGACGTTGGGCCACAACGGGTTGTAGCAGCACGCGTCGGCGTTCAGGGCGAGCAGCGCGTCGATGTCGTTGGTCGCGCGCACGCCGGTCGGTTCGGGCCGGCCGCAGAGCTCGGCGGCGTCGACGCCGACTTTGTCCGCCCCGTGCGCGTACACCCCGACCAGCTCCATGTCGGGCCTGCCGATGATGGCGTGCAGCGAGCGGCGCCCGATGTTGCCGGTGGTCCACTGGATGACGCGGAGGGGACGGTCTGTGCCGATCGTGCTCATCGGGGGCTCCTTTGCCGGTGCGCTGGGACTCATTATGTGCAACCGGTCCGTGCGCACGCGGGGCGGGCGTCCCTTGCGCCCGCTGGTGTGTTTTCAGGCGTCCAGCCGGGCGAAGCGGTCCTCGCGGTACTGCTCGACACAGGCGGCGCGCCGGATCTTGCCGCTCGTCGTGGTGGGGATCGAGCCCGGCGACACCAGGACGAGATCGCCGACGTTGAGGCCGTGCGCGTTGGATATCGCCGACGTGACGTCGCTGCGGACGCGGGCGAGCCGGCGCAGCGCCTCCTCGCCGGAGTCGACTCGCTCCTTGAGCTCGATGACGGTGACCAGCTCCTCGGTGCTGTGCACCGGCACCGAGATCGCCGCGACCCGGCCGCCGGTGATCTGCTGGACCGTCGCCTCGATGTCCTCGGGGTAGTGATTCCGCCCGCGGATGATCAGCAGATCCTTGATGCGCCCGACGATGAACAGCTCACCGCAGAACAGGAAACCCAGGTCGCCGGTTCTCAGCCAGGGGCCCTCCGGCGTGCCCGGCGACGGGTCCACGAGCGTCGCGCCGAAGCAGCGCTGCTCCTCCGGCGGCTTGCGCCAGTAGCCGTCGGCGACGTTGGGGCCGTGCAGCCAGATCTCGCCGACCACCTCGGGCGCGCACTCCCGGTTCGTGTCGGCGTCGACGATCCGCAGCGTGGGTGAGCGCGGCACGCGGTACTTGACCAGCGCCGCGCCGGTCCTGGCCGCAGACGGCGCAACGCGCCCGGCGGAGAGCTCATCGGCATCGAAGCGCACCGCACCCGACGACTCGCTCCAGGTGCCGGCCGTCACGAAGACGGTCGCCTCCGCCAAGCCGTACGACGGGCGCACCATGTGGTCCCGGAAGTTGAAGTGAGCGAACCGATCGACGAAGCGCTGCAAGGTGGCCGGCTCGACACGTTCGGCGCCGCTGATGATGCCCAGCACGCCGCCGAGGTCGAGACCGGCCAGGTCGCTGTCGCTGGTTTTGCGGGCGGCCAGGTCGAACGCGAAGTTCGGCGCGGCCGAAAAGGCATGGGGAGTGGCGGCCAAGGACCGCACCCACCTGGCCGGCCTCTCCAGGAACGAAACCGGGGTCGCCAGTTCCCCGCGATAGCCGCCCAGGATCGGTGCGCAGACGCCCAGCACCAGACCCATGTCGTGGTAGAAGGGCAACCACGAGACGATCGTGAGATCCGGCGGGGCTTTCACGTTGGAGTCGACGAAAAAGCTGCGCATCAGCTGCTCGAAGTTCACCTGCAGGTTGCGGTGCGAGATCATGACCCCGGTCGGCAGCCGGGTGGAGCCCGAGCTGTACTGCAGATACGCGGTGCCGGGCAAATCGGTTGCCGGAAGCGATGTTCCGCCATCGGCATCCAAATTCAGCGCATCGATGTCGACGATCTTCGGCACGGCCTCCAGGCGTGCCCGATCGACATATTCGGTGATGTCGTCCGCGACCGCGGACGTGGTGAGGACAACCGCGGGCGACGTGTCGGTGAGGACCGCGCTCACCCGCTCATGGGTCGAGCCGCGGTGCGGCAACGGGAGCGGAACCGCGATCAGGCCGGCCTGCATGGATCCCAGGAATGCCGCAATGTAGTCGAGGGACTGCGGAGCGAGGATCACCGCCCGGTCCCCGGCCGAGCCGTGCAGGCTGAGCTCGCGCGCCAAATTCATTGTCCGGCGCGACAACTGCGACCACGTGAGACTCTCGGGAACGCCCGCCCAGTCGTCGTCGAAATCGGTGAAAGTGAACGCGACGTCGTCGGGCCGCAGGCTGGCACGTCCGCGCAGCATCGAAAGGATTGATGGCTGGGGCATCGACGTCATGGCGTCACAACACGTCCGTACCGATGTGTCCGAAGCGTCGCATCGAAGTCAGCGGTCGGCCTGTCCTGCGCCGTGGGACAACACGGACAAGGCACCGGCGAGAATCTGCGAAAACGGGTCGGCCCCGCCGCCGAACGTGGCCTGGTTGGCCGGCGCGGTGACCTCCGCGGGGTCGAAGCCGTGCACCGGGTCCACCTGAACCGGTGCGGTCGACGGGTCGTCGTTGCGCGCATAGCCCGTGTTCACCCGGGGTATCAGGATGGCGTCGAGCTTGCTCAGCGTGTCCTCCGAAATGCCGATGTAGGCCAGCGGCGTGACCAGCGGAAGGTGCTTTTGCGGGACCATGACCGTCGTGACTTTCGCGCCCCTGGAGTTGACCGTCGTCCTGATGTTCTGCGGCGGCACCATGCTCGGGTTCGTGAAGGCCACCGCGGTGTGACCCGTGGCCAGTCCCATGACCGTGTTGGCGAGAGCGAACATGTTGTCCGGCCGGTCCGGGAAGTCCGCGATGGAGTCGTAGGCGGCCACGAACTTGTCGGTGTCGTATTGGCTCTCGTACGGCGGTGGCATGGTGTAGTCGAGTGCGGGGACAACGCTGCCGACGGGGAACATGGCGGACAGGAAGCTCTGACCGAAGGCGTGCCGCCCGATCGGGTCGCCGAATGTGGCGAAGTTCAGGGTGTCCGGCGGGGGAGCGGCCGGGTCAGCGGCCAGTCGAGCCTGCGCGCCGTCGACCACGAACCCGCCCTCGGACAACCCGATCGCGGTGCCGGGCCGACCGGATTTGATCTCCCCGACGAGGTTGTCTATGCCCACGTCGACCGACTCGCCGACGCTGGGTCCGTCCAGACCCAGGCCCGGGAAGTTCTCATCGAGCTTGCCGATGCCCGGGAACAGTCGCTCCAGCACGTGGCCCTGAACCTGTCCCGCCGGGTAGCCGACAATTTTGCGCTGCTGGCCGGGAAACCATTGGGCGCCCTCCTGGCGGATGTACTCGTCGTACGGGATGCCCAGCACGTGGGCGCCCCCGAGTGCGTACGCGGTCTGGTCGCCCGGCGCCCCCGGTGTCGGCGGCCCGCCGATGGGCGTGTCGTCCGCCGATGCGGTGGGGACACCGAAACATGTTGTGGCGCTGACTGTTACCAGTACGGTGACTCCCGCGACCAGCTTCTTCATCCCTACCCCTGACCCTCGGATCCTCTAGTCTCACACAACATCAAGTTCGCGCGCCAACCCGGTTGCGCCTCGGCCTGCCCGCCCGTGACGGCCACCAGTTCGCCTGACCGACCAGCGCGGCGATGGCGGGCACCGTGATGGTGCGGACCAGGAAGGTATCGAGCAGGATTCCCACACCCATCACGAAGCCGCCCTGGACCACGGTGCCGATGCTGGAGAACAGGAGACCCCCCATCGAGGCGGCGAAGATCAGACCCGCCGCGGTGATCACACCGCCCGTCGAACTCAGGGTGCGGATGATGCTGTACCGCATGCTGTGGGTAGATCCGTCGCGCATCCGCGAGACCAGCAGCATGTTGTAGTCGGCCCCCACCGAGACCAGCACCACGAACGCCAGCGGCGGCACGCTCCAATGCAGATGCTGGCCGAGCAGGAACTGAAACACCAGCACGCCGACACCCACCGCCGACAAGTACGAAACGACCACGGAAGCAACCAGATACAGCGGCGCCACAATCGCACGCAGCAGCACGATCAAGGTGAGCAGCACCACGAGCAGGGTCACCGCGATGATGAACCGGATGTCATCTTCGTAGTAGTCGCGCGTGTCCTTCAGGCCGACGGTGAAGCCCGCCATCGACACCGTGGCGTCGGCCAAGGCGGTGTTCGGCTGGGCTCCCCGAGCCGTCGCGCTGATCGCGTTGACCTGGTCCATGGCCGCGTTGCCGAACGGGTTGAGCTTGGTTTGCACCAAGTACCGCACCGAGTGGCCGTCCGGCGAGATGAACACCTTGGCGGCGTTCTGGAACTCCTGCAGATGCAGCAGCTGCGACGGGATGTTGAACCCGGCCATCGCCGGTTGTGCCGCGTCTTGTTTGAGCGACAACAGAAACTCCGCCGATTCGCTGAGCCCGGCACCCAGCCGTTTGACCTGTTCGACGAGTTGAGCCACCGCGTCGGCCACCTGCCGACTCCCGCCGGCGAATCGGTCGGCGCCGCTTTGCAGGCCGTTCACGTTCGCCTGCAGGCCGCCGGGTTGGTCCAGCCCCATGGACTTCAGCACGCCGGCGAGCTTCTCCAGTGCATGGCGCAGGCGGTCGGTGGACGCTTTCAGGGCCCGCTTGTCCGGATACTCCTGCAGTTGGTGGGACAGATCGTTGATCGCGTCGAGGTCCGCCTGATCGCGCCCACCGGTCAGTTGCTCCAATGTCGCGCGGGTGTCGCTGCACGACAGGTCGGCATCGCAGACCGGGTTACCCCGCAGCGCCGCCAGCACCGGGCTCATCCAGCCGAACATGTTCTTGGCGGCCGAGAAGTTCCAGCCCATGGCGTTGCTGAGCGAGTTGACATGGTCGACGAGTTGGGCCGCGATGTCGACCTCTTTGACCAGCGTGTCGCCGCTGTACTGGTTCTTCGCCGAGGAAAAGACATTTTCCAGTTCGTGCACGCCGGCGGCGAGCTGGTCGACCTGGCTGCGCACGTGGCTGAGGTTGTCGGCCAGCGTGCCGGCCCCCTCGACCAGGCGGTTGAGGTCGCCTGTGTGGTCGCTGATCAGGGTGGACCCGCCGGCCAGCAGGGTGCCGATGGCACCCGCCTGATAGGTGGCCCGGAACTGTTCCGGCACGTTTCCGGTGGGACGGGTGATGCCGCTGACCGCGGCGACATTCGGCAGCTGGCTGACCCGGTGCGCCATCTGTTCCAGGTCGGCCAGCGCCCGCGGCGTGCGAAGGTCGTGCGGCGATTGGACGAGGATGTACTCCGGGATGGACTGGTTGACGGGGAAGTGGCGATCCAGCGCGGTATACCCGAGAGAACTCGGAGCGGAAGACCGCAGGGCCTTGCGATCGTCGTAGTTATAGCGAACGAAGGCGGCGCAGCCGGCCAGGATGGCCAGCACCAGCAGGCTGGCAACCAGATGCACCGCCGGCCGGCGCACGATGCGGATGCCGGAACGCCGCCAGAACGGGGCGGTCAGTTCGCGCCGTGGCTTGACCCAGCCGCGTGGACCCGCGACCACCACGATCGCCGGCAGCAACGTCATCGCGGCCAGGAATGCCACGCCGATCCCGATCGCCGCCGAGAACCCGACCGTCTTGAACACCCCCATCCGCGCGAAGCTGATGAGGAGAAAGGTGATTCCCACGGTGCTGGCGGATGCGGTGATCACCTTCCCGATCGAGATCATCGCCCTTTTGACCGCCTGATCGAAGTCCATGCCCGAACGCAGGTAGTCGTGATACCGGCTGATGAGAAACACCGCGTAGTCGGTTCCGGCGCCGGCCATGATCGCGCTCAGGAACACGATCGACTGGTTCGACACGCCCGAGCCGGTCACTTGCGAGTAGCCTGCCACCAACGCCTGGGCGATCACCAGCGACAACCCGATCGTCACCAATGGCAGCAGCATCGTGATCGCGCTGCGGTAGACCATCAGCAGGACGATGAGCACCAGAACGGCGATCGCCAGCTCGATGAGAGGCCGATCCCGATCGCCCGCGACCGTGAGGTCGGCGACGGTTGCCGCGGGGCCGGTGAGGTTTGCCGTCAGGGGTGTGCCGGAGACGGTGTGTCGGACGATGTCGCCGATCCGCCGGAATGCGGCATAGGACCGCGGGGTGCCCAGTTCCCCGGCCACGCCGACCGGCAGCACCCAGGCTTTATGGTCCTTGCTGGTGACGACCGCACGCAGGGGCGGCGCGCTGACGAAATCCTGCAGCATCAAGACGTCGCGCGTGTCCTGGCGCAACGCGTCCACCAGTTTGCGGTAGGCGGCTTCGTCGGCGGGGCCGAGCCCCTTGTCGTCGGTCAGGACGACCAGCAGCAGGTCGTCGGAGCCCGATTCGTGAAACGCCTCGGTCATCTTTTTGGCGGTGACGTTCGACGGTGCATCGCCGGGCAGCATGGTGAGCGGATGCTTCTGGGCCATCTCGCCCAGGGACGGGAGTGTCAGCGGTAGGGCGGCCGCGATCGCCATCCAGAGCCCGATCACCGCCCAGGGCCACCGCACCACAAGATCCGCTAGCCGTCGCATATCGTCCTCAACCCCCGTCGGCGCGATCGCGTGCGCTCGCCGGCGACCCGCGCCGACGCCTGAGTCGGGTCGCCCGGCGACACGCTAGGCAACGCGCCCCCAGTGCCCGCGGTCGGCGACCCGCGTGCACACGGACTTCATCGCCTCCAGATAGCGGACAACTGATTTCTCGGCCACCGGATTGTCGGGATACATGATCGCCATCGCCGTGCCCGCCCCGTAGCGGAATATATAAATGGTGAGCTGATAGGAAAACCGGCCGTCGGAGTAAATTCCGATGTTGTTCGCATAACCGAGGTCGGCTGCCGCAAGCACGGCGTTGAGCGGAGCGGCGCCGCCGTGCAAGAAATTCGACACCGGGAAATTCGGCTGTGGCCAGTTCAACCACGGCGCGAGTTCCAATACGCGGTAATATGGCACCTTCGCCAGGTGCAGACCCGAATCGAAAGACGACTGCGCCGCCCAGGCGGCATCGCCGAAAGAGGCCGCAGCTATCGGCACGGTGATCGGCACCAGGCCGGTGAACCAGCCCTGCGTCATGAAATTATCCGTGGTTTTGCGCGTATCCCTGGGGGTGAGGCCGTAATAGGTCAGGGCACCCGTGAACTCGTGCTCCACCAGGGCGATGCAGGCGAACAACCCGCCGACGAAGCGCGCGCCGACCGCCGTGCAGGCCGATTCGAACCGCTCCGTCTGTTCCGCGTCCATCAGCAGTTCGGAGACCATGTCGCTGCCGCCGGGCTGCAGCGGGTCACCCAGTGGGAGCGGGAACTCGGGAAAGCGACCGTTGTTGTTCTCGGCGAAGTCGATCCATGCGCGTACCTGAGGCGAATCCACGGTCAACGTCGAGGTGTACTGGCGCTCGCGGGAGCAGAAATCGTCGAAGCTGCCGGCATCGGGAAGCGCCAGGGCCGCACCGCCTCCGCTCAACGCCGTATACATCCCGTTGGCCTCGAGCATCGTCGTGCCGATCAAGGTCGCGTCCCCGTGGACGTGATCCATGGCGGCAAAAAAAGTGAAATGATCTTCGCTCTGCACGATCCCGAAGGTCCAGCAGCCCCACTCCAGCGGATTCGGTAGGGCCACGAGATGGGCGCGCATTTCGTCAACCGTCATTGCGCCGTGGTCGATCGGCACGAACTCGATATCCGCGGGGTCGCCGATGGCTCGCCTGACGAACTTTCCATCACCGGTGTGGTCGAACCAGCTGCGAAACGTGTCGTGTCGACGCAGATAGGTGTTGAGGGCGCGGTCCATGGCCGCGACATCGCACCGGCCGGGAACGTCGCAGGTACCGATGATCTGCCGCGAGAAGCCCAGGCCCGCGACCGTCCGTTCCTGATAATTGCGAAGATGTTGGCTCTGCATGTAGCTGATCGGTACAGAACTGACCGGGGCCTGCCGGGCTTTTTCGGCAGCCGCGGTGGTCGGGTGCCAGGAGATGACCGCGCCTGGGGTCGGCGTCCAATCGTCGAGTGAGCCGATCGTTATTTGCCCGATTCGCAAGAGTTTCTCCCCGGTTTTACAACGTTTTCCAAGGCGGCAGCCACGCCGCGGTGGTCACGAGACCAAGATAACCCTTGCGGCGAGCAACGCCGGCGGCATGGGCGGACACTCCCGTCACGGCCGACCGGGTTCGGCGGGCAGTTTTCGGCGGGCAGTTGTGATGCGCCACCGGCCCGGCGCCCAAGGCCCGGCGGTCGGGCGTGCCCGACGATTCTGGCGCGCCGCGCCGCGCCGCCGAGCACGTGTACGCGTGCTTGCCATACGTGCCCGCGGGGGTGATTCGGCTGCGCGATCCGGCGGGGCATGTGTACATTCCCCAACGATGGTGTCTGGGGGCAAATTGCCGGGGGAGTTGCGCTAGCCGGGTTCGGTCTAGGGTGGGCGCGGTGAGCAGCCCGGAACCCGTCTGGGACGACCCACGGCCCCGGCGCCGCACGTGCCCGCGGGCATCAGAGCGTCCGATCGCGACAGTTAGGACAACCGCATGACATCCGCAGATGACCCGATTGAGCGAGCGTCGGGCTTTGCGATCGTCGGCTATGCGGCCCGCTTTCCGGGCGCCGCGGATGCGGACGAATTCTGGCAGGTGCTGGCCGAAGGCCGGGATGCGGTATCCGAGGTGCCCTCCGACCGGTGGGACGTCGACGAGTTCTTCGACCCGGATCCCGATGCGCCCGGCAAGATCGTGACCCGCCGGGCGGGTTTTGTCGACGACGTAACGGGATTCGACGCTCCGTTTTTCGGGATGTCGGCGCGCGAGGTCAGGTTGCTGGACCCGCAGCACCGACTCCTGCTGGAGACGGCGTGGCGCGCGGTGGAGCATGCGGGCACCGCACCGACGGCCTTGGCGGGCACCAACACCGGCGTCTTCGTCGGCTTGGCCACCCATGACTACCTGGGGATGGCCTCCGGCGAGCTGACGTACCCCGAGATCGAGGCCTACATGGCAATCGGGACGTCGAACGCCGCAGCAGCGGGCCGGATCAGCCATCGGCTGGGGCTGCAGGGCCCGTCGGTGGCCGTTGACACGGCGTGCAGCTCGTCGTTGGTGGCGATCCATCAGGCGTGCCAGGCGCTGCTTTTGGGGGAATGCGACCTCGCGCTGGCCGGCGGCGCGAATGTCCTGCTCACCCCGGCGACCATGATCACCTTCTCCCACGCGCACATGCTCGCGCCCGACGGCCGGTGCAAGACCTTCGACGCGGCCGCGGACGGGTACGTGCGCGGCGAGGGCTGCGGTGTCATCGTCATCAAGCGGCTCGCGGACGCGATCCGCGACGGCGACCGGATCCGGGCCGTGATCCGGGGCAGCGCGATCAACCAGGACGGCGCATCGGGTGGTTTGACGGTGCCGAACGGCATTGCACAGCAACGGGTTATCGCCCAGGCGCTGCGGCGGGCCGGCATCGCACCCCGCGACGTGGGGTACCTGGAGGCGCACGGGACCGGGACGTCGCTGGGCGACCCGATCGAGGCCCAGGCCGCGGGCGCGGTGTTCGGCGAGGGGCGCGACGCCGACCGGCCGCTGCTGATCGGGTCGGTGAAGACGAACATCGGTCACCTGGAGGCGGCCGCGGGGATCGCGGGCGTCATCAAGGTCATCCTGTCGCTCGAGCACGACGTGCTGCCGCCGCACCTGCACTTCCGCAATCCGTCGCCGCACATTCCGTGGGACCGGCTGGCGCTGCAGGTCGTGCGGGAGGCCACCGCCTGGGAACGTGACAGCCGGCCCCGCATCGCGGGGGTCAGCTCGTTCGGCTTCGCCGGGACCAACGCGCACGTCGTCATCGAAGAAGCTCCGGGGGCGCCCGATCAGGCCGGTCAGCTCGCCGTGGCACCGGGTCCGGTCGAGCGGCCCGGGGATCGACGGTTCAGCGTGCTTCCGCTGTCGGCGCGCACGCCGGCCGCGCTGGCGCAGCTGGCCGGCCACTACCGCAGCTGGTTGGGCGCGCACCCGGAGGCCACGCTGGCCGATCTCTGCTTCACCGCGGGGGTGGGGCGAGCACACTTCGAGCACCGGGCCGCGCTGGTGGTCGATTCGACGGAATCCGCCGGTGAGCTGCTCGGTGCGCTTGCGGACGATCGGCCGGCACCCGGCCTGGTGCGCGGGGTTTCCGACCGGACACCGAAGACGGCGTGGTTGTTCACCGGTCAGGGCAGCCAGTACGCCGGGATGGCCCGGGAGTTGTTCGAGACCGAGCCGGTGTTCGCCGAGACGATGACCCGGTGCGCGCAGGCGGTCGCCGATGTGCTCGAAAAGCCGCTGTTGGACGTGATTTTCGATGCGGATGGCCCGGACAACGAGGAGACGCTGCGGCTGACCACCTATGCCCAGCCCGCGTTGTTCGCGGTGGAGATGGGCCTGGCCCGGCTCTGGCAGTCCTGGGGCTTTGAACCCGACGTGGTGCTGGGCCACAGCGTGGGCCAGTATTCGGCGGCCTGCGTCGCGGGGGTGTTCGGCCTCGAGGACGGGGCGCTGCTGATGGCCGAGCGCGGCCGGCTGTTCGGCAGCCTGCCCGCCGGCGGCCGGATGGTCGCGGTCTTCGCCGCCGCCGAGCGTGTGGAGAGCCTCACCGATGAGTTCCCGAGCCTGTCGGTGGCGGCCTACAACGGCGCCAACACGGTGCTGTCGGGACCCGCACCCGATCTGGACCGGGCGATCGCCGGGCCGGTGGCCGACGGGGTCCGGTGCGAGTGGCTGGACACCAGCCACGCGTTCCACTCGGCGCTGCTGGACCCGATCCTGGGCGAGTTCGAGTCGTATGCGAACCGGTTCGAGTTCAGCGCACCCGAACAGATCCTGGTGTGCAACCGCACCGGCGCCGCGCTCGGCAGGAGCGTGAAAATCGACGGCGCCTATTGGCGTCGTCACGCGCGTCAACCCGTGGAATTCGCCGGGAGCGTGCGCACCCTCGCCGATCTGGGCTGCAAAGTGTTGGTAGAGGTCGGACCGCAGCCGGTGCTCACCGCGGCGGCACTGCGGGCGTGGCCCGACCCGGCCACCGCGCCGCGGGCGATCGCGTCGTTGCGTAAAAACACCGCCGACCACCGTCAGATCGCCGAAGCGTTCGCCGAGGCGTACGTCCTGGGACACCTGCCCGACTTCGGCGCCCTCATCGGACCGGCGCGTAAGCTCGATCTGCCCACCTACCCGTTCCAGCATCGCGAGTACTGGTATCGGGACAACTGGGAACGACCCCACCAGCAACAGCGCTCCGCCGCCCGTAGCGAAACGGTCCGGCTTCTCGAAGACGATCGGATCGAGGAACTGGCCGCGCTTCTCGACGGTGCGAGTGGCAGCCAGCAGACCGTGGATGTGCTGACCAAGCTTGCCGCGCAACACAACCGGCAGCGTGCGACTCGATCGATCGCGGATGACCGCTATGAGATTCGTTGGGAGAAATCCACCACCGCCGTCTCCGAGACGGAAGGCGGCGAGGGACCGTACTGGGTTCTTGTCGGCGATGACGCCGAGGTGGTTGCGCCGTTGGTCGACGCGCTGACCGCGCGTGGACACCGGCATCGGATGCTCGGGCTGCCGATGTCCGACGCGGACGAGGAGGAACTCGAGGCCGCGTTACGCGCCGCCGCGGCGGACGAGCCGACGCTGCACATCCTGCATGTCGCGGCCCTTGACTCCGACACAACACCGACGACGGGGTCGCTGTCGCGGATGCAGCACCGGGTCCTGGGCGGAACACGGCGACTTTTCCGCGCCGCGGTCGCCGCCGAACTGCGCAGACCCATCTGGGTGGTGACCCGCAACGCGCAGCGAGTCACCGACTCCGACGCCGTGTCGCCGGACCAGAGTTGCCTCTGGGGGTTCGGTCGCGCCGCCTCGCTGGAGCATCCGCAGGTGTGGGGTGGACTGGCGGACTTGGCCGAAGGGACCGCCGACGAATGGTCGCGGTTGATCGACCGGCTGGCGGCGGCACCGCGCGGCCCGTCCGCGCGGGAAGACCAGGTTGCGCTGCGTGAGCAAGCGGTCTATGTGCCCCGGCTGGTTCGCCGGCTTCGGCAACCGAGCGCAACACCGCCGGCATTGCGTGCTGACGCAACGTATCTGGTGACCGGCGGGCTGGGTGCGCTCGGGCTGGAGATCGCCGGCTATCTGGCCGCGCACGGCGCCCGGCATCTGGTGCTGACCAGCCGGCGCTCACCCGGTGACGCCGCACAACGGCGCATCGACGCGTTACGCGAACAGCACGGCTGCGAAGTCATGGCCGTCGCGGCCGACGTCGCGAACGTCGACGACGTCGCGCGCCTCTTGGCCACGGTGCGGGCCGAGTTGCCGCCGCTGGCCGGCATCGTGCACGCCGCGGGCGAGATCGGCACCACCCCGCTGCGCACCCTCGACGATGCCGAAGTGGACCGGGTTTTCGCCGGGAAGGTATGGGGTGCTTGGCATTTGAGTGAAGCGACGGCGGGCCTGCAGCTGGATTTCTTCCTCAGCATCTCCTCGATCGCCTCGGTATGGGGCGGCTTCGGCCAGACCGCGTACGGCGCGGCCAACGCCTTCCTCGACGGGCTGTCGTGGCGGCTGCGCGAGCAGGGGGGCGTCAGCGTGAATTTCGGCCCCTGGTCGGCGGGCATGGCCGACGAGGAGGCTCGTGCGCGACTGGCGCAGCGCGGGGTGCGGACATTGTCCGCCGTCGACGCGCTGGCGGGTATGGCCGACGTCATGGCGGCTTCGTGCGCGCCGGGGGAGCTGCCGGGTGCCGCGCAAGGGGTGGTGGCCCGGATCGACTGGGCCCGCTTCCTGCCGCTGTACCAGCAAGCCGGGAGGCGGTCGTTTCTCGCCGAACTGGAGCGCGAGGTGCCCAGCCGGACGACGGGGGTCGCGGCGCCCGCAACTCTCTCCGGAAAGACCGAGTTGGTCGAGCAGCTCACCCACGCTCCGGTACAGCGGCGCAGGAAGATCCTCGTGGATTACCTGCGCGAGGCGGTGGCGGGGGTGACCAGAGTCGATGCCGCGGAAATCCGCGAGGACGCCGGATTCTTCGACCTCGGCATGGATTCCCTGATGGCCATCGAATTGCGGCAACGCATCGAGCAAGGCGTCGGCAAGGAAATCCCGGCAACCCTGGCGATGGACTACCCACGTCTGTCCGACGTGGCGGACTACCTGCTCGGCGACGTGCTCGGCCTCGCCGAACAGGCCGCCGGCAAGCTGCCCGCGGCCCCCGTCATGACGGCACGCGCCGACGAGCCGATAGCGATCGTCGCGGTGGCGTGCCGTTTTCCCGGCGCACCCGATCCCGAAGCCTTCTGGGAGATGTTGTCCGAAGGTGTCGATGCGATCCGGGAAGTCCCGGACGACCGTTTCGACATCGACGAGTTCTACGACCCGGATCCCGACGCGCCGGGCAAGATTTACAGCCGCTTCGGCGGGTTCCTGGACGAGATCGGCGGATTCGACCCGGAGTTCTTCGGCATTTCCCCACGGGAAGCCGTGTGGATGGACCCGCAGCAGCGGGTGATGCTGGAAACGGTGTGGGAGGCCCTGGAGCGTGCGGGCTACTCCCCGGGGGCGTTGCGCGGCAGCCGAAGCGGCGTCTTCGTGGGGGTGGGCGCCAACGAGTACTCGCACCTGCTGTCCGCCGAGTCGGTCGACAAGCTCGAGCCGCACTTCATCACCGGCAACGCGCTCAACGCGATTGCGGGCCGGGTCGCCTTCGCGCTCGGGCTGGAGGGCCCGGCGGTGGCCGTCGACACCGCGTGCAGCTCGTCGCTGGTGGCCGTCCATCAGGCCTGCCAGGCACTGCATTCCGGCGACTGCGACCTGGCGCTGGCCGGTGGGGTGAACGTCTTGCTGAGCCCCGTGTCCATCATCGCCGCCTCGCGCGCCAGGATGCTTTCCCCCGTCGGGCGGTGCAAGACCTTCGACGCTTCCGCCGACGGCTACGTGCGCAGCGAGGGCTGCGGGATCCTGGTGCTCAAGAGGGTGAGCGACGCGGTCCGCGACGGCGATCGGATCTGCGCGGTCATCCCCGGCAGCGCGGTCAACCAGGACGGCGCTTCCAGCGGTCTGACGGTGCCCAACGGGGGTGCGCAGCAACGGCTTATCGCCATGGCGCTGGCGCGCGCCGGCCTGGCCGGCGGGGACGTCGACTACCTCGAGGCGCACGGGACCGGCACCGCACTGGGCGACCCGATCGAGGTGCAGGCGGCCGGGGCCGCCTACGGCGGCGCCCGCGACGCGGACCGGCCGTTGCTGATCGGATCGGTCAAAACCAACATCGGCCACCTCGAGGCGGCATCCGGGGTCGCCGGCCTGATCAAGGTCATCTTGTCGTTGCAGCACGAAATGCTGCCGCAGAGCCTGCACTTCGAGACACCGTCGCCGCACATCCCGTGGGGCTCGCTGCCGGTGCGGGTGGTGGACAAGGCGACTCCATGGCAGGCCAACGGCCGGTTGCGCCGCGCCGGTGTGAGCTCCTTCGGGTTCACCGGCACCAACGCCCACGTGCTGATCGAGGAGGCGCCACCGCAATCGGCGGCCGACGACGAGTACTCGACGGGTGACGCCTCCCACGACGTCAACGCGGCGCCGGAGGGTGACGCTCACGAGGAGCGGGTCGACGTGCTGCCGCTGTCCGCGCGGTCGCCGCAGTCGCTGGTGGCGCTCGCGCAGCGATACGGGGACTGGCTCAACGCCCACCCGAAGGTCGACGTCGCCGACGTGTGCTTCACGGCCGGGACCGGGCGTTCGCACTTCGAGCACCGGGCGGCGCTGGTCGTGGACTCGGTGCAGGGTGCCCGCGAGCTGCTTGCCGAGTTGGCCGAGAACCGGATGCGATCGGGAGTGGTACGCGGCGAGTGCACCGACCCGCCGACGACGGCGTGGTTGTTCACCGGGCAGGGCAGCCAGTACCCGGGAATGGCGCGCGAGTTGTTCGCCGCCGAGCCGGTTTTCGCGGACACGGTGACACGCTGCGCGGCCGCGGTCGACGGCATCCTGCCGCGCCCGTTGCTGGAGGTGCTGTTCGCCGCCGACCGCGACACCGGAGAAACGCTGCGGCACACGTCGTTTGCCCAGCCCGCACTGTTCGCCGTCGAGACGGGCCTGGCCCGGCTGTGGCAGTCGTGGGGCGTCGAGCCCGACGTGGTGCTGGGGCACAGTGTCGGCCAGTACGCGGCGGCGTGCGTGGCGGGGGTTTTCAGCCTCGAGGACGGGGCCCGGCTGATGGCCGAGCGCGGCCGGCTGTTCGGCGGTCTGCCCGACGGCGGCCGGATGGCGGCGGTGTTCGCCCACCCGAAGTTCGTCGAAGAGCTCGCCAACGAGTTCCCCATGGTGTCGGTCGCCGCCTACAACGGCCCCAACACGGTGCTCTCGGGCCCGGGTGCCGATCTGGAACGGATCGTCACCCGGTGCGGCAACGACGGGGTCCGGTGCAGCTGGCTGGAAACCAGCCACGCCTTCCATTCGGAGTTGCTGGAGCCGGTGCTTGATGAATTCGAGTCGTACGCAGCGCGGTTGGAGTTCGCCGTGCCGACGCTGCCGCTGGTCTGCAACCGCACCGGCGCCGTGCTCACGCCCGAAACCCCGCTGGACGCGCCGTATTGGCGGCGGCACTCCCGGCAGCCGGTGCAGTTCGCCGAAAGCGTGCGCACGGTGGCGGCGCTGGGCTGCTCGGTGTTGATGGAGATCGGCCCGCAACCGGTGCTGACCGGGGCCGCGGTGCAGGTGTGGCCCGAACATTTGGCCGCGCCGCGTGCGATCGTCTCTCTGCGCAAGGGCGTCGGCGACCGCCGCCAGATCGCCGAAGCGCTGGCCGCGGCCTACGTCAGCGGCCATCGGCCCAAGTTCGCCGCGCTGCATCGTCAACCTCGCCGCAGACTCGAGCTGCCCACCTACCCGTTCCAGCGCCGTCGCTTCTGGCCCAAGGCGTCCGGCATCGCCGGCTTCGAGGGACACGGCGGTGCGGTATCCGGAATCCTGGGTAGCGCAAAAGATCTCGCCTCCGGCGACGCCGTCTACACCAGCCGGCTGTCGGTCAAGTCGCAGCCTTGGCTTTCCGATCACGTCATCTACGGCACCGTCGTCGTTCCCGGGGCGACCTACGCGGCGATGGCGCTGGCCGCCGCCGGGACGCCGGCGCGGGTGCAGGACGTCTTCTTCTACGAGCCGATTATTCTGACCGAGAAGGCTTCTCGCGAGGTGCAGTTGACTCTGCATCCGCTCGAGGACGGCTCGCAGGACGGGACGGGCTGGGGCTTCCGGGTGCACAGCCGCCCCTACGGTGTCAGTGATGCCGAATGGTCGCTGAACGCCGACGGCACGGTCGTCAACGGTGCCGCCGGCGTCGACGAGGAGCCGGCATCCGACGCCGCGGAACCCATCGACGCGGCCATCGAGCGGATGGAGCGCATGCGTCCGCAGCAGCTGTTCGAGACGTTCGCCGACATGGAGCTGGCCTGGGGGCCGAACTGGTCCGGTTCCCTGAAGTCGTTGTGGCTGGGCGAGGGCGAGGCGATCGGTGACATCACCGTGGGCGAGGAACTCGCCGAACATCTCGGTACCGAGCCCATGCATCCGGTGCTGCTCGACCTGTGCACGGGCGTCGCCTTCCCGGCGTTCCCGGCACTGCTTGCGGCCGAGCAGGGGGTCAGCGACCTCTTCCTGCCGCTGCGGTACGGGCAGGTGGAGCTGCGGGAGAAGATGCCCCGCCGGTTCTACTGCCGCGCCAAGTGGCACGGCGCCGCCCTCGACAGCGAAACCCAGGTCTTCGACCTCGATTTCCTCGACCGCGATGGCCGCCGCCTCGGCGGGATTCGCGAGTTCACGGTCAAACGCGCGCCC
The DNA here is from genome assembly GCF_007714205.1 of Mycobacterium helveticum. Taxonomy (GTDB): domain Bacteria; phylum Actinomycetota; class Actinomycetes; order Mycobacteriales; family Mycobacteriaceae; genus Mycobacterium; species Mycobacterium helveticum. Next base: position 33,311 of record NZ_VMQU01000012.1, on the reverse strand, counting down.
CGGGAGGCGTTGCTGCGCGGGCTCGGCGGCGATGTCACCCGGCTGCTGTACACCCTGGGCTGGCACGAGGCGCCGCCGCCGAGCGGTGCTGCGACAAGCATGGCCGGCACCTGGCTGGTCGCGGGTTTCGACGAACTGGCGGCCGAACTGCCGGGCTGCATCCCCTTCGACCGTGTGACGGATCCGGAGCCCGTGAGCCAGCTGCTGACGCAGGCCCGCGAGCGCGGGATGCCGTTCTGCGGCATCGTCTGGCGCAGCGCCGGACCGGGCGCGGCGGAGTCGAGCGCCGACTCCGTCGCGCGGCTGGAAGCCGAGGTCGCCCAGCTGCTCGGCGCCGTGCACACCCTGACGGCCGCTGACGACTCGGCGCCGGTCAAACTGCCCGGTGGCCTGTGGATCATCACCGAGCGGGCCGTGGCAACCGAATCCGGCGAGCCGGTCGACCCGGTGCAGGCGGCACTCTGGGGCCTGGGCCGCACCATCGTCAACGAGGAGCCGGCCCTGCACTGCAGGCTGGTCGACCACGACGGTTCGCAAGAGGCCGTGCGCTCGCTGGCGGGTCTGCTCGGCGCACCGGTCGACGAACCCGAACTGGCTCTGCGCCAAGGGAAGTTACTGGTGCCCCGGTTACTGCAATGGTCGCGCAGCGGCCACCTCACGGTGCCGCGCGCAGCCGACTACGCGCTGGCCCCCACCGAGCGCGGCGCGATCGACAACCTGCGGCTGACCGAGACCGAAGTACCGCCGCCCGGTGACGGCTACGTGCAGGTGCGGGTGGAGGCCGCCGGCCTGAACTTCCGGGATGTGCTCAATGTGCTGGGCCTCTACCCCGGCGACCCGGGCCCGATCGGCGGCGACTTCGCGGGCGTCGTCACCCAGTTGGGTTGCGGGGTAACCGGACTCGAGGTCGGCCAACGCGTCTATGGCTTCATGCAGGGCGCGTTCTCCAGTCGCTTCAATGTGCCGGCCCAGTTGCTGGCGCCGATTCCCGCTCGCGTGAGTGCGGTTGACGCGGCGACCATTCCCGCCGCGGCGCTCACGGCGCGGCTCGCGTTCGACTGGGCGCAGCTCAAGCCCGGTGACCGGGTGCTCATCCACGCCGCCAGCGGCGGTGTCGGGCTGGCCGCCATCCAGATGGCGCAGCAGCACGGCGCGATCGTCTTCGCCACCGCGAGCACCTACAAACGCGCGACACTGCGCAAGCTGGGTGTGCGGTATGTCTACGACTCGCGCAGTACGGATTTCGCCGACCAGATCCTCGCAGACACCGACGGCGCCGGCGTGGACGTGGTGCTCAACAGCCTGACCAACGAGGGGTTTGTCGAAGCGACGGTGCGGGCCACCGCCCAGAACGGCCGATTCGCCGAGATCGCCAAGCGGGACATCTGGAGTCCCGAGCAGATGGCGTCGGCGCGTCCCGACATCGCCTACGAGATCGTCGCGCTCGACGTGACCACTTTCGAAGAGCCCGAGCGCATTCGCGGCTTGCTGACCGAGGTGTCGGACGGGCTGGCCCGCGGCGAATGGACGCCACTGCCCGCCGAGATCTACCCGCTGACGGAGGCCAGGACGGCGTTCCGCCGGATGCAGCAGGCGCGGCACATCGGCAAGATCGTGCTGCAGATGGCCAACCCGCTCCAGCCGCGGGGCGACCGGAGCTATCTGGTCACCGGTGGACTCGGGGCGATCGGTCTGCACATGGCGGCCTACCTGGCCCAATTCGGTGCCGGGGACATCGTCTTGACCAGCCGGCGCGCGCCCGACGCGGCCGCGCAGCGGGCCATCGAGGACATCACCGAGCGCTACCGGTGCCGCATCCACACCTTCGCGGCCGACGTCGGCGACGAATCCCAAGTCGCGGAGCTGGTACAGCGAATCCGCGCGGAGCTGCCGCCGCTTGCGGGGGTGGCGCATCTGGCGGGCGTGCTCGACGACGCCCTGCTGTCCCAGCAGAGCGTGGAGCGTTTCCGGACCACGTTGGCGCCCAAGGCGTTCGGCGCCTGCTACCTGGACCGCGCCACGAAGGACGACGATCTCGACTTCTTCATCGTGTCCTCCTCGGTGTCCAGCCTGCTGGGTTCACCCGGCCAGGCCAACTACTCGACGGCCAACGCATGGCTCGACGGGCTGGTCGCGCAGCGGAAGGCGCAGGGCCTGCCGGCGACCGGTCTCAACTTCGGCCCCTGGGCGCAGGGGGGCATGGCGTCGTCGGAAGCCGCGCGCGCCAATATCGGCGCGCAGGGCCTGGTTCCGCTGGACCCCTCCGCCGCACTCGCTGCGCTCGCCGAGGTCGTCGCCAACGGGACGGGGCAGGCGACCGTCATCAAGGCCAACTGGCAGCGCGCCGCGAAGGTGCTGGGCAGTTCTCGTCCGCCGATCCTGGACCTCGTGCTGCCGAGCGCCGTCGGGGAGACGACCGGTGACAGTGAGCTGCTCCGGCAACTGCAGGAGATACCGGCCGCCCGGCGCGCCGGTTTCATCACCGAATTCCTGCAGCGCGAGGTGCAGGGCTTCCTGCGGCTCGCGCAACCGCCGGCCGCGACCAGCCGGTTCCTGGACCTCGGTACGGATTCGCTGATGGCGGTCGAGCTTCGCAACCGGTTGCACAGCCAGTTCGGTGGGGCGTTCACGATCAACGCCACCGCGGTGTTCGACTATCCGACAATCGGCGGGCTCGCCGAGTATCTGGCCGGCCAGCTGCCCGAGTCGGCGGGCGAGGCGGAACCGGGTGCGGCGCCGGAGCCGGGCCCGCAACCCGCCGCGGCGCCCGAGCCGGGCCCGGACGCTGTCGGGTCGCCCGAGCCGGGTTGACACCCGGGGCAGTCGGCGATATCGAATCCGGTGACGACCCTGACCGGGCGCACGCGCACCGCCGGCTCGCCCGGAACGGCGTTGCGGCGGACGAACTCCGCCGCGCGTGCTTTGCCCATGTACCGGGGTGTCCAGCAGGCCTCGCGGGTCCTGGCTCACCGTGGCTTCTTTATTTGCAACCCGCACCCTGCCGCGAACGAGTAGGGCGGATGCGGGTCGTCGACGCACCACACGACGCGCGGATCACGCGCCAGCGCAAGGCCTTTTACGTGTCACGGCCGGTGTTGACCACGAGCGGTCCGTCGTCGACGACGAACCACACGGGCGCGGCCGCATAATCGCGCATCCCGGCGGGGGTGCCGGCCGCGCCGGAACTCGACGACTTCCCCGGCGAGTTCGAGCCGCCCGGCCATGCCGCTAGGTGGCTGGTGTTTTTCGCGTGGCGTTGACCCGATAGTCGGGCGTGGTGGACGAGAATGATTGGGTGAGTTTGGGTTTGACGCCGAAACAGGCGGATTTGTGGCGGACGACGGTGGATTTCTGCGAGGGCCGGGTGGCTCCGGACTCGATTTACAGCGTGCTGCACCGAGAGTGCTTCAACTTGTTCCCGGATGAGATGTTCGCTGACTTGTTCACGGATGTGGGTCGACGCAGCGTGCCGCCGATGATTGTGGCGGTGGTGATGGTGTTGCAGCGCATCGAGGGCCTGTCGGATCGGGAGGCGGTGGATCGGTTCGCCTTCGACGCGCGGTGGAAGTATGCCGCCGGCGGGCTGGACTTCGATTATCCGGGGTTTGTGCACACGGTGCTGGTGGACATGCGCGCCCGGCTGGCGCGCTCGGATCGGCCGGACCGGATCTTTGAGGTCACCTTGGAGGCGGCCAAGGCTGCCGGGCTGGTCGGACGCAAGCGGGTGCTGGACTCGACCCCGCTCTATGACGCGGTGGCCACCATGGACACGGTCACGCTGATCCGCTCGGCAATCCGGGCAGTGTTGGCGGTGGCCGACGCTGACTTGGAGGCTCGGCTACGGGCGCGGCTGTCCCGCGACGATGACTACGCGCGGGCGGGAAAACCGGTGTGCGACTACGACGACGCGACAGCGCGCGATGAACTGGTGGACGCGCTGGCCCGCGACGCGTACGCGCTGCTGGCCTGCCTGGACGAGCAGCAGCTGGAGCCCGGGTTGGACAAGGCCGCAAAGCTTTTGGCCACCGTGGTCGGTCAAGACCTCGACCAAGACGCCGATGACGGGATGTTCCGCATCGCGCGCCGCGTCGCGCCCGATCGGGTGATCTCCACGGTGGACCCGGCCGCCCGCCATGGGCACAAGACCTCCGCGCGCGGGTTCGACGGATACAAGGGCCACATCGCGATCGACCCCGACGCCGAGATCATCACCGCCACCGAGGTCACCGCGGGCAACGCCGGCGACGCCGAACCCGCCGCCGATCTGCTCACCGACGACCTACCCACCCCGATCGCCGGCGACACCAACGTTGCCGACGGCGATTGCGTTGATTCTCAGGACGACTCGAGCCTGGGTGCAAGTGCCGGTACGACGACCACGGCCGGTGCGACCGGGCACGGTGACGGGGATGCCCGTAGCGTGCGCGGCGCCGCAGACCAGCAGGGGCCGGCGGTCTATGGCGATGCCGCCTACGGTACGGGCCAGCTGCTGGCCAGGTTGGAAACCGCGGGCGCGGAAATCTTCACCAAGGTGCAGCCGCCGACCGCGCCGGGCGGCCGGTTCGCCAAGGACCGTTTCGCCATCGACCTGGCCGCGGGCACGGTCACCTGCCCGGGCGCGGTGACCGTGCCGATCCGCCCGGCCACCGCCGGTGGCGGCACCGCGGTGTTCGGCCCGGCGTGCGCCTCCTGCCCACTGGCCACCCAGTGCACCAGCTCGACCGCCGGGCGCACCATCACGATCAGCCGCTATGAGACCGAACTCACCCGCGCTCGCACCACCCAAAAAGATCCGGCCTGGGTCGCCGACTACAAGGCCACCCGCCCGAAAGTGGAACGCAAGATCGGACACCTGATGCGCCGCCGCCACGGTGGCCACCGCGCCCGCGTCCGGGGCACCACCAAAGTCGCCGCCGATTTCTCCCTGCTGGCCGCCGCGATCAACCTCGCACGCCTGGGTGTGCTCGGATTACATCGAACAGGCGGAAACTGGGCCGCGGCCACGACCTGAGGCCGGTCGGCGAAACCAACCAGCCCACCAGGACAGCCTGCCGACCAGCCAAGCAGCGGAATCGCCAACCACAACAACCGAATTCACCTGAACTAGAACCACTCACGACCACGCGCGCACCGCCCTACAGCCCAACCGGTCAACCAACGCCCCCACAAAGGCCGTTCGACACCAGCCACCTAGAGCCGGGCCAGGTCGTACTCGCCGAGGTGGTCGATCAGGTTGTGCAGGTGGTCGCCCGAGGTGCCCAGGGTGTGCTCGATCGCGGTGAGCCGCGCCGCATAGTGGGCTATCGGGTATTCCGCGGTCACGCCGATGCCGCCGTGCATCTGGATCGACTCCTGCGCGATGTGCCGGCCGGAGCGGCCGATCTGCAGTTTGGCCCGCGAGGCGATGAGCGGGTCGAGGTTGCCGTCGGCGATGGACATCGCGGCGTACAGGCTCATGCTGCGGGCCAGTTCCAGTGAGACGTACATGTCGGCGGCCCGCTGGGTCAGCGCCTGGAACTTGCTGAGCGTGACGCCGAACTGTTTGCGGGTCTTCAGGTAATCGGTGGTCAGCCGCAGCGCTTCCTCCATGGCACCGACCGCCTCGGCGCACAACGCCGACTGGATGCGGATGATCGCGTCACGGATGGCGCCCGACGCGTCGGCCGCTTCGCCCAGCGGTTCGGCGGGCGCGGAGTCCAGGTCGATCTGGGCACCGCGCTGTCCGTCGAAGGTGCGGTAGGGGTGGCGGGCCACGGAGGTGTTTTCCGCGGCCGCGTCGACCAGGAACAGCCCGGTGCCGCCGTCCGGCAGCGCGGCGCTGACCACCAGCGTGTCGGCGCAGTCGCCGGCCAGCACCGGGTTCTTCCGTCCGCTCACGGTCCACGAATCGCCCTGCCGCACAGCCTTGGTGTCGACCTCCGCGGACGGCGCACGGTGACCCGGCTCGAGGTGGGCGAAGGCCAGCAACCGCTGTCCGGCCGCGACGTCGTCGAGCAGCTGCTGCCGGCCGCCCAGCGCGGCGATCAACGCGCCGGGCCCCAGCGCGGCGTGCAGCACCGGTTCGGGCGCAAGCCGGCGGCCGGCCTCGGTGAGCACGACCATGATCTCGATCTGGCCGGCCTCGTCCGGGTCGAACCCCAGGCCCAGGATTCCGGTGTCGGCCAGCTGACTCCAGACCTCGCGGCTCCAGCCGAGATCGGAGCCGATGACCTTGTTGCGGGTCTCCGGGTCGTAGGTGCGCGCCAGCAGGTCGCGGGTGGTGTCGCGGAGCAGTGCCTGCTCTTCGGTCAACTGAAAGTCCATGGCTGCCTCACAATCCCAAAATGTTACAGGCCCAAGATATTCGCAGGCCCAAGATATTCGCAGGCCCAAAATCTTCACAGGCCCAAAATGGTGGACGCGATGATGTTGCGCTGCACTTCGCTGCTGCCGCCGTAGATCGACGTCTTGCGGTAGTTGAGGTAGTGCGGCGCGCTGTGTTGCGCCCAGGCCGGCGACGAGATGTCGTCGATATCCGGGCCGTCGGCCGGCAGCGCATCGGCCCCGGCCACCTCGACGAGCAGTTCGGTGGCCAGCTGCTGCAACTGGCTGCCGCGCAGCTTGAGCACCGACGACGCCGGGTTGGGCTTGCCGCCCGACGAATCCGACACCACCCGCGACTGTGTGAGTTCCAGTGCGAGGAGCTCGTTTTCGGCCTCGGCCAGCCGGGCCGCGAACAGCGGATCGTCGAGCACTCCGGTTTCGGCCGCGTACTTCTTCACCTCGGCCAGGCGCACCTTGGTCCGCCCCACCCCGGCGATGCCGGTGCGCTCGTTACCCAGCAGGAATTTCGCGTAGGTCCAGCCCTGATTCTCTTCTCCGACAAGCTGGTTGGCGGGGACCCGGACGTCGGAGAAGAACAGCTCGTTGACCTCCTGGCCGCCGTCGATCGTCTTGATGGGCCGCAGGGTGATACCCGGCGTCTTCATGTCGAAGAGCAGGAACGAGATGCCGGCCTGGCGCTTGGGTGCCTGCGGGTCGGTGCGCACCAGGCAGAAGATCCAGTCCGCGTACTGGCCGAGCGTCGTCCAGGTCTTCTGGCCGTTCACGATGTAGCTGTCGCCGTCGCGGACGGCGGTCGTGCGCAGCGACGCCAGGTCCGAACCCGCCTCGGGCTCGGAGAAACCTTGGCACCACCAGATGTCGAGGCTGGCCGTCGGCGGCAGGAAACGTTGTTTGATTTCCTCCGAGCCGAATTCGGCGATCACCGGGCCCACCATCTTGGTGTTGAAGTTCAGCGGTTCCGGGACGCTCGCCAGCTGCATCTCGTCGGCCCAGATCTGGTGCTGGGTGGGAGTCCAGTCCTTGCCACCCCACTCGACCGGCCAGTTCGGCACCGCCAGGCCGTGCTCGTGCAGGATCTTTTGACTGGTGACGATGTCCTCGCGGCGCACCGACGCCGCGCCCTCGCGCGCCCGCGCGCGCAGCTCCTGCGGGATCTTCGTCGTGTAGAACGTGCGAAGTTCGTCGCGGAACGCGGCCTCGTCCGGTGTGAGCGCCAGTTGCATGGCAGCCTCCTGTCCTCTCGGGGAACGTGGCGACCCGCCGAGGAGTGACATTTCCCGACCAAGGTCGTTCGCTTGGCTTACATCTTTACCTATCGAGTGCGAGTGTTGTCCACAGACTCGGATTAATCCACAAATTCGCTCGCCGACGACGTTCGCCGGGCTCGTTTCGTCGGCCGGCGCGCCTACGGTCGGCGCATGCGCACAGACCTTCCCGCCGAGCGACTACATCGACGACTCGCCGCCGACCCCGACGCCGACCCGCCCGCCGATGCGGGCGGCGCGCCCGCGGAGGACCCGGATTCGCTGCTGCCGCGGTGGCTTCCCGCGGCGTCGCCGGGTCCGAGCTGGGTGGCCAGGGTGCGCGCCGATCCGGGCCGGGCCGGTGCCATCGCGCTGGCGGTCGTGGCGGCGCTGGCCGTGCTGGTCACCGTGTTCACCTTGTTGCGTGACCGGCCCGCACCGGTGATGTCGGCCAAACTCCCCCCGGTGGAGAAGACGTCCCCGGGCACGCCCCGGTCGTCGGCCGGCCCGGGCGCCGTTGCGCCGGCCGACGCCGACCACCCGGTGGTGGTCAGCGTCGTCGGCCTGGTGCACACTCCCGGGCTGGTCACCCTGGCGCCGGGCGCGCGTATCGCCGATGCGCTGCAGGCCGCCGGCGGCGCGGTGGCCGGGGCGGACACCATCGGGCTGAACATGGCCCGCCCACTGGGCGACGGCGAACAGATCGTGGTCGGGCTGGCACCCGCTCCGGGCCGGCCGGCGGGGCTGGGCAGTTCGGTGGCCTCCGGCCCGGTACCGGCCCCGGCCTCGGGGCCGGCCTCGGGGCCGGCGAAGCCGAAGCCGGGCCAGGTGCTCGACCTCAACGCCGCAACCGTCGAGCAGCTCGACACCCTCCCGGGTGTCGGACCGATCACCGCCGCCGCGATCGTGGCGTGGCGGCAGGCCAACGGCAAGTTCACCAGCGTCGACCAGCTCGCCGACGTCGACGGCATCGGCCCGGCACGGCTGGAGAAGCTGCGTGCCCTGGTCCGCGTCTGACGTTGGCCGGTCCGGGTCACCCACCTCCGGCGAGCCGGCGCCGATGCGCGTCGACGTTCGCCTGGTGCCGGCCGCGCTCACCGGCTGGGTGGTGACCGCCGCCGGGATCGTGTGGCCGGTGGGTCGGGCGCTGGCGTGGTGCTGCGTCGTGCTGCTCGCGGCTTCGGGCGTGCTGGCCTGCTATGCGGGGGGCCGTTCCGGCGAGCACCCGCGCGTGCGGGCGGTCAGTGCCGGGCTGCTCGCCGTCGCGGTCGTGGGTGCGGGATTCGGCCTCGCGATCGCCCTGCGCTGCGATGCGCTGGGCAGGCACCCGATCACCGCCGCCTTCGGGACGGCGGCACCGGTGACGGTCACCCCCACCGAGAGCCCGATAGCGCTGGGCGGCGGACGGCTGATGTTCCGTGCCGGCCTCGTGTGCTTGGGGGCAGAAGAAATGTCGGGTCGCGTAGTCGTTTTCGCGCGAGCGTCCGAATTCGGTGACCTGATGGTGGGCCAACCGGTGCGGTTCACCGCCCGGATCAGCCGGCCGGCCCGCCACGACTTGACCGTCGCGGTGCTCAACGCCGCGGGGCGGCCGACGGTGGGCACCGCCGGCGCGGTCCAGCGGGCGGCTCACGCGGTGCGCATGCGCTTCGCCGCCGGCGCCCGCGACGCGCTGCCGGCCGCCCAGGGTGCGATGCTGCCCGCCCTCGTCCTCGGCGACACCTCGGCGGTGACCGCCGAGGTCGGCCGGGAGTTTCGTGCGGCGGGAATGACGCATCTGACGGCGGTGTCCGGGGCCAACGTCACCATCGTGTGCGCGGCGGTGCTGTTCTCGGCGCGGTTGATCGGGCCGCGCGCGGCGGTTGCGCTCGCCGCGGCCGCGTTGGTCGCGTTCGTCATCGTCGTGCAGCCGACGGCGAGCGTGCTGCGGGCGGCGGTGATGGGGGCGATCACGTTGGCGGGCATGCTGTCGTCGCGCCGGCGCCAGGCGCTCCCGGCACTGGCTGCCACGGTGCTGGTGCTGGTGGCCGTCGCCCCCCAGCTGGCCGTCGACGTGGGGTTCGCGCTGTCGGTGCTGGCGACGGCCGCGCTGGTGCTGATCGCGCCGGCCTGGTCGCGGCGCCTGGTCGCCAGAGGCTGGCCCCGGCCTGCGGCGGACGCGTTCGCGGTCGCCTGGGCCGCCCATGCGGTCACCGCCCCGCTGGTGGCCGGCATCTCGGGCCGGGTCAGCCTGGTCGCTGCCGGGGCCAACCTCGCGGTGGCGCCCGTGATCGCACCGATCACCGTGCTGGGCAGCGCCGCGGCCGTGCTGGACCCGCTGTGGCCGACCGGTGCGCGGCTGCTGATCCGCTTCACGGGCCCCGAGCTGTGGTGGGTCCTGGGCGTGGCGCGGTGGTCGGCCGCGGTGCCCGCGGCCGCCGTGCCCGTGCCGTCGGGCGTGCCGGGGGTGCTGGTGGTGGGGGGCGTCACGGTGGTGCTGCTGGTCGCGGTCAAGCTGCTGGGGGGGCGGCGACGGTTTCGCATGGCGGTCGGATACGCCGGCGGGCTTTTTCTTCTGTGCCTGCTGGCCTGGTCGCTGTCGGGACTGGTCGCTCCCCGGTCAGAATCCCGTGACACCATCGTGGGGTGAGCGAGGTTTCGTCGTTGCATCTGGTCTTGGGAGACGAGGATCTGCTGGTCGAGCGGGCCGTGGCCGACGTGCTGCGGGCGGCGCGCAAGCGGGCCGGCACCAACGACGTGCCGGTCAACCGGATGCGGGCCGGTGAGGTCAGTACCTACGAGCTCGCCGAGCTGCTGAGCCCGTCGCTGTTCGCCGACGAACGCATCGTCGTGCTCGAGGCCGCCGCCGACGCGGGCAAGGAAGCGGTCGGGGTGATCGCCTCGGCCGCCGCCGACCTCCCGTCGGGAATCGTGCTGGTGGTCGTGCATTCCGGTGGGGGGCGCGCCAAGGCGCTGGCCAAGGAACTGCAGTCGCTCGGCGCCGCGGTGCACCCGTGTGCGCGGGTCACCAAGGCCGCCGAACGGGTCGACTTCGTCCGCAAGGAGTTCCGTGCCCTGCGCGCCAAGGTCGACGAGCGGACGGTGACCGCGCTGCTGGACGCCGTCGGCTCCGATCTCCGCGAGCTGGCGTCGGCCTGTTCGCAGCTGGTCGCCGACACCGGCGGGGTCGTCGACGCCGCCGCGGTGCGGCGCTACCACAGCGGCAAGGCCGAGGTGAAAGGGTTCGACATCGCGGACAAGGCCGTGGCCGGCGACGTCGCGGGGGCCGCCGAGGCGCTGCGGTGGGCGATGATGCGGGGCGAGCCGCTGGTGGTGCTCGCCGACGCGCTGGCCGAGGCCGTGCACGCGATAGGCCGGGTGGGGCCGCTGTCGGGCGACCCCTACCGCTTGGCGGCGCAGCTGGGGATGCCGCCGTGGCGGGTGCAGAAAGCCCAGAAGCAGGCCCGGCGTTGGTCACGGGACACGGTGGCGACCGCCATGAAGGTGGTGGCGGCTCTCAACGCCGACGTGAAGGGGGCCGCCGCGGACGCCGACTACGCGCTGGAATCCGCGGTCAGGCGGGTGGCCGAGCTGGTGGCCGACTGAGGCCCGTGCGCGGGCGAAGCAGGGGGAGAGGCCGGCCGGGGGCCGTGCCGGCGAGACTCAGATCTTGTTGAGGGCGCGGGCCAGCGCCGACTTCCGGTTGGCCGCCTGGTTCTTGTGAATCACGCCCTTGCCGGCCGCCTTGTCCAGCTTGCGGTTGGTCGCGACGAGCAGCTCGGCGGCCTTGTGCTTGTCGCCGTTGTGGGCGGCCTCACGGAACGCGCGAACGGCGGTGCGCAGCGAGGACTTCACCGACTTGTTGCGCAGGCGCGCGCGCTCGTTCGTGCGGTTGCGCTTCTGCTGCGACTTGATGTTGGCCACGCCTGAGTTTCCTTCTTCGATTCGGTGGTTGCTTGGGACCGGCATCCGATATCCCCGACAGCGACTGCCCAGGTTATCAGTCGGTTACGTTTTTCCCCAAAAGGGGAACCCCCGGCTTGCCATCTCCTCGAGTGAGGCAGCATCTGAACAGTGAGTGCCGCGAACCATCTCGAGGAAACCAAACGCGGCCCGCGCGGCCTGCTACCCGCCGAGCACATCTTCGGCGGGTACGACACTTCGGACTCCTACTCGATGGCGTTCGACGAGATGTTCGACGCCCAGGGCGCCGTCCGCGGCCCCTACAAGGGCATCTACGCCGAACTCGCACCGTCGGACGCCTCGGATCTGAGGGCCCGCGCCGAAGCGCTGGCCCGCGCGTTCATCGACCAGGGCATCACGTTCTCGCTGTCGGGTCAGGAGCGGCCATTCCCCCTCGACCTGGTGCCGCGGGTGATCTCCGGGCCCGAATGGAGCCGGCTGGAGCGCGGCATCATCCAGCGGGTCAAGGCCCTCGAGATGTACCTCGACGACATCTACGGGGACCAGGAAATCCTGAACGACGGCGTCATCCCGCGCCGCCTGATCACGTCCTGCGAGCATTTCCACCGCCAGGCCGTCGGCATCGTCCCGCCCAACGGCGTCCGCATCCACGTCGCGGGTATCGATTTGATTCGCGACGAGCGGGGCAATTTCCGGGTGCTGGAGGACAACCTGCGCTCACCGTCGGGCGTGTCGTACGTCATGGAGAACCGCCGCACCATGGCGCGAGTGTTCCCGAACCTGTTCGCCACCCACCGGGTGCGTGCCGTCGACGACTACGCCGCGCACCTGCTGCGCGCACTGCGCAACTCGGCGGCCACCAACGAGGCGGACCCCACCGTCGTCGTCCTCACCCCCGGAGTCCACAACTCGGCCTATTTCGAGCATTCGCTGCTGGCCCGGCAGATGGGCGTCGAGCTGGTCGAGGGGCGTGACCTGTTCTGCCGGGACAACCAGGTTTACATGCGCACCACCGAGGGCGAGCGTCAGGTCGACGTCATCTACCGGCGCATCGACGACGCGTACCTGGACCCGCTGCAGTTCCGCGCCGACTCGGTGCTGGGGGTGGCCGGCCTGGTCAACGCCGCCCGCGCCGGCAACGTCGTCGTCTCCAGCGCGATCGGCAACGGGGTCGGCGACGACAAGCTCGTCTACACGTACGTGCCGACGATGATCGAGTACTACCTCGGGGAGAAGCCGCTGCTGGCCAACGTCGACACCTTGCGCTGCTGGCTGGACGACGAACGCGACGAGGTGCTGGACCGGATCGACGAACTGGTGCTCAAGCCGGTCGAGGGGTCCGGGGGCTACGGGATCGTGTTCGGTCCGCACGCCTCCGTGAAGGAACTGACCGCCGTCGCCAAGAAGATCCGCGACGATCCGCGCAGCTGGATCGCGCAGCCGATGATGGAACTGTCGACCGTGCCCACCCAGGTGGACAACTCACTGGCCCCCCGCTACGTCGACCTGCGGCCGTTCGCGGTCAACGACGGCGACGACGTGTGGGTGCTGCCGGGCGGCCTGACCCGGGTGGCCCTGGTCGAGGGCTCCCGGGTGGTCAACTCCAGCCAGGGGGGCGGCTCCAAGGACACCTGGGTGCTGGCACCCCGCGCGGCGGCCGCCGACCGTGAGCTGGGCGCCGCCGAGTTGGTGCGTTCGCTGCCCGAGCCCCCGCCGGACCCGGCGCACGAGGGCCACCCGAGGCAAAAGCAGCATCAGAATGAGCAACCGCAGCAAAAACAGCAGCAACGCGCGCAGAGGACCCGCTGATGCTGGCCCGCAACGCGGAGGCGCTGTACTGGATCGGCCGCTACGTCGAGCGGGCCGACGACACCGCGCGCATCCTCGATGTCGCCCTGCATCAACTGCTCGAGGACTCCAGCGTCGATCCCGACCAGGCGTCGCGGCTGCTGCTGCGGGTGCTGGGCATCGACCCTCCCGCCCATGACCTGGACGTGTGGTCGCTGACCGACCTGGTCGCCTACAGCACCGACCTTTCCGGGGGATCCTCGATCGTCGACGCGGTGACGGCCGCGCGGGAGAACGCGAAGTCGGCGCGCGAAGTGACCTCGAGTGAGATCTGGGAGTGCCTGAACACCACCTACCATGCCCTGGGTGAGCGGCAGCGTGCCGCCAAACGCCTTGGGCCGCACGAGTTTCTGTCGTTCATCGAGGGCCGGGCGGCGATGTTCGCCGGCCTGGCCGATTCGACGCTCTCCCGGGACGACGGGTACCGGTTCATGCTGTTGGGCCGCGCCATCGAGCGCGTGGACATGACGGTGCGGCTGCTGCTGTCGCGGGTCGGGGACAGCGCCTCGTCGCCGGCCTGGGTGACGTTGTTGCGCTCGGCGGGTGCGCACGACACCTACCTGCGCACCTACCGCGGCGTGCTGGACGCGGGACGGGTGGTCGAGTTCATGTTGCTCGACCGGCTGTTCCCGCGGTCGGTCTTCTACTCGCTGCGGCTGGCCGAACACAACCTCGAGGAGTTGCTGCACAATCCGCAAAGCCGGATCGGGGCGACCATCGAGCCGCAGCGGCTGCTCGGTCAGGCCCGCAGCGAGCTGGAATTCGTGCAGCCCGGGGTGCTGCTCGAGTCGTTGGACACGCGGCTGGCGAGCCTGCAGCGAACCTGTCATGACGTCGGGGAAGCATTGGCGCTGCAGTACTTTCACATCACCCCGTGGGTGGCGTGGTCGGATGCCGGCCACAACGGCGGGTTGGTCGGCAAAAAGGGGGAGCCCTGATGTGGCGAATGCGGGTGGTGCACACCACCGGCTACGCCTATCAGGCGCCGGTGATCGCCTCCTACAACGAAGCCCGGCTGACCCCGCGGTCCAACGGCAGGCAGAACGTCATCCTCAACCGCGTCGAAACCATCCCGGCCAGCCGGTCCTACCGCTACATCGACTACTGGGGCACCGCCGTCACGGCGTTCGACCTGCATGCGCCGCACGCCGATCTCACGGTGATGTCGTCGTCGGTCGTCGAGACGGAGCCGCTCCAGCCGCCGTCGAGGGACGCCGGCTGGAGCGACCTGTGTTCCGGGCCCGTGATCGACCGGTTCGACGAACTGGTCCGTCCTACCCCGCACACCCCGGCCAGCAAGCGCCTCAGCTCGGTGGGCAGGAAGCTCGCGAAAAGCCACGAGCCCGCCGACGCCGTCGTCGTCGCGGCCGAGTGGGTGCGCGGCGAGCTGGACTACCTGCCGGGAACCACCAGCGTGCATTCCTCGGGCCTGGACGCGCTGAGGGCGGGCAGGGGCGTGTGCCAGGACTTCGTGCACCTGTCGCTGATGCTGTTGCGCGCCATGGGCATCCCGTGCCGTTATGTGTCCGGTTACCTGCACCCCAGGAGCGACGCCGTCGTCGGTGACACCGTGGACGGGCGCAGCCACGCCTGGATCGAGGCGTGGACCGGTGACTGGTGGAGCTACGACCCCACCAACGACAGCGAGATCACCGAGCAGTACGTCAGCGTGGGCGCCGGGCGCGACTACGCCGACGTCGCCCCGCTGAAAGGCATCTACTCCGGCGAGGGGGCGACCGACCTCGACGTCATCGTGGAGGTCACCCGCCTGGCCTGACCGGGCGGCAGCCGGTTGCCGTTACGGCGCTGGGACTTTCGGCGAACCGCGGTCACGGCCGGCCGTTGACCTCCACCCGGTGCAGGTCGTCGCCGAGCTCGATGCGCCCGCCGAACTCGCCGGCCGCCAGCGCCCGCCACTGCTCCTCCTGGCCGGGCACCAGCGCCGGCACGTAGTGCGTCATCACCAGGGTGCCCACGCCGGCGCGGGCCGCCGTCGCCGCCGCCTCCTGCACCGAGGAGTGGTAATCGCAGATGTCCTGCAGCCGCTGCTGCGCGATGTTGGCGACGATGTCCTTGCGGATCACGGTGTGCACCAGGGCGTCGGCCCCGGCGGCCAGCCCGTCGAGGGTGGCGCAGGGCACCGTGTCCCCGGCCAGCACCACCGACGCCCCGCCGTACTCGATGCGGAACCCGATGGTCGGCGCCACCGGCCGGTGATCGGTGGGGGCGACCCGGATCGACACACCGTCGCGGTCCCACACCGGCCCGTCGGTGTGCTCGTGGACCTGCACCGCCGGCGGCACGTCGAGGTCGGCGTGATGAGCGATCCGGTAGCCGATGTCGTGGCGGAACGCCTGCAGCGTCGCCTCGACCGTTTCGGCGGTGCCGGGCGGCCCGATGATCGGCAGCGGCGCCGGATCGGGCGCGAAGGTACTGATCCAGCGGGTGATGAGGAGGTCGCCGAGGTCGCCGATGTGGTCGCTGTGCAGGTGGGTGAGCAGCAGCGCCGACAACCCGGCGGCGCCCACCCCGACCGCCGCGGCGCGTTGCAGCACCCCGCGCCCGCAGTCCACCAGCAAAACCTGGCCGCCGGCGCGCACCAGGGTGGCCGGACCGGCGCGGTTGGGGTCGGGGACGGGGCTGCCGGTTCCGAGCAGCGTGATCTCGATCATGGCGTGATCTTCGCAAGCCGCACGCGCGTGCGGCGCCCGATTGCCGCTTCCGGGTCGCGCTCGTGCCGTCGACCTGGCGCTCGGGACGGGGTAACCTGATGTGAACCAGATCACCCCCGGCGGGAGGCCAGATGCGGATCGCGGACGTCTTGAAGAACAAGGGGGCGGCGGTGGTGACGATCAACCCCGATGCGACGGTCCACGAACTGCTCGCCGGGCTGGCCGAACAGAACATCGGCGCCATGGTGGTGATCGACGCCGACGGGGTCGTCGGCATCGTCTCGGAGCGCGACGTGGTGCGCCAACTGCACGCGCACGGCGCCAGCGTGTTGTCTCGCCCGGTGTCCAAGATCATGACGGCCGCGGTCGCGACGTGCACGAAGGCCGACACGGTCGATACCGTCAGCGTGCTGATGACCAAGCAGCGGGTGCGTCACGTGCCCGTGCTCGACGGCAGGAAGCTGATCGGCATCGTCAGCATCGGCGACGTCGTCAAGACGCGGATGGAAGAACTCGAGGCCCAGCAGCAGCAACTGCACTCCTACATCACGCAGGGTTAACACGCAGGGTTAACACGCAGGGTTAACACGCAGGGGCAACACGCAGGGGCAACACGCAGGGGCAATCGGCCTAGCTCCAGGAGTAGTCCGCGCGCAGCCGCGCGGCCACCACGTCGAAGATCTCGCGCTCCAGGATCGCGCCCTCGCGGCGGATGCCCTCCTCGGGAACGTCGAGCACCCGGTCCAGCCGAACCCAGCTTTTCCTGCCCTCGTAATCCCAGCTGCACGCCCCGATCCCGACCCAGCCCGGGTCGGCGCTAGGGCGCTCCTCACCGGACACCATCAACCCCAGCAGCACGTCGCGGTCGCGGCCCACGACGAGCACCGGCCGGTCCTCGCCGCGGGTGGGATCGTCCTCGTGGACCACCCAGGTCCACACGATCTCCCCGGGATCGGCGCGGCCGTTGAGGGCGGGCGCGTAGACCAGCTTGCGGGCCCGCTGCGCGGTGGGGAGGCTGTTGCTGGTCACCGGCCGGCCCGCGGTGATCGCGGCGGGTGGCGGCGGCGCGACCGCGGCGATGACGTTGGCGGTGATCTTGACGGCCTGCTGGAGTTCCCGCAGGACGGTCTGCGAGTTTTCCAGGTGCCGGGCGAGCCGCGGAGCCCCGGTGGCGACGAGGTTCTCCGCGAAGCGTTGGAAGGTCCTCCACTGCTTCCGGCGCTTCCGGGGAGAAGCCATATTTTGCAGCATAGCCGCGAACGGCCGGGCCCGACCGCGTCCAAGTGTGTCCCGGGCCCGCCGCGTGGATACCCTGGACGTGCCCGCGGACCGGGCGCACCGCACCCCCGAACATCGGTACACCAGGAGATTCCCATCAGCAGTTTCGCCGACAAGACCTTCACCGCGCCGGCGCAGATCAGGAATTTCTGCATCATCGCCCACATCGACCACGGCAAGTCCACGCTGGCCGACCGCATGCTGCAGCTCACCGGCGTCGTCGACGAGCGCTCGATGCGGGCCCAGTACCTGGACCGCATGGACATCGAGCGGGAACGCGGGATCACCATCAAGGCGCAGAACGTGCGGCTGCCCTGGAAATCCGCGGGTCGCGACTACGTCCTGCACCTGATCGACACCCCCGGCCACGTCGACTTCACCTACGAGGTGTCCCGCGCGCTGGAGGCCTGTGAGGGCGCCGTGCTGCTGGTCGACGCCGCCCAGGGCATCGAGGCGCAGACTCTGGCCAACCTGTACCTGGCCCTGGACCGCGACCTGACGATCATCCCGGTGCTCAACAAGATCGACCTCCCGGCCGCCGACCCCGACCGCTACGCGGGGGAGATCGCGCACATCATCGGCTGCGAGCCCGGCGACGTGCTGCGGGTGTCCGGCAAGACCGGCGAGGGCGTGGCGGACCTGCTCGACGAGGTGGTCCGCCAGGTGCCGTCGCCGCGGGGCGACGCCGACGCGCCCACCCGCGCGATGATCTTCGACTCGGTCTATGACATCTACCGCGGCGTGGTGACCTACGTGCGGGTGGTGGACGGCAAAATCGTGCCGCGCGAACGCATCCTGATGATGTCCACCGGGGCGACCCACGAGCTGCTCGAGGTCGGCATCGTCTCGCCCGAACCCAAGCCCAGCGCGGGCCTCGGCGTGGGGGAGGTGGGCTACCTGATCACCGGCGTCAAGGACGTCCGCCAGTCCAAGGTCGGCGACACCGTGACGAGCCTCTCCAGGGACCGCGGGGCTGCGACCGAAGCGCTGACCGGCTACCGCGAACCCCGCCCGATGGTCTATTCGGGGCTGTACCCCGTGGACGGGTCGGACTATCCCGACCTGCGCGACGCCCTGGACAAGCTGCAACTCAACGACGCGGCCCTGACCTACGAGCCGGAGACGTCGGTGGCGCTGGGCTTCGGGTTCCGGTGCGGTTTCCTGGGCCTGCTGCACATGGAGATCACCCGCGAACGCCTCGAGCGTGAGTTCGACCTGGACCTGATCTCGACGTCGCCGAACGTCGTGTACCGGGTGATCCTGGAAGGAGGGGCGGACGGCGGCGTCGTCGTCACCAACCCGTCGGACTGGCCGCAGGGCAAGGTCCGCGCGGTATACGAGCCGGTGGTCAAGACCACCATCATCGCGCCCAGCGAGTTCATCGGCACCATCATGGAGCTGTGCCAGTCCCGCCGCGGCGAGCTGGGCGGCATGGACTATCTGTCGCCCGAGCGGGTGGAACTGCGCTACACCATGCCGCTGGGGGAGATCATCTTCGACTTCTTCGACTCGCTGAAGTCACGTACCCGCGGGTACGCCAGCCTGGACTACGAAGAGGCCGGCGAGCAGGAGGCCGACCTGGTCAAGGTCGACATCCTGCTGCAGGGCGAGGTCGTCGACGCGTTCTCCGCGATCGTCCACAAGGATGGGGCTTCGGCGTACGGCAACAAGATGACCACCAAGCTCAAGGAGCTGATCCCGCGCCAGCAGTTCGAGGTGCCGGTGCAGGCGGCGATCGGCTCGAAAATCATTGCGCGCGAAAACATCCGCGCGATCCGCAAAGACGTGCTCTCCAAGTGCTACGGCGGCGACATCACCCGCAAGCGCAAACTGCTGGAAAAGCAGAAGGAGGGCAAGAAGCGGATGAAGACCATCGGACGGGTGGAAGTGCCGCAGGAGGCGTTCGTCGCGGCGCTGTCCACCGGCGACGAGAAGGCGAAGAAGTAAGCCGCACAGGGTGTTCGGCGGCGACCGTCGCTAGACCTGTTTGTTCGCGATGACGTCCCCGGACGCCGCGTTGAGCGTGATCTTGTGCTCGACGATGTAGGTGTCCCAGACGACGGCTTCCCACACGGTGGTGCCGTTGGTCTCGGCGAGGTGCATCTCGGTGATCGAACCGTTGGGCACCGTGGCCAGGAACTTCTCGACGGCCGTGCGGTAGTTCAGAGTCGCGGCCTGCACCAGGGCGCGGTTCTGGGCCTTGTCGGCGTCGCTCCGGTTCTTCGGGGTCGGGCCGACCAGGATCGTGACGCCGTCCGAGGACACGTCCATCGACTGCTCGGTGCCGTCGGCGGTGACGACGTGGACCCGCCAGCTCCCGGTCTCCTGGGTCCGGATCGACGTCAGCGTGCCGCCGGGTACCTTTCCGACGGCGAGGGCGCCGGCCTGCAGCAACGTCTGCGGGTCGGGGGGAGCCGACGGCCGCGACCAGTGCGAACCCGCCGAGGTGCTGGTTCCCGACGTCGCGGCGGGCTTGCCGCTGTGACCGCACCCGGCCAGGGCGGCGATCGCCAGAAGGAGGAATGCGGTCAGGATCCAGGGTCGACGCGTCGCGGCAGGCACTGCCGCATGGTATCGCGGTGCCCGAGCCGTTGCGCGCGGGCGGGCCGTTCACCTTGGCGCCGGGGCCACACGCGGCCCGTTCACATGGGCGCGTTGGCGGGCTGGAACATCCCCGAACCGTCGGACTCCTCCTCGGCGCGGATCACGTGGACAACCGCGTTGATCAGCGCCAGGTGGGTGAACGCCTGCGGGAAGTTGCCCAGGTGCCGGCCGGTGCGCGGCTCGATCTCCTCGGCGTAGAGGTGCAGCGGGCTGGCGTAGGCCAGCAGCCGCTCGCACAGCCGCTTGGCGCGGGCCACTTCACCGATCTCGACCAGCGCCGACACCAGCCAGAACGAGCAGATGGTGAAGGTGCCCTCCTCGCCGGACAACCCGTCGTCGGTCTCCTCGACCCGGTACCGCAGCACCAGGCCCTCCTCGGTGAGCTCGTTGGCGATCGCCAGCACCGTGTTGCGCACCCGCGGGTCGTCCGGCGGGAGGAACCGGGTCAACACCACCAGCAGCAGCGAGGCGTCGAGCGCGTCGCTGCCGTAGCGCTGGGTGAACACGCCGCGCGAGTCGACGCCGTGCTCGAGGATGTCGGCCTTGATCTCCTCGGCGATCGCGCGCCACTGCTGCGCGTAGCTTTTCTCGCCCTGCCGCTCGGCCAGTTTGGAACCGCGGTCCAGCGCCACCCAGCACATCACCTTCGACGACGTGAAGTGCTGCGGCTCCCCGCGGACCTCCCAGATGCCGCGGTCGGGTTCGCGCCAGTGTTTGATCGCCTCTTCCACCTGCCGCTTGAGCACCGGCCACAGGCTTTCCGGGATCTGCTCGCGGGATTTGCAGTGCAGGTAGAACGAGTCCAGGATCGAGCCCCAGATGTCGTGCTGGATCTGATCGTAGGCGCCGTTGCCGATCCGCACCGGGCGCGCCTGGTCGTAGCCGGACAGGTGGTGCAGTTCCTCTTCGACCAGGCTGCGCTCGCCGCCCACGCCGTACATCACCTGCAGCGGATGGCGTTCGTTGTTGTTGGCGCCCGAGACGTCGGCGATGAACGCGAAGAAGTCGTCGGCCTCGCGGTCCAGACCCAGTGTGTAAAGCCCCCACAACGCGAACGTCGAGTCGCGGACCCAGGCGTAGCGGTAGTCCCAGTTGCGTTCGCCCCGAGGCGTTTCCGGAAGCGACGTGGTGGCGGCGGCCAGCAGCGCGCCGGTGGGCGAATAGGTCAGGCCTTTCAGGGTGAGGGCGCTGCGCTGCAGATACGCCCGCCACGGGTGGTCGGGGAAGTTGCCGATGTTGATCCACTGGCGCCAGCACTCGGTGGTCTGCCACATCCGTTCGGCGGCCTCCTCGTAGGTCTGCGGCGCCGGGTGCTTGGTCCAGCTCAGCGCGACGAACACGTCGTCGCCCTCCTTCATCCGGGTGCGTGCGCGCGCTTCGCGGCCCTCCAGGCCGATGCGCAGATTGGTCGTGAGCCGCAGCGTGGGGTGGTCGTCGGGTTGCTTGGCGGCGCGGGCGACGGCCTCGGAGTACGCGTTCGCCGAGTACTCCCACGTCACCCCGGTGCGGTGGTAGTCGAAGGCCGGCTCGCAGCTCATCATCAGCTCGACGGTGCCGCTGACGCAGCGCACCGTGCGCAGCAGGATGTGCTCGGCGTCCCAGTCCATCGGGGTGCGACGGTGGGTCCGCGAGCGGCGCTCGACGTCGTGCCAGGGCCCCATCACCAGCGCGTCGCGCACGATCAGCCACCCGGTGTGGGTCTGCCAGGTGGTCTCCATGATCAGGCTGCCGGGCAGGTAGCGGCGGGCCGACGGAACCGAAACCCCGTAGGGCCCCAGCCTGAAATGACCGGCGCTGCGGTCCAGGATCGCGCCGAACACGCTGGGGGAGTCGGGCCGGGGTACGCACAGCCATTCCACCGACCCGGCCGGGGAGATCAGGCACGTCGTCTCCCAGTCGGACAGAAACGCGTAGTCGGCGATCGGCGGAAACGGGTTGCGCAGCCCGGCATTGGGCGCCAGGGGCGCCGGCGCGCTGAAGTCGATCGGTGATGCCGGCGGCGAATCCCGCACCGGTTCCAACGCGTCGGCGACGTCGACGGGCCGGTCGGTGGGGGCGGGTTGGTCGGCAGGTTCGGCGTGCAGCACCATGCCGACATCATCGACTGTCGACCCGCCCGGCGTCCACGCTTCGCGCGATCCGGGGATCACCCGCGGCGTTCGGCGAATTTCGGTGCGTGCTCGCCCGCAATGACCTTGGCGTGGATCAACCGTTGTGCCGCCTGAAGAATCAGGGTCGGTAGCCAGCGGCGCGCCTGCACCCGGGCGAGCCGCCGCGACGGCACCCGTCCCGCGCGCAGCGGCCCGGCCAGTATGCGTGCGGCGGCCACCGCGTCGGCCACCGCCAGGTTGATGCCGACGCCGCCGACCGGGGACATCGCGTGTGCGGAGTCGCCGATGTACAAGACGCCGTTGTCGTACCATCGTTGGAGCCGATTAAGTTGCACGTCAAGCAGTTTCACGTCCTCGAACGACGTCAGCGCGCCGGCCCGGTCGGCGAGCCAGGGCACCAGGCCGGCCAGCGCGCCGCGCAGTGTCTTGATGCCCTGGGCGCGCATCTGGGCGTCGGTCCCCTTAGGGATGATGTAGGCGATCTGGTAGTAATCGCCGCGGTCGATCACGATCACGGCCTGCCCGGCGCGCAGCACCCCGGCCAGACCTCGCGGATCGCCGGACCGGCGGGGCAACCGGAACCACCAGACGTCCATCGGGACGCCGAAGCTGCGCGGGTTCGGCCCGGCGGCGGAGCGCACCGTCGAAGAGCGCCCGTCGCAGGCCACCGTCAGTTCGGCGCGCATCTGTTTGGTTTCGCCCGTCTGGTCCCGGTAGGTGACGCCGGCGATGCGGTCGCCGTCCCGGATCACGCCGAGCACCTCGGTGCTGCGCAACAACCGGAAGCAGGGCTCGGCCTCGGCGGCGGTCGCGACCATCTCCAGGAAGTCCCACTGCGGCACCAGGGCGATGTGCCGGTGCGCGCCCGGAAGCCGCGTCAGGTCGAGGTTGACCGGCTGGTTCTGGATCTCCATGTGGATGGTGTCGATGAGGCGGTGCGGCACCGCGGCGAACCGCGGCCCCAATCCCAGTTCATCGAGCAACTGCAGGGTGCTCGCGTGCACGGTGTCTCCCCGGAAGTCACGCAGGAAGTCGGCGTGCTTTTGTGCTTTTCCATCACCGTGACGTCAACCCCGGCGCGGGCCAGCAGCAGGCCGAGCACCATGCCGGCGGGGCCGCCGCCGGCGATGAGGCAGGTCGTCCTGTCGGCGGCAGCCATGGGGAGATCCTGGCACACGGGCGGCTCGTTGGCCGCCCGTTGGCTTTGGCGGCGGGGGCCGCATAGGGTGGGGCCGGTGACCGCGTTCCTGAACTGGTGGGACGGCAACGAACTGTGGCTTTCCGGGCTGCCGTTCGTGCTGCAGGCGGTGGTGGTGATGCCGATCGTGCTGGCGGTGGCCTACCTCACGGCACTGGTGCTGGACGGGCTGCTCGGCAAGGGCATCGATGTGATGCGCCGCCTCCGTCACACCGACGCGACGCCGCGGTAACGTCCATGCCCCGTTCGCATGTGACGCTGGTGCTCGTCGCGCTCGTGGTGCTCGTCATCCTCACCTGGTTGCTGACCCACTGAGGCCCGCATCCCCGGCGTAGCCGCGCGCCCCGCGTCGCGGGCGGGCGAACCGAAGCTTCCGGCGCCTTTCCGCAGCCACGGGACCGACATCCGTAAGCCCTGCACCGGAAGGCCATCAATGTTCAACGACGTCGTCGGCTTGTCTCGTCGGCGGCCCGTCCTCGCTCTCGCGCTGGTCGTCGCTACCGTCGCCGCGTGTGACGGCGGTGCCGGCGATGTCGTCGGCGGCGGGCGACCGGCCGCCGCGCGCACGAGCATCGATCTGGTCGCCTACTCCGTCCCGGAACCGGGCTGGGGCCCGGTGATTGCGGCGTTCAATGCCTCCGAGGACGGCAAGGGGGTGCGGGTGATCGCCTCCTACGGGGCCTCGGCCGACCAGTCCCGCGCGGTCGCCGACGGCAAGCCGGCCGACGTCGTGAACTTCTCGGTCGAACCCGACGTCATCCGACTGGTCAAGGCGGGCAAGGTTTCTCCCGCCTGGGACAAGGACGCCACCGGGGGCGTCCCGTTCGGGTCGGTGGTGGCGTTGGTGGTGCGCGCGGGCAACCCCATGAACATCAGAAACTGGGATGACTTGTTGCGTCCGGGGATTGAGGTGGTCACGCCCAGCCCGCTGAGTTCCGGCGCCGCGAAGTGGAACCTGCTCGCGCCGTACGCGGCCGCCAGCCGCGGTGGCGGCGATCAGCAAGCCGGCGTCGACTTCGTCGACAAGTTGGTGAGCGGCCACGTCAAACTGCGGCCCGGATCGGGGCGGGAGGCCACCGACGTCTTCGTGCAGGGCAGCGGCGACGTGCTGCTCAGCTACGAGAACGAGGCGATCGCGACCGAGCGGCGGGGCAAGCCGGTGCAGCACGTCATCCCCCCGCAGACCGTCAAGGTCGACAACCCGGTCGCGGTGGTGACCACCAGCGTGCACCTGGACGCGGCGAGCGCGTTCAAGAACTTCCAGTACACCGCCGGGGCGCAGCGGCTGTGGGCACGGGCGGGTTTCCGGCCCGTCGACCCGGCCGTGGCCGCCGAGTTCGCGGACCGGTTCCCGGCGCCCGCTCAGCTCTTCTCGATCGCCGACCTCGGCGGTTGGGACGCGGTGGATTCGCAGCTGTTCGACGAGGGCACCGGCGCCATCACCAAGGCTTACCTGCGGGCGACCGGATGACGGCCGCGGCGACGCGCCGCCGCGATTCCGGCGGTGGCCCCCACCGCGTTCCCTGGTGCGCCAACCGGTTCCGGCTTCGGCACGCCGGGTCCTCGCGCGTGGTGCGCGCGACGCGGGTGCCGCCGACGCGTCGGGCTCCGACCGGGCCGACGTCGGGCTTAGCCCTTGAGCTACAACCGATCCCGCCGCGCCGTCACGATGCGTGCAGACCGCACTCGGTCTTGGCGGTTCCCTGCCAGCGTCCGCTGCGCGGGTCGGCCCCCTCGGCGGGCCGCACCGTGCAGGGCGCGCAACCGATCGACGGATACCCCTCGTAGAGGAGCGGGTTGACCAGCACGCCGTGCTCGGCGATGTAGTTCTCGACGTCCTGGTCGGTCCAATCCACCAGCGGGCTGACCTTCACCAGCTTGAACGCCTCGTCGAAGCCGACCACCGGCGCGTTGGCGCGGGTCGGCGCGTCCACCCGGCGCAGCCCCGTCACCCACGCCGAATAGCCGTGCAGCGCTTTGCGTAACGGGTCGACCTTGCGCAGCCGGCAGCACTCACCGGGGTCCCGTGCGAAGAGATCCTTGCCCAGCAGCGCGTCCTGCTCGGCCACCGTGTGCTCGGCCGTGGCGTTGATCACGTGGATGTCGTAGACGGACTCGACCGCGTCGCGCGTCCCGATGGTTTCCGCGAAATGGTAGCCGGTGTCCAGGAACACCACCGGCACACCGGGACGCACCCGGGCGGCCAGCTCGACGAGCAGCGCGTCCTGCATGCTGGAAGCGACCACGTAGTTGCACGTCGCCCAGCTGCGCGGTCCCCGCACGCCGCCGAAGGTCTCGTCCGTCCATCGCAGCACGTCGAGGGCGGTTGCGCCCTCCAGCTCGGCCGCGCCGCGCGCCGCCACCGCACGCAACTCGGGCTCGGAGAGTTTCGTCACTTCGGTGGTCGTCATAGGTGATCTTCCTCCGTCCAAATGGTGTGCGTGACAGAGCACACACCAGGATCGATGTGGTGGCCGGTTTTCCCCAACGGGATAGGCGTGCGCAGACACCATGGCGCGCTACCGCTTTCAATGCGGCTCAGTACGCAGCGCTGCGTACCCGTCGCACGAGTTGGACAACCGTTGGGCGCCTTGTGATATTCCCGCGCACGCCGCGCGGCGCCGTGAAGTCGCCCCCAAGGGGTGGTGATCATTGCTCCGTTGTCCTTCAAGAACGTTTGCAGGCGCGGACGCGCGATTCACCGCGGATTTCCTGGCGGCGGCGCAGATCCGGCGCCGACTGCTGATAGGTGGGCGGGTCTACGGGGTCAGCGGAGACAACAACAGCTGCAGACGCGCTTCAGATCGATGTGCCGACGTGCCACCAGCGCAACGCGCAGACGGGGCTCGGCAACGATCATGACAGCGAGTATGTCACGTAAGACGCCCCCGCGCCCGCGCGGGGCCCCGATCGGCGTGCGAAAAAGCTGCCTCTCCGTTACCGATGTGACACCCGCTACCGGTGATAATTACCTCGCCTTGGTACTGAAGGGGATTGAGGTCATCGTGCACGGATCGCGGGTTGAGGGCGGCAGCGTCGCCCACACAGTCGGCAAAAGACCCATCGGCGCGTCGCATTTCGCGATCACCGAACGACTCCCGGGGATCGTCCGGACCCGCACCGGCGCGGCTCCCCGCTCCCGTCCGAGACGTCCGGCACTGCGCTGGCTGACCGCCGGGGTCCTCGTCGTCGCGCTTGCCGTGGCGGGCCTGGGCGGGCAGTTGCTGTATCAGGAGCATGAGCGCAACACCGCCGCCAGGCAGGCGCTCGCGGCCGCCCAGGCCTACATCGGCAAGCTGATCAACTTCGACGGCGAGACGATCGAAGGCAGATACGGCGACATCCTCGACGGCGCGACCGGCGATTTCAAAGCTGGGTACGGCAAATCCGGCGCGGAACTTCACCGGATGCTCAGGGAGAACGCGACGACCGTGCGCGGGACCATCACGGAGGCCTGGGTGAAGAAGGCCACCACCAGCAGGGCGGTGATCATCATGCTCGTCGACCAGTCGGTCAAGACTCGCAACCATCCCAGAGCGACCCTCGAGCGGAGTCGAGTCAAGATGGTCATGACGAAGGTCGACGGCCGTTGGCTGGCCAGCAAGGTGCGAGTGATATGAGGTTCAACCCGGAGGGATTCCGCATCGTCGTGGCCGCGTTGCTGGCTCAGACCATGATGGTGGGCGCCCTGTTCGTGACCGCGCTGGCGGTATCGACCAGCGACTCGAAGGCCGACGACGTCAACTGGGAAGCCATCGCGCAATGCGAATCCGGCGGCAACTGGGCGGCCGACACCGGCAACGGCCTGTTCGGCGGCCTGCAGATCAGCCGGCCGACGTGGGATGCCAACGGCGGTAACGGTCTGCCGTCGGCCGCCGTCCCCGACGCGCAGGTCGAGGTCGGGGACCGGATCATGACCACCCAGGGGCCCGGCGCCTGGCCCCGGTGCGCGGCATGCAGCCAAGCTGCGGCGCCGGTGGGCGCCCTCTCATACCTCCTCGGCTATGTCGAGGCTCAGGGCGGCGGCTGCCCCGGGGTGGAAGAGGACTGACGGCCCCGGCCCGCGGGCATGGGATCATTTGGCATGAGTCTTCGCGAGGAACCGGTCGACCTGCCCGGGCTGCAGCCGGTCCCGGGCCGGCCGTTCGGGTTGTATGTGCACGTCCCGTTCTGCATAACCCGTTGCGGCTATTGCGATTTCAACACCTATACCCCGGCCGAGCTGGGGGGCGTCAACCCCGATGCCTGGCTGCAGGCGCTGCGCACGGAACTCGGGCTGGCGGCCGCGCGGTTGGACGCGCCGACAGTGAACACCGTCTTCGTCGGCGGCGGGACGCCGTCGCTGCTGGGTGGCGCGCGCATGGCGACACTGCTGGACATGGTGCGCGAGCATTTCGCGCTGGCGCCGGACGCCGAGGTCACCACCGAGGCCAACCCGGAGTCGGCCTGGCCGGACTTCTTCGCGGCGACCCGTGCGGCCGGGTACACGCGGGTGTCGCTGGGCATGCAGTCGGTGTCACCGCGGGTACTGGGAGTCCTCGACCGGATCCACACGCCGAACCGGTCGGCGGCCGCGGCCCGCGAGGCCCTGCAGGCCGGCTTCGAACACGTCAGCCTGGACCTGATCTACGGCACGCCGGGGGAGAGCGACGACGACCTGCTGCGTTCCGTCGACACGGCGGTCGAAACCGGTGCGGACCACGTGTCCGCCTACGCCCTGACCGTTGAGGACGGCACCGCG
The DNA here is from genome assembly GCF_007714205.1 of Mycobacterium helveticum. Taxonomy (GTDB): domain Bacteria; phylum Actinomycetota; class Actinomycetes; order Mycobacteriales; family Mycobacteriaceae; genus Mycobacterium; species Mycobacterium helveticum. The sequence goes on along the minus strand of NZ_VMQU01000012.1, from coordinate 5,388 downwards.
CTGGCCCGGCGGGTCCGAAGCGGGGAGCTGGCCGCTCCCGACGACGACGTCCTTGCGCACCGCTACGAGCTGGTCGACGCCCGCCTCGCCGAGGCGGGGATGAGCTGGTACGAGGTGTCCAACTGGTCGCGCCCGGGCGGTGAATGCCGGCACAACCTCGGCTACTGGGACGGGGGTCAATGGTGGGGTGCCGGGCCGGGGGCACACGGCTACGTCGGGGCCACGCGCTGGTGGAATGTCAAGCACCCCAACACCTATGCCGAGAAACTGGCCGATGCGGCGCTGCCGGTGGCGGGTTTCGAGCAACTCGGCCCCGACGCGTTGCACACCGAAGACGTCCTGTTGAGAACGCGCCTGCGCCAAGGACTTCCGCTGGCCGCTCTGGATGCCGCCGAACGCGGACGCGCCGAGTCCGCCGTCGCCGACGGATTGCTGGCGCCCCGGGGCGACCGGCTCGTCCTCACCCCGCGCGGACGCCTGCTCGCCGACGGGGTGGTGCGGAGCGTGCTGGGGTAGTTCTCAGGTGCCCGGGAACCAGTGCCCGACGACGTGGGCGATCTCGATGTAGAGCGGGATGCCGATCGTGACGTTGTAGGAGAACGTCAGGCCCAGCGATGCGGCCAGCGGCAGGGTCGGGCTGGCCTCGGGGATGGCCAGCCGCTGGACGGCCGGCACGGCGATGTAGGACGCGGCACCGCACAGCACCGCGAACAGCACATAGGTCCCCGGCTTGAAGTCGGTGTGGGTCAGGTAGGCGTACAGGTGGGCGACGACGATTCCCAGCGGCGCAAAAATGTTCGGCGCCAGCAGGCCGAAGATGATGAAGCCGCGCCCGGCCGACCTGAGGTCCTTCAATTTGCGGGAGGCCGTCATGCCCATCTCCAGCAGGAACAGGCACAGCACCCCCTGGAACGCCAGCACGAAGAACCTGTCGTCGTCCTGCACGACCTTCTGGCCCTGCAATCCACTGACCAGGCCGATGATGATGCCGCCGAAGAGCAGGACGAGGCCCGGGTTGAGGAAGACTTCCTGGAACAGTTCACGGGTGAACAGGGAGGACCTCTTGCCGGCCGGCAGCGGCTCGCCCAGGTTTAGATCCTCGGGATGGTCCGACTTCTCCAGCGAAAATTCGATCTCCTGCTCGACACCGCGCTCGTGTTCGGCCTGCAGGCTGCGGCCGTCGGCGGGCCGCGCGGGCGTGCCCGGGCCGATGCCGGCCTTGACCGGCGCGGTGTAGCCGGCCTCCTCGGGCATGTACCCGGCCGTGTCCATGCCCCGGTGCCGCAGCCGCGCCACCAGGTACAGGGCCACCAGGCAGCCGGGAATCTCCATCACGGCCAGCATGACCGGCATGTAGGCGTTGAACGCGATACCGACGGACGCCAGCACGGCCACGCAGGTCGCGAAGGTGCCGGCCGAGTCGGACGCGTAGTAGCCGGCGACCGTCGCCTTGTCGACCCGTCGCATCGAGCTCAGCAAATTGAGCAAACCGTAGGCCAGCACGCCGATCAGGAAGTTCGTCGCAAAGCCCACCACCATGAACCCGACGATGGCCCCCACGCTGGAGGCGCCGATCTGGGCCAGTTCCTCGCCGCCGTGCCAGCCGATGGCCAGCAACAGGTACATGGTCAGGCCCTGGTAGATCACGTAGGGAAACTCGAACCGCACCTTCAGGATCGGGATCAGGAAACCGAAGTAGAAGAACAGCAGCAGCGGCTTGAACAGGTTGTGGGTGAAGTTGTGCCAGAACTCGTACAGCAAGATGCCTCCCGTGATACGTGAATGATCAGGGGGAGCACCGTCCGCAAGCGAGCAAACCGCGAACATCCCGACGATCGTGAAGAATCTAGCCCCGCCGGTGCCAAACCGCCACTCGTGACACCCCGGCGCGACGGGGCCGAATTGCACGCCGCGAGACGACTTTCGGCGCAGAAAACCCATGCTCAGAGGTGTGCCGGCGAAAATCCGAGGCCGCGAAGTGTAGTGGTAATCCGGTGTGAATCAGCTGGGAGTTTCCTGAGGGGTCGGCGCTGGGACCGGCGCGGTCCCGGAAAACGACCGACAGGGGGCCCGGCGCTCCGGGGAGGCCGAGGGAAAAGCAGGCCGGGTTCCACCCCTTAGGTAGGTTAGGCTACATTTACTAACCGTGACCGAGGTCAGCGTCGAGACGAGTCCCGCGGACTGCGCGTCAGCGGCGATTCCGTTTCCCGCCCACATCGACCCCGCCGACCTGGCGGCCGGACTGGCCGCGGTGCTGCCGGAGCGGGCCGGCGAGGAGTACCTGCTCTACGAGCGGGCCGGCGAGTGGGTGCTGGCCAGCGGTGTGCGGGCGATGATCGAGCTGGACGCCGACGAGCTTCGGGTGACCCGCGACGGGGCGACCCGGCGCCACCCATGGTCCGGACGGCCCGCACCCGTCCTCGGTGACGCCGTCGACCGACTGCTGCTGGAGACCGATCAGCTGTTCGGTTGGGTTGCCTTCGAGTTCGGCGTGTACCGCTACGGGATGGGCGACCGGCTGGCCCCGCACACCCCGTTGGCCCGGGTGTTCTGGCCGCGCACCCGCATCCTGGTGACGCGCGGCGAAGTTCGTCTCGCCGGCGCGGCGCCCGGCTACCGCGAGGCGGTGCTGGGATTGCTCGGCGCCGGGGTGCCCGACCTCCGCGACGCCCGCGGCATCGACGTGACCGCCGATTCGTCGGGATACCGCGATCGGGTGGCGGTCGCCATCGGGGAGATCGCCGCGGCGCGCTACCACAAGGTGATCCTCTCCCGCTCCGTGGAAGTGCCCTTCGCGCTGGACTTTCCGGCCACGTATCGGCTGGGCCGCCGGCACAACACGCCGGTGCGGTCGTTCCTGTTGCGGCTGGGCGGGATTCGGGCGCTGGGCTACAGTCCCGAACTGGTCGCCGCGGTCCACCAGGACGGCGCGGTGGTCACCGAGCCGCTGGCCGGTACGCGCGCGTTCGGCCGGGGCGCGGCCCATGACCGCCGGGCCCGCGCCGATCTGGAGTCGAACTCCAAAGAGATCGTGGAGCATGCCATTTCGGTGCGCAGCTCGTTGCAGGAGATGACCGAGATCGCGGAGCCGGGCACCGCGTCCGTCACCGATTTCATGACGGTGCGCGAACGGGGGAGCGTGCAGCACCTCGGCTCGACGATCACCGCGCGCCTGGGCTCGTCGAGCGACCGGATGGACGCGCTGGAAGCGCTCTTCCCGGCGGTCACCGCCTCGGGCATTCCCAAAGCGGCCGGGGTCGAGGCCATCCTGCGCCTCGACGACGCCCCGCGCGGACTGTATTCGGGCGCCGTCGTGACCGTTTCGGCGGACGGCGGACTGGACGCGGCCCTGACGCTGCGGGCCGCCTACGAGCGCGACGGCAAGACCTGGCTGCGGGCCGGCGCCGGGATCATCGAGGAGTCCGACCCCGAGCGCGAATTCGAGGAGACCTGCGAGAAGCTGTCCACCCTGGCGCCCTACCTGATCGCACGTCGGTAGCCGGTGCCGGGGCGGCGTGACCCGCTCGTGACACCCATAGGGACCAAAGACCCTTTTTAATCGTGCCCCGGCGTGGCTTTCTTGATGTAACCGTATGACACAGATACATTGCGCGTTACTGACAGAGACAGATAAGTGGGAGGGTTTTGTGTCCGAGGGCATGACCGATCTGCAGCTACTTCACGAGCTCGCGCCCGTGGCCGAGAATCTGCTCAACCGGCATCTCGAGAAGTTCAAGGAATGGAACCCGCACGATTACGTTCCGTGGTCGGACGGCAAGAACTTCTACGCGCTCGACGGCCAGGACTGGGAGCCCGGCCAGAGCCGGCTCTCCGACGTAGCGCGGGTGGCGATCGTGCAAAACCTGCTGACCGAGGACAATTTGCCGTCGTATCACCGCGAGATCGCGATGAACTTCACCATGGACGGCCCGTGGGGGCAGTGGGTGAACCGGTGGACCGCCGAGGAGGCCAGGCACAGCACCGCGCTGCGCGACTACCTGGTGGTCACCCGCGCCGTCGACCCGGTCGAGTTGGAGAAGTTTCGCCTGGAGCAAATGACCCGCGGCTTCAGCCCGGGGCAGAACCGCCAGGGCGATATGTTCGCTGCGAGCATTTTCGACTCGGTCATGTACGTCTCGTTCCAGGAGCTGGCGACTCGCGTCTCGCACCGCAACACCGGCAAGGTGGCCGGTGACCCGATCGCCGAACAGCTGATGGCCAGGGTGTCCCACGACGAGAATCTGCACATGATCTTCTACCGGGATGTCAGCGCCGCGGGGCTCGACATCGCCCCGAACCAGGCCATCCGGTCGGTGCACAGGATCCTGCGCAACTTCAAGATGCCCGGCTTCACGGTTCCGGAGTTCCGGCGCAAGGCGGTGATCATCGCCGTCGGGGGCGTCTACGACCCGCGCATCCATCTCGACGAGGTGGTGATGCCGGTGCTGAAGAAGTGGCGCATCTTCGAGCGCGAGGACTTCACCGGCGAGGCCGCCTGGATGCGCGACGACCTGGGCCTGCTGATCAAGGAGCTCGAGGAGGCCTGTGACAAGTTCGAGGAATCCAAGCAGCGCTACCTGGAGCGCGAGGCCCGCAGGACCGAGAAGATCACCGCCAGCAAGGTGCTCAAAACCCAAGGGACGCTGACGCTCAGCGGGCACTAGCCTTCGGCTCGGTTTCGGCGGACCGTTCGCGGTAGTCGGCGAGGATGCGGCTGACCGGCGACTCGATGTGGGATTGGATCGACGCCGCCGGCCCGCACCAGCCTGTCGCTGATTTTGTCAACCTCGGGCACGATCTGCTCGTGCAGGTCGATCAGCCTGTCCGGGCCGATGCCGTAGCCGCGTATCTCGGTGAACGCGTCGATCAGTTCGGGCCGGGTGAGCGTGGCATGGGTGCCGTCGACGCGGATCAGCTGCAGCGTCACCAGCCGCTCGCACGCGCCCGAATCACCAACCAGCCGTTGGACTTCGGCGAGCGGCATGATCTGCGGCTTCTCGGTGGCCCCGGTGCCCACGATGGCCGTCTCCAGGCCGTGGCACACCGGGTCCTCCACGGAGTCCAGCAGGAATTTGAGCAGCGCGCCGTCCAGGGCGACCTCGAGCATGGTGATGACGGTGCCCAGCACCGACAGCGGCATGCTGTCGGCGAACGTGTCCAGCCGCTCGATCGCCAGCCGGATGTTGACGTTCGGCTCGGGGATCTCACCGTCATCGAGCATGCCCCAGCGCTTCATCAGCGCCATCTCGGCGTTGGCGTGGCGTTGCTCCTCGGCGTGGAAGTACCGGTCGATCTCGGCCAGAGTCGGGTCGGATATTACGGCTGGCGAGAGCCGCCGTTCCGGGGTTGGGTGAGCCACTGTTCCGCTGTGGGGTGAGCCACTGCGAC
>NZ_VMQU01000129.1 GCF_007714205.1 Mycobacterium helveticum | reverse complement strand
ATCAGCCCAGAACTCAGTCGATCCCCGGAAGCCGTCAGCCAGCCCGACGAGCTCCATGCGGCCATCAGCACGGACCCCGATCATTACCAGCAAACAGAGTTTCTCCACCTCAAGGCGCACCTTGAGGTGGATGCCATCCACCCACAAATACAGGTAATCGGTGCTGGATAAGTCACGCTTGCCGAAGGCTTTGGCCTCGTCCTGCCGCTGCGCGGTCAGCCGAGTAATCTCGGTCGCCGAGAGCGCCGCGCCCGTGCCGAGGAAATGCTCCGGCGCCGGGCCGAAATCCCCGCTGGACAGCCCGTGCAGGCACAGCAGCGGCAACACCTCGGTCATCTGCGGCGACTTGCGCGCCCACGCCGGCAAAATCGGGGAGGAAAACCGGCACCGCTCACCGGTGTCAGCGTCGATGCGCTTGTCGTTGACCCGCGGGGCCTTGACCGGCACCGCCCCAGCGGCCGTCAACACGGTCCGCTCCTCGTGGTAGCCGTTGCGCACCACTAGGCGATGCCCATTCTCGTCAACCTGATCGGTGAACTGCGCGATATAGGCCGACTTCGGCCTCCAGCGCCGCCGCAAGCATTTGCCGGGCGCCATCGCGGACGACCTCATCGAGTAACGAGCGACCCGAACCGGTGTTGTCGTTGGACTCGTCGACGTCGTGAACTACCGTGAGCATGGGCGTACCTTCCCAACCAGCGCGCCAACGCCGGTCCTTGATCAGACAAACCGAATTCAGAGCACCCTCGGGAAGGCGGCGCCCCTTCAGGCTGCCTCACCGAGGCTCATGTCGGGTAGGACCGCCGCATTGCTGCGGCGGTCCCCCCTCAGAACCGTACGTGCCAGTCGTCCCGGCATACGGCTCAAGCAAGCCCCGAGGACGTTGCGGGAACTGCGTAATTCGTTGGGCTCCCGCGCAACTTAGCCCGAAGGCTGCGATGGCAGGAGGCGTGTACCAGGTGGGTCTCGTCCAACCGGGCCAGCCGCCCGTGGTGGGTGAGATGCTCGGCGGCGATGGCTCGCTTGACAACTCCTAACCACCACCGTTCCCATTCGGAGGGCGACTGCGGGGGTTGATCGACGGTCAACAAATGATCGCCACACAGCGGGCACCGTCCGTCCTGCTTGGCGAGCAGGCGCAGGTTGTAGCTGTCCAGCGCGGGTTTGACCTTGCGCCGTCGTTCGGCCCAGTAGCTGGCCAATTCCGGGGCGTCGGGAGACGCCCGGCCCGCGACTAGCGTGTGTCGGACGATGTGAGTCCAGGAGAATTTGACCAGACACGCGATGTTTTCACGGCGGTCATCCAACGGCCGTTCGGGATCGCCGAACACCCACTGATCGTTCCTGAACTTGTTGAACCGACCCCAGTGGCGGCGTGCGATCCACTTTTTCGGCTTCTTCGGATGCGGTCGGCGCGCCCGCCCGGAGGTGAGCCGCCACATATAGTGGTCCAGCGAGCTGAAAACCTTGCTGGACACCGCACCTCGATAGTAGGCGGACCATCCCCGGATAATCGGGTTCATCCGGGCGATCACCGCCCTGGCGTTGGAGCCGCGCAGCCTGCGCATCTCCTCGGCCAACCGTTTGCGGATACGCTCGATCGCCTCCGGGCTCGGCTTGATCAACAACTTGCCCGGCCGTCTACCGTGGCGGTAGCAGCGGATGTTGAATCCGAGGAAGCTGAATCCCTCTTCGAGGTGGACGATGCGCGTCTTATCCTCGTTGAAGACCAGACCCCTCGGAGCCAGCCACCGGGCAAGCTGCGCCTTGACGTGTTCGGCCTGCTCACGTGAATGGCAGCAGGCGACCATATCGTCGGCATATCTCACCAGAACCGGGTTGCCCGCTATCGCCGCGCCGGCGTAAACACCGGTCGAACTGCGGTAACGAACTCCCGCGGCCTCCTCCAGGCCATGCAGTGCCACGTTCATCAGCAACGGGCTGATCACCCCGCCCTGCGGAGAACCCTCCTCGGTCGGCGCGAACCCGCCGTTCTCGATCACCCCGGCTTTCAGCCACTTTCGGATCATTTCCTTGGCCGGGAACGACCCCAGCTTGTCGAGTAGCCGAGGATGGTCGATTCTGTCGAACGCGGCCGACAAATCGGCGTCCAGAATCCATGCCCGTTGGGCTCGTGGCCCTTTGAGCGTGAGGAAAAGGGACTGGATCGCATCGGCACAGCTACGGCCCGGGCGAAACCCGTAGGAACGGGCCTCGAACCGAGCCTCCCACTCGGGCTCCAGCGCGTTGCGTACCCGCGCCTGATGACAGCGGTCCATCACCACGGGGATACCGAGCGGACGCTGATTTCCGTTGGCCTTCGGAATATACACACGCCGAACCGGCAAGGGCTCCCACGACGACCGCGAATCATGCACTCGCACCGCAATATTCGCTCTCGCCTCGGGCGACAGGGCAACCTCCCCATCGATCCCGGCCGTTCGACGCCCAGCATTGCGCTGAGTCACCTGTCGCACACTGACCAACGTGTTCGACCAGGAACCCAGCATCAGTTTCTGCAGCGACCGGACCGAGGCCCAGTCCTGCTCCCGCGTCGCCTTGAAGATCCTGCGCCGCAACCTCGCTACGTTTTCCTCATGGACACGCCAATCCACGACGGTCCAATCGAAAACGCCCTCCGGTCCGTTCACCTCTACGGTGTCCAACTTGCCCTTCCGGTTCGCAAGGCCCTCGGTCTCGGTATTTCAAAGGCTCACCTGCCCACGTCAGCGCCCTTTCGAGCCCAGCCACCACGCTGGTATCCGACCGGTTCCCCATGATCGCCGCCCAGGAGGAGCGGCGGCACCACGACCACAGGTCCCGCTGCCTTTCGGCCATCGGCATTCGCTTCTTGAGCATCCTGTTCCCGCCGAGGGATTCCGCCCCTCTCACGATCGGCCTACCGGCCCGAAGGCCGGACCCGACGGGGTTTCCACGTTCCGCGCATACGAGATACGGCCGGGGAGGGCGCCCTCTATACCCCGAGACCAGCGGTGTTCGCACGACCGGCCTGTGGCCTCCGGTCGCCGCTTGCCGCCACTGCCAGCGGCCGGGTCCTATCACCCGGGTTCTCAACCCGTCTTCCCGGGCTTCAAATAACGAGGCGTCATCAAGGGTTCATTCGCATTCGCCCGTCCGGCCTTCCCTCGCCCGGTCGTTCCCCCAGACGGAACGGGGGCCCTTGGGCTTCTTCCCTGAGCTTCGCACGCCCACGGGCAGGACCCGTCGACGCACGTCAGGGCGGGGATCGGTCACGAACACCAACCGAGAACTACGCGACCGGCATCGCCGACCTCCACTCCACGAGCTCACTCACATGCGCGACATCGCGTCGCACCCACAGACCTCCGATCTTGTTAACAGTCAAGCGGCGGCTCGTGTGGGGTGCGTCGGGGGTGGTCGGTATGCCTTGATTGGGTCGTAGGTTTGGCTGGTTTGCAGGCAGTGGTAGAGCTGGCCGAGCATGCGGTTGTAGAGGTGGCGCAGGGCTGCGGGGTGGCGGTCGCCGTGGTCGCGGCGTGTCAGGTAGTGAGCGCGGGTGGGTCCTTCGCAGCCGGCCGCGATGAACGCCCAGACGAATCCGACGGCGGCAAGTCGGTTGTTCTTCACGTGCCGGTGAGTGATGCGGATGCTGCGCCCAGAGGCTTTGGTGACGGGCGCCGACCCGGCGAACGCCTTCAATGCTCGGGCGTCGGCGAATCGTGTTCGGTCGTCGCCGATTTCGGCGAGCAGGCGGGCACCGGTAAGGTCGCCGACCCCCACAAATGAGGTGATGATCCTGTGGTCGGCGTGCTGGGCAAAGGTGGCGGCGGTGGCCTCGCCCAGCCGGTCGACGTTGGCGCACTCAGCGTCGAGGGTGGCCAGCAATGCGACTGCTTGGATACCGAAGGCGTCTTCGACCGGGGCGGGGTGTCGCAGCTGCGGCAGCCGCAGCTGCTGGTGGATTGTCGCCGCGAGCGTGGTCAGGCCGCGTTGGCGTCCGGCGCGGCGCAGGGCGGCGGTGATCTGCGGCTTTGACAGCCGCGCCGCCTTGGCCGGGGTGGCAGCGATGGCGAGCACCGCACGAGCTTCGGGTGCGGTGATTCCGCCGGGACGGTCGGCGAAGGCGTGCAGGAAACCCGGGAAATATTCCCGCAGCAGCGACCGCAGTTCGTTGCCGGCCCGGTTACGCCGCCAGGTGGCGTCCTGGTGGGCACGGGCCAGCACGGTGATCGATTGCGCCAGTTCGGTGTCGGCGGGTAACCGACGATGCTGGTCGATGTCGGTACGCAGGATGTTGGCCAGCGTGACCGCATCGCCGTGGTCAGACTTCTTGCCCGACATCGACGTCCGTTCCCGATAGCGGGCCACCGACATCGGGTTGATCGGGTAGATCGGTCGACCGCTGGCCCGCAACACGGCGACCAGCAACCCGCGCGGGGTCTCGATCGCGACCGGGATCGGATCCTCAGGGTCGTCGTCGGCATCGGCCAGCATGGCGGTCAGTTCGGCGAATCCGGCGACCGACTCGGGGATGCGCCGTCTGGCGACCAGCCGACCGTCGGCATCCACCAGCGCGACGTCATGATGATCCTGGGCCCAGTCGATCCCACACGTGACCATGGACAAATTTACCTCCTTGGTTGTCGAAATGTGTTGGGTGCGTGACCCTTTGTGAGAACGCGCGGCGCCCTAATAGCAAGGCTCTGATGGCCTGACCTCCGATTGAGCCGTTCGCGACCCCAGCAACCCGCACGACCCCCAGTCTTTGTCAGAGCTCAACGGCTCCCCGTCGATGAGGTGTCGATCGTGCAGGCGGGCTCGAACCACGTTCCCCACCCCAACCCCTTCCGAGGAGCAGCCGGTCACGACACGCCGACCTCGCCGTTCTCCCGGCAGGTCTAGCCGACCCCGGTATCGGTCAGGCGTTCCGTCGACACTCGCTGGCCGACCGCTCACTCGGAAGGTCGCAGAGCAGCCGGCGTTCCCGCCTGTGGAAGGGGGTCTAGCCCCGAGTTCTGATCAGGAATCGTCCAGTGCCCTACAAAGCTATTAGGTTCCTGATCATTGCTCCACCGCAGCGCCGTCGGGCGGGTATCACGCTGTCTGGCCAGGCGGTCAAATTCGAGGACCAGGTCCTCGCCGGTGATGCCGCGCGCCACCCGACCGTCGACGCATTTGCGGGTGTGTTCGTCGATGATCGAGACGATCTTTGATCTGGCGGCGGTCAGTGGTGCCATCGAAATGGAAGTCAACAGCCACACCCGCTTCAGGCGCATCTGCGTACCCCGGGCATGGCGCTTTCTGCGCCCGCGTCTCCCCAAGCGAGCGAGCGGGACATTTGACTTGTAGCACCACGTCTACACCCGATACTATCGGTATCCGAAACTGGATGTTCGAGGAAGGGCAGCCTGTCATGGTCGACGGAGACATAGGACAAGGGGCAGTGACCACTGCAAGTGCGGCAAGTGTGGGGTCTCGGTATCCGAGAACCCGGCGGATACGTTTCCCCTTTGGCGAGGGCAGCAAGTATTTCTTCGATGACGACATCATCTTCAGCCACCTGTGGGCGAACTTGTCGGGGTCGTTCCCGCCGGGGGAGGAGTTGTTCATTCGGTCGGTGCGCCGGTTTGCCGATGAGATCGCCGATCCTGGGTTGAAGAAGCGGGTGGCCGGGTTTATCGGTCAGGAATCGGTGCATGGCCAGCAGCATCGGGCGCTCAATGACAAGCTCGTTGACATGGGGTATCCGATTGGGTGGTGGGATTCCGAAAAGTTTGTTGATTGGGTGAAACGCATCGAGGAGGTGCTGCCGGCCCGGATTCCGCTGGCGGTGACAGCAGCCGCAGAACACTTCACCGCGATACTTGCTGAGCGGCTGCTCGGCGATGAGGACTTCCGGGCGATCCCGGGTGATGCGGAGGTGTGGAATCTCCTGAAGTGGCATGCGCTGGAGGAACTTGAGCACAAGTCGGTTGCCTTTGACGTATTCCGCTCGGTGGGGGGTACCGAGCGGGTGCGTCGACGTGTGATGGCGGTAATGATCCCCCTTCTGCTCCTCCTCATGAGTGGCACGCTGGCGTATTCGGTGGCGCGGGATCCCGAAGCGTGCCGTCAGCCAGTGCGACTGGTGCGTGAGACCTATCGGGTCTACCGCGGTCCGATATTTCGGGGTTTGATCCCAGAGCTCAGGCAATACTTGCGACCGGGATTTCATCCCGACGACATCGACACCAACGCGTTGCTCGAGCAATGGCAGGAGGAACTCTTCGGCACCAAGGGGGCCCTGGTCGGCTACCTGAAGTGACCGAATTTCACCGAGACCGTCGCCAAGAAGGGAGCAAGCAGTTTTATGTCCGAATCCTTTGACGTTGTGATTGTGGGTGCGGGTATTTCCGGTATCAGCGCTGCCTGGCATCTGCAGGAGCGCTGTCCCAACAAGAGTTATGTAGTTCTAGAGCGCAGAGCTGATCTGGGTGGTACATGGGACCTGTTCAAGTATCCGGGCATCCGATCGGACTCCGACATGTGCACCTTCGGGTTCCGTTTCAAGCCGTGGCACTCGCCGCGCTTTACCGTTGATGGCGCCACGATCAAGGATTATCTCTGGGAAGCTGCCGCCGAGAGCGGCATCGACAACCACATCCGGTTTGGTAGCCAGGTATTGTCTGCGGACTGGTCGGACGCCGACAGGCGCTGGACGATCAAGGTGGCTGGGGACCGCCAAAAGACGACCGAGATCACGGCCGCGTTCCTGTTTGCGTGCAGCGGCTACTACGACTACGACCAGGGGTATCGTCCAGAATTCCGGGGCGAGAAGGATTTCGAAGGAATTATTGTTCACCCGCAGAACTGGCCCGAAGACCTCGATTATGCGGGTAAGAACGTCATCGTCATCGGCAGCGGTGCTACCGCAGTGACCCTTATTCCGTCCCTCGTGGATTCAGGCGCTGGCCAGGTAACGATGCTGCAGCGTTCACCGACTTACATCGGATCGCTGCCAAACATCGACCCCATTGCCGTGCAGCTCATCAAGTGGTTACCGACAAGGAGCGCGGACTTCGTCAACCGCTGGAAGAACATCCTGTTAGCTGTGGCGCAGTACAGACTGGCGCGTCGCTTTCCCCGTTCCATGCGAAAAGCGCTGATCGCTTGGGCTAAGCACCAGCTGCCCGCAGGCTATGACGTGGATAAGCATTTCGGGCCGAAGTACAACCCGTGGGATGAACGGATATGCCTGGCCCCTAACGGCGACCTTTTTAAGGCCATTCGGGACGGCAAGGCCGATGTAGTCACCGATACTATCGACCACATCACCAGGACCGGGATCAAGCTTTCCTCGGGTCAGGAGTTGACGGCCGACATCATTGTCGCCGCGACCGGTTTGAACATGCGGCTGTTCGGCGGCGCCAAGATTACCCGTAACGGCCAGGTCGTCGACGTCGCGAAGTCGATGACCTATAAGGCCATGATGCTATCCGACGTCCCGAGCATGGCGTTCACTATCGGTTACATCAACGCGTCCTGGACACTGAAAGCAGACCTGGTGTCTGAATACGTCTGTCGCTTACTCAACTACATGGATGCGCACGGCTACGACACCGTCGTAGCTCCCCACCCTGGCGAGGATGTCGAGGAACTGCCGTTCACGGATTTTGCGCCCGGCTACTTCCAACGCGCGATGGATCAACTCCCTAAGTCTGGATCCCGCGGTCCATGGAAAGCAAAGCAGAATTACCTCTTCGATGTCCGTCAAATACGCCGCGGCAAGATCGATGACGGTCTGCGCTTCACGACCAAAGCATCCCGGCCGGCAACTCTGCCGGCCTCGACATCACACCAAAGCACTTCCGAAATGGCTTCTGGCTCAAACCGAGGAAACGGTGAGCACCGCACAAATCCGCTCATCGCCGGATAATCCAACGGGGACTGTCTCGGTGAGTCCGGAGACTTTCTGATGTGAGAGCTCAGCTGGCGGCTGCTCTCTCGCGTTGAGCGTAATAGGCGGCCTCGAGTTCGGCTGGCGGAACATCGCCGCAGTATTCATACAGGCGGCGGTGGTTGAACCAGTCGATCCGCCGTGCGGTGGCCAGCTCGTTCGACCACCACGCCTCCACCTGAGGGGCTGTTGGCGCAGATGACCAAGGCGGTGCTCCAACGCGCTTTGGATGTCGAGATCGCTGATCACCTGGGCTATGAGTACGGCGATCCGGCTGGTTATGGCTCGGGCAACTCCCGCAACGGGCGCGGCCGCAAAACCGTGCTCACCACGGCCGGAGCGGTCGACCCGACTTTATCAAACTAGCTTCTCGGGCGCGCTTCGCTCTCACCGTGGTGATCGAAAATTCCGCGAGCCAGTTGCGGTTCCGAACGGGGCCTGCGCTGGGTTCAGCGTCCAGGCGGCCGACGGTTCATGCTGGAAGGTGTTTCGGTTGACCCCGGTTGCACTATGTTGCCTGTGAGCCCGCAAATTAGCCTGAGGGTGGAGAGCCCCCCATCCACGGGGACCGTGGAATGTTGCCGTCGAGCACGAGTGTCAGAATTCTGTTTCATCCCGCTCTCCTGTCAACGGCGACACGGGGTCAGTTTTCAGACGACGCCGACATCTCCCCGGAACACGCCCCTTTGTCAATCCTGTTGGGAGGCGGTGAGTTCGATGGATGTGGTGCACCCGCGGTGCGCGGGAATCGATTGCTCGAAGAAAGACGCGAAGGTCTGTGTGCGGATTCAGGGCCATGGACGCAGAGGAGCGTCGTCGACAGTGACGACATGGGGTGCCATGACATCACAGATCCTGGCGTTGCGTGAGCATCTTATCGCGCAGAAGGTCACGTGTGTGGTGATCGAGTCCACCAGCGACTACTGGAAACCGTTCTACTACCTGCTCGACGATGAGCTGAACATGATGCTGATCAATGCGTCGCGGGTGCGCAATGTGCCCGGCCGCAAGACCGATGTGTCTGATGCTGCGTGGCTGGCCGATCTCGGGGCTCACGGGCTGGTGACGGCGTCGTTGGTGCCGCCGCCGCCGATTCGTGTCGGCGGCAAGTGAATACTGACCAGTGCTTGCCGACTCCTGATCAGTTTTCGATTGCCGTTGACAATTCGCGCGCTGCGGGATCTGACCCACGCACGCACGCACATCACCCGGGAATGCTCGCGCGAGGTAATGCGGTTGGAGAAGCTGCTCGAAGACGCCGGGATCAAACTCACCTCGGTGGCCACCGACATCACCGGAGTGTCCGGACGAGCGATGCTCGAGGCGCTGATCGCCGGCCAGAACGATCCAGCCATGATTGCCGATCTGGCCAAGCGGACGCTGCGCCGCAAGATCCCGGCGTTGACCGAGGCGTTGATCGGCCGGTTCAGTGAGCATCACGCGTTTATGTCCCGGTTGTTCCTTGACCGCATCGATGCTCACACCGCCGATATCGGTCGCCTCGATGAGCGCATCGAGGAAGCGATGGCGCCCTTTCGCCTCACCCGGGAACTGCTGATGAGCATTCCGGGATTCTCCGGCAAGACTGCCGAGGTGTGAATCGCCCTGGAAATCCCGGAGGCTCCTGACCTTGGAAACGAGGATGCAGGTATGCCGAAGGAACAGTCGTCTGGGAAGCCCACGGCGCGTCGTTACAGCCCGGAGGAGAAGGCCGCTGCAGTGCGGATGGTGCGGGCACTGCGTGCCGAGTTGGGCACCGAGCAGGGAACGGTGTCACGGGTAGCCCGCCAGCTCGGCTACGGGGTCGAGTCGGTGCGCTCCTGGGTGCGTCAGGCCGATATCGACGACGGGTATGCACCTGGGGTGTCCACTGCGGAGTCACAGCGGGTCAAAGAGCTCGAGCAAGAGATACGAGAACTGAAGCGGGCCAACGAGATTCTGAAACGAGCGGCCAGTTTCTTCGGCGCGGAGCTCGACCGCCAACACAAGAAGTAGTCGACTTCATCGACACCCACCGTGGGGAATTCGGGGTCGAGCCCATCTGCACCGTCCTGCGCACCGCAGGGGTGTCGGTGGCCCCGAGTACTTACTACGACACCAAGGCACGGCCGCTGTCGGCACGGGCCCGTCGAGACGCCGAGCTGGCGCCCGCCCTGGTGGCGCTGTGGGACAACTACCGGGTCTACGGCGCCCGCAAGCTGTGGAAAGCCGCCCGCCGTGCCGGCCACGACGTCGGGCGAGACCAGGTCGCCCGACTGATGCGCGCAGCCGGCATCCAAGGAGCGCGGCGCGGCAAACGGGTCCGCACCACCAAACCCGACCTGACAGCGCCTCGCCACCCCGATCTGGTCAAGCGGAAGTTCACGGCGACTACGCCGAACCAACTGTGGGTCACGGATCTAACATTCGTGCCGACCTGGGCTGGGGTGGCGTATGTGTGCTTCATCGTCGATGCCTACTCCCGGATGATCGTGGGCTGGCGGGTGGCCTCCCACATGCGCACAACCATGGTGCTCGACGCGATCGAGATGGCCCGCTGGTCACGTGGAAACACATTGCCGGGCTTGACATGTCACTCCGATGCCGGGTCCCAGTTCACTTCCATCCGCTACGGTGAACGTCTCGCCGAGGTCGGTGCGGTGCCCTCGATCGGCACCATCGGGGACAGCTACGACAACGCTCTGGCCGAGACCGTCAACGGTTACTACAAGGCCGAGCTGATCTACGGGCCGGCTCACACCGGGCCCTGGAAGACCGTCGAGGACGTCGAGCTGGCGACCCTGGCCTGGGTGTACTGGCACAACACCAGCCGCCTACACAGCTACCTCGCCGACGTTCCTCCGACCGAGTTCGAAGCCACCTTCTACGATGCACAACGGACCGACCAACCCCTGATCGGAATCCAATAACCCGAGCCTCCGACAGAACCAGGGCGATTCATCACGCAGCTCCGGCGGATACCTCCTCAATGAACCACCTGACATGACTCCAACCTTCCCAAGAAGTGGAGTCTCCGGACATGCCGGGGCGATTCAGTGTGGAGCTCTTAAAGGCCATGGCCTGCATTCCAGACGGTCGCGACGAACGCTATAGTTATTGGCCATGAGATTAGATTCGATTCGCCGTTCGGGCGTTGTAGTGCTTGTCTTGGCCACGGCCTCGGTAGCAATGGTCGTGGAGGCGCTGGGGTGGCGCCGTTACCTTGTGCTGGGCACGGCCACACTAGCACTTGTCGTCAAGGCGGCGGGAGGGCGGCGTCGCCTCGGCGTCCGGCGCAGTCTGGGAAGAAAAGGCAAACGAACGGTCGCGTCCTAAAGCCGGTGTAAATGGGCCGGGCATAGGTTCTGCTTCGAGACCTACCAAGTCATCGAAGAAAGGACCTATGCCCGTGCCTGCACGAGTATCGCCGACTGATCGTGTTCGCGCCAAGATCGACGAGCTGTTCGCATCCGATCGTGAGCTGCCCGAGATTCTGGAGGAGGTGGCCCGGCTCGGCGCACAGTTGCTGATGCAGGCCGCGCTGGAGGCCGAGGTGACCGAGTTCCTCGGCCGTGACCGCTACCAACGCGCCGCGGCCGCGCCGGATGCGCAGCCCCGGGGCGCGCAATGGTTATCGGCCAGCGACGGTCAAGACCACCGTCGGCCCAGTCACCCTGGAGCGGCCCAAGCTGCGCGGCACGACCGCCGCGTTCGTCTCACGCCTGTTCGGCAAGCACGTCACCAAAACCAATGCGCTGGAATCGCTGGTGATCGCCTCGTTCGTGCGCGGACTGTCGGTGCGTGATGTCGAGGCCACCCTTGCCGATGCGCTCGGTGATCAGGCCGCGATCTCGAAATCGACTGTCTCGCAGGTATGCCAAGCGATAAAAACCGAGTACAACACCTGGGCGCGGCGCCCCTGGGCGATGTCGTGCTCGATTAGCTGTTCCTGGATGCCTCCTTCTTCCGGATGCATCCCGGCTCGCCGGCCGAGCCGATCCTGGCCGCGTGGGGCGTCACCACCGCCGGCAAGCCCGTCTTTGTTGGCCTGGCCCCCGGCGTGGTGGAGTCGACCGAGGCCTGGGCCGATTTCCTGACCGATCTCACCGACCGTGGGCTAGCGTGCCCGCTGCTGGTCATCTCCGACGGTGCCCGCGGCCTGATCGCCGCGATCGAGCAGGTCTTCCCGACCGCGCTGCGGCAACGCTGCCTGATCCAGCGGTTACGCAACGTGCTGGCCAAGATCCCGGCCGGGATGCAGGCCGAGATCCGCGACGGCTACTGGGCCTGCTTCGACACTGAGGACCTCAAAACCGAGCCCGGTCCGCGGCTGGTCGAACTGGTCGACGCCCGGCTGACCGCGTTCGCTACCCGCTACACGACCACCTACCCGGCAGCGATGAAGATCATGCTGACCGAGCGCGAGGGCCTGACCGCCTATCTGCGGTTCCCGCCCGAACATCATCACCGCATCCGCCACTCGAACTTCATCGAACGCACCTTCGGAGAAACCCGCCGCCGCGCAAAGGTTATCGGCCGCTTCCCTGGCGAGACCAGTTGTAACAGCATCGCCTGGGCCGTGCTCGACCGCGCATCCCGCGGCTGGCGCGGACTCACCATGACCCCCGCCGGGCTGCGCCAGCTCCAAGACCTGCGCCGCAGCCTGCTGCAACCACCCCGGCAACTGTGGCCCCAGCACACCCCGGACTTCGCTAGCAGCACCACCGAAACCGTCAGCGCCACCGCGTAGCATCACTCACCGAAGCCAGAACCTCCGCAGGCCGATTTACACCGGATTCCGGACGCCACCCAAACGAACTAGTGCCCTGAGTCATTAATTTTGGTGCAGTAGTTGCCGACGATGCTGATCAAGATTTGGTCGACGGTCTTGGTCCAGACGTATGGGGGCCCTCGTTCCGGGTTTCGACTACTGCGGTGATCGCCGCCCACTGCGAGGGGTACTGCGGATGCACCTCAGCGACCATGCGCACTGCACGCTCACGAAGCTCGTCGGGATACTTGCTCGGGCGTGCCATAACTCGAATCCTCCCAAGATCGGGAGTCTCCGGAAACGCCGGGACGGCTCAGTGTGTGGGAGCTGTTCAGCAGGTGCGTAGACATTGCCGACGCAGTGCTCGTTCAGTGTGTCGGATACCTGAACCAAGCAACGGCTCGATAGCGCGCTGGAGGACTTTGCCCGCGAGCCCACCGGGGAACTTGTAGTCGGCAGTTATGTCAACGCGGGTCACTGCTGATCCCATCGGCGTCGTGGCAACGGCTGCCAAGGCAACTATGCCGTTGTTGGTCACCAAGGCCTCTGTGATGCGCCGGCACGGCTCCCACTCGGTGATGCGACTCGTTCCGGTCATCGCGATTGGGCCGATCTTGCCGGTTCCTCGAAATTCGGCGCCGACCCCGTCTGATAGTTCGCCGATTGGCGTAATGGTGCGCAACCCAAAGACCCACTCCGGCATCCGGCGGTAGTCGACAGCGTAGTCGAAAACCGCCTCAGCCGGCAATTCTAGAGTGCCAGACGCGAACACCATCGTCATGCGCCACCAGCCCAGGCCAAAGACTCCGCCGTGGCATCGCCTACAGAATGATCCCTGCAGTCAGTGCGCATGGGTTGATGGTGGCATCACCGTCACAACCCGTCAATAGAATTGGATTTCGAATCTCCCTCGTGGTGGGTCGGCCGGCCGCTACGATGAATCGCGTTCATGATGGTGAAGACGGATCGTCACGCGCGGCGCGACGTTCAGGCGCTTCCAGGCGGGCACCGAGAGGCTCAACGCGTGAGGAGTTGCCTGACGCACCGTTGGCTTGTGCAGTAGCTTTAGCTTTTAGATTAGAATTTCGGGGTGTCGATGAACCTGGGTGCCGTGGGGCGGCTGCTACCGGAGTTGACCGGAGATGCCCGAGCCGATCGTTGGCGCGAGCATCGAGCTGCTGTGCGGGCGGAGCTGATAGAAGCGACGCTTCGCGCGATCGACGAGTATGGGCCTGACCTGTCCATCGACGATGTCGTAAAGACCGCGGGGATCCCCAGGCCCAAGCTGTATCGATTCTTCGCGGATAAGGACGCCTTATTCGCCGCGGTCGGCCAGCGGGTGCAGGAGATGATCATCGAGCAAGTCGTGCCGCAGTTTGATGCCGCCACCACGGCGCTGGAGCTGGTCAGCTCCGCGGTGGCCGCTTACGTCGGGCTCGTGGATAAGCGGCCTAATCTTTTTCGTTTCCTGGTGAATTCCCACTTCAGGGACGGGCGTTCGCCCGCGGATTTGATCGAGGGCGGCAGGCCGCTCTCGGACGCCACGGTGGATGTTTGGTCAGCCGCTATCGAGGCGCGTGGTGGCGAGGGCGCCAACTTTGAATATGTTGTGGATGCTGCTCTGGGAGCGGTGGGACTTGGTGTGCTGCGCTGGCTGAATTCCCCGACCGTCAGCAAGGATGCCCTTGTCGAAGAGTTGACCGCTTTTTTGTGGGGCGCCTTTTCGGCAATTGCGGAAGTGCGTGGGGTGCACCTCACTCCTGACACGAAGCTAGAGTCATCGGCCGAGGCAAATTAAGCGGTCGCTTTCCCAGTTCGGGCGGCTGGCGGCGCCGACATGCTGAACCTGCCCTGAACCGTAGAGGCATACACTACGAGGAGTGGATGTGCCGGAGACACGGATCGGGAGTGGAGATATCGTCAAGACCTGTGGATCGGTGAGTTTCAGGCGACCTGCGATCCGACGGTTTGAGGCTCAGCTGCCGACGGTTCGGGTGTGATGTCGATAGGCCGTTCGAGCGGCTTGCCCTTGTGGAAGACGGCGCTG
>NZ_VMQU01000128.1 GCF_007714205.1 Mycobacterium helveticum | reverse complement strand
ACCTGGGGGGTCGCCAACGTGACCCCTTGTGCCGGCAGCGCCACGGCCCCGGCCACCAGCTCGCCGGCCTGCCACAGCGCCACGTGCACCGCCCAGTCGTCGCGGCCGGGCTCGGAGAATTCGCGCGTCCCGTCGAGCGGGTCGACGATCCACACCCGCTCCGAGCGCAGCCGCACCGGATCGTCGGCGCCCTCCTCGGACAGCACGGCGTCGTCGGGGCGCTCACCGGCGAGCGCCTCCATCAGAAACTCGTGAGATCGCTTGTCCCCCGCATTTTTCCGCTCACCGGCCTCGGCGTCGGCGAATTCCTCGCGCACGCCGAGCAGCAGTTGTCCCGCCTCGGTGGCCAGTCGCGCGGCCAGCTGGTGGTCATTCATCGGTGGACTCCACGGACCATCTCATCTCGATGCGTCGGTCAGGTGGGTAAAACCTACCCTGCCGCGCCCGCGGCGCAGTAATCTCCCGGCGTGACATTTCTCTCGGGGGGGCGGAACCGTTGAAGACCGACAATGCCGCCGCAGCCAGCGGGTGGCGGCGCATGACCCGCACGCGGCTGATCGTGATCGGCACGGCGCTGGCCGTGGCGCTGATCGGGGTGTCCGCCTTCGTCGCCGTCAAACTGACCCGTCACGGCACACCACCCCCACCCGCGACCCAGGCGCCGCCGGCCACCTACGCCATTCCGGGCTGCTACAACCTTTCGGTCCCGCCGCTCGAGCGTCCCAGGCAGCTCAACATCGTCGGCTGCGCGAGCGTAGCCGTTGCGCTGCAAGGCATGTCGTGGACGTCCTGGGGGCCGCAGGGCGCCGACGGCAAGGGCACCGCCGTGTTCAAGATCTGCGATCCCAACTGTGCGGCCGGCTACCAGCTCAAAGACCCGGTCGTCGTGCATGCGTGGAATCCACAGTCGCCGCGCCCCGACGCCATCTGCCAGGCCGGCCTGAAGATATTCGCCGACATGATCCTGGCATTTCCCAAGGACGTTCCCCCGCCGACCACACAGCAGATGAACACGCAGTACAACGGAGCGCCGGCGGTGCACTACGTCAACTACTCGGGCGCCGACCCGCAGGGCACCGAGTTCATCGGCTACACCTTCTGCAACTGAGCGCCGCGGCGTCATCCGCTTCACCGATGCCGACCGTGCGCAGCGCGGGCGGGCACGACACAATCGACGCATGACCTCAGCTTCAGCTCAACGTGACGCCAGCCGGACAGCCGCCTACCGGATCGCGGCGATGCTGCTCGGCGTGGGCACCCTGCACTTCGTGGCGCCCGGACCGTTCGACACCATCGTCCCCGCCGAACTCCCCGGCAGCGCCCGGTCCTACACCTACGCATCGGGCGTCGCCGAGATCGCTGTCGGAACGCTGCTGGTGCCGCGGCGCACCCGGCGACTGGCGGCCCTGGCGGCCGCCGTGCTGTTCGTCGGCGTCTTCCCGGCCAACGTCAACATGGTCCGGCTGTGGTGGGGCAAGCCCTGGCCGATGCGCATTGCCGCATTGGCCCGGCTGCCGCTTCAGGTCCCAATGGTCACCGTCGCGCTCAAAATCTGGCGCAACAGCTGATGCCCCGCGGCCCCCTCCCCGCGAGCGCGCGTGTCTGTACGACGACACGCCGGCGCGGAGGGCGTTTTGCGCACGCTCGCCACAACGGGGCGTAGGCGATGGGGAAGACGGACATCGCGGCGGCGCTCGCGGTGGCGGCCGCGGTGATGATGGGCATCGGGGACGTGGTGCAGCAGCGCTCCGCCCAACAGGTCACCCGGCAGCCGGTCGGCACCGTCGCCCTGTTCCGCCGGCTGCTGCGCGACCGGCAATGGTGGGTGGGCAGCCTGGTGGCCGGCGCGGGGTTCGGGTTGCAGGCCGCGGCGCTCGGCGTCGGCTCGGTCGTGCTCGTGCAGGCGCTGCTGGTGACCTCGCTGCTGTTCGCGTTGCTCATCAGTGCCAGAGCCAATCACCGCAGAATCACGCGCCGGCAAGCGTTTTGGGCGGTGCTGCTGGCCGCCGCGGTGACACTGGTGGTGACGGTCGGCGACCCGCAGGCGGGCACCCCGCGAGGGTCGCTGCACACCTGGAGCATCGTGGTCGCGATCATGGGCCCCGCACTGATCCTCTGCGTGCTCGGCGCGCGCCTGTTCCCGGGTTCGGTGGCCGCACTCCTGCTGGGCCTGCTGTCCGGGTCGCTGTGGGGCCTGTTCTCGGTGCTGATGAAGGGCGTCGTCGACCAGCTCGGCCACGGCATCCCGGCGTTGCTGCGCACGCCGGAGGTGTACGTGTGGGCGGTGCTGGCGGTCGCCGCGACGGCCTGGGAGCAGTCGGCGTTCCGCGCCGGCCCGCTGACCGCGTCGCTGCCCGCGGTGACCGTCGCCGAGCCGCTCGTGGGATCGGTCCTGGGGGTCACCGTGCTGGGCGAGACCCTGAGCACCGACACCCTCGGCCTGGTGGCGCTGGGCGTGTCCGTCGCGGTGATGGCCGCGGCGACAGTGGCGCTGGCCCGCAGCCAGGCAGCCATAGCCACCTGATGGCCGCCTGACCGGAATCAGCCCCGCAGGCGGCGGGCCACCTCGCCGTAGCGCTCCACGCGCTCCGCGTCGCCCAGGGCGTTGTAGAGCACCAGGCGCGTGGCGATTCCGGCGTACTTGTCGGTCAGCGCATCGGCCAACCCGTCCCAGGTCGACTCGGTGGCGAAGGCGGCGATGTGGTCGTCGCTGATCTGGGCCGCCATGCCGGCGAAGTCGCCGGCCTTCTGCCTCTCCCGGATCCGGGCAGTCGTGCCCTCGAACCCGGCCTCGTCCCAGATGAACGCGTAGTTGGGCGTGCTGCCGTAGAAACTCATGCTGGCGCGCACCACTTCTCGTTCCCTGTCGCGCTCCTCGTCGCTGTCGCCGACGATCGTCAGCACCGGCACGATCACGGCGATGTCGGAGGCCGCCCGCCCCGCTTTGGCCGCGCCGTCGGCGATGTTCGGCAGCGCGTGACGGGTGATGTAGCCGGGTTCGCCGATCGGGTGGATGTGCACCCCGTCGGCCACCTCGCCCGCCATCCGCAGCATCCACGGGTTCACCGCCGCGATGTCGACTTTGGGATCGGGCGCCTCGATGGGCCCGGGACTCCACTGCGGCGTGATGAAGTCGAGGTCGTAGAAGTCGCCGTGGTGATCCAGGGTTGCGGTCCGAAACGCCGCGAAGCACGCCTTCACGGCGAGCACGTAGTCGCGCAGACGTGGGCCGGGCCGCTCGAAGGGCATCCCGTAGCGGCGCACCACGTGCGTGCGCACCTGCGTGCCCAGGCCGAGCCGGAAGTTGCCGCCGGTGGCCTCCTGCAGCTCCCACGCCGCGGCCGCGGTGACGAACGGGCTGCGGGGGAAGGCGACCGCCACGCCGGTGCACAACTCGAGACCGGGCGCGGCCTGCGATGCCACCGCGGCGTTGAGATAGGCCGTGCGCCCGGTCTCGGTGAACAGCAGACCGGAAAAGCCGGCCGCCTGGGTGCGGCGAGCGAGGTCACCGGCGCGGTGCAGGGGCTGGGGAGTCGTCATCGCGTCGACGTGCATGATGGGAGCGTACGACGGGGGCCCGCGCGTCCACCGAGCCGCTTCCCGTCATGGCGGACGCGCCGTGGTCACCGGATGGTTGCCGACGGTTCATGATCGTGGCTTAGTTTTCGGGATTGCCATGCAAATTGAGAAAATGTGATCGCGCTGTTCGACGTGGGCGTGCGGTACGACACCACGATCGCGTTGCACCCGCTGACCATCCGGTTCGACGCGGGCACCTTCACCGTCCTGCTGGGCCCGTCGGGCGCGGGCAAATCGACCCTGCTGCGGTGCATGAACCATCTCGTGACCCCCAGCAGTGGGGTCATCGAGGTGGCCGGGGTCGGAAAGCTGAACACCAGCGCCAGGATTCGCGCGCACCGGCGGCGCATCGGCATGATCTTCCAGCAACATCAACTGATCGGCCGGCACACCGCGCTGCGCAACGCCCTGCTCGGCTCGGTGGCATCCACCGGCCTGCTGCGCGGGCTGTGGCGGGCGGACCGGGGGCAGACCTACCGCGCACTCGCCGCGCTCGACCGGGTCGGTCTGCTCGGCAAGGCGACGGTGCGCGCGGACCGGCTCAGCGGTGGTGAGCAGCAGCGGGTCGGGATCGCCCGGGCGCTGACCCAGCAGCCCGACATCGTCCTGGCCGACGAGCCGGTGGCCAGCCTCGATCCCGAAACGGCGGTCGGCGTGCTGAGCCTGCTCCGGGAGATATGCCGGCAGGACGGCATCACCGCCGTGGTCAGCCTGCACCAGGTCGACCTGGCGCGGCGCTTCGCCGACCGCATCGTCGGATTGTCCGAAGGCCGGCTGGTGGTAGACGACCAACCCGGCCGCATCGACGCGGCACAGCTCACCCGGATCTATCGCTCCCCCGGTGACACCCACCGGAGCGTCCCGACGACGAAGGAATGCTGATGAAGGCCGTTCGTATCGTGGTAGGCATCCTGCTGGCGTTCGTCCTCGGCGGCTGTTGGGGTTCGCACGACCAGGGCGCGTCGAACCCGGCGACGCTGCGCGTCGCCCTGCTGCCGGACGAGAATGCGGCCACGGTGATCCAGAACAACCAGCCGCTGAAGAACTATCTGCAGTCCAAACTCGGCAAACAGGTCGAATTGGTTGTCACCACGGACTATTCGTCGATGATTGAGGCGATGCGGCGCGGGCGGCTGGAACTCGCCTACTTCGGCCCCCTGTCGTATGTGCTTGCGCGGTCCAAAGATCCCGGCGTCCAGCCGTTCGCGGCGCTGGTCGAGCAGCCCGGCGGGCCGCCGGTCTACCACGCCCTGGTGATCGGGAACGTCGCCCAGCACATCGCCGCGATCCCCGACCTCAAGGGCAAGACGATGGCCTACGGCGATCCCGCCAGCACCTCGAGCCACCTGATCCCCAAGTCGATGCTGGCCGATCAGGGGCTTTCGGCCGGGCAGAACTATCAGGAGCAGTTCGTGGGCGCCCAAGACGCCGTCGCCCTCGCGGTGCAGAACGGCAACGCCGCCGGGGGCGGCATCAGCAAGCCGATCTTCGACGCCATGGTCCGGCAGCGCAAGATCGACCCGGCCAAGGTGCGGGTCGTCGCCGAGTCCAAGCCGTACCCGAACTATCCCTGGACGATGCGCAGCGACCTGGACCCCAACCTGAAGTCCTCGGTCGTGGAAGCCTTTCTCAGCCTTCATGATCCGGCGGTGCTCGAGCCGTTCAAGGCCGCATCGTTCGCGCCGGTTGGCGACGCGGACTACGACGTGATCCGCCAGTTGAGCACCCAGTTGGGGCTCGACCTGTCCTCGCTGAGCAAATGACGACCGATTACGCGGCGATCGCCCGGCTCGAGGAGCGCCGGCGGCGGGGCACGCTGCTGTGGGTGGGGGCGGTCGGGCTTGCCGTGCTCGGTTGCTGCGCCTACGTCGGACTGCTGGACGCCCGACGCCTCAGCGACGGGCTGCCCGCGCTGCTGTCCCTCCTCGGGGAGATGTGGCCCCCGGACTTCAGCCGCGCCGCATCCTGGGTGATGCCGCTGATCGACACCGTGGCCATGAGCGTGGCCGGCACCGCCATCGCGATCGCCCTGTCGGTTCCGCTCGGGCTGGCGGCCGCCCGCAACACGTCGCCGCATCCGCTGGTGTACCACCTGGCCAGGACGATCCTCAACGGCCTGCGTGCGGTGCCCGAACTCATCATGGGGATCGTGTTCGTGGCCGCCGTCGGATTCGGGGCATTGCCGGGGGTGCTGGCGCTGGGGCTGCACTCGGTGGGCATGGTCGGCAAGTTCTACGCCGAGGCCATCGAGCACGTCAGCCCGGCGCCGATCGAGGCGGCGCGGGCGGTGGGCGCGCGACCGGCACAGGTGATCGTGCACGGTGTGCTGCCTCAGGTGCTGCCCCGGTTGGCCGACGTGTCGATATACCGCTGGGAGCACAACTTCCGGGCCTCGACGGTGCTCGGCCTGGTCGGCGCGGGCGGCATCGGCTTCCAGTTGATGGCCGCGTTGCGGATACTGGAGTACCGGCAGGTGGCCGCGATCATGCTGGTCATCTTGGCCACGGTCACCGTCGTCGACGGGCTCAGCGGCTGGCTGCGCCGCTGGTTCGCATGAATGCCGTTGGCACGCCGCCGTTTCGGGTGGTCATCACCCATCGCGTCCATTCCGAGGTGCTCGACCTGCTCGGCCGATCGTGCGAGGTGGTCGCCAACCAGACGCCCGAGGGCCTCACCCGGGGCGAGTTGCTGAGCCGATGCCGCGACGCCGACGCGCTGCTGGTGTTCATGCCCGACCACGTCGACGAGGAGTTGCTGGGCCGCAGTCCCCGGCTGCGGATCGTGGCCGGCGCGCTCAAGGGCTTCGACAACATCGACGTCGCGGCCTGCACCGCCCGGGGAATCTGGGTCAGCTACGTCGAGGATCTGCTCACCGGCCCCACCGCCGATCTCGCGGTCGGGCTGCTGATTGCGCTCGATCGCCACATACCGGCCGGGGACCGCCACGTCCGGTCGGGCCGCCACCAAGGCTGGAGACCGGAACTCTACGGCGGCGGGCTGGCCGGCCGGCGGGTCGGGATCATCGGGATGGGCGCGGTGGGCCGTGCGGTGGCCCGCCGGCTACGCGCGTTCGACGCGGAAGTGCTCTACACCGACCCCGCCCCGCTGCCGGCCGGCGACGCAGCGGAACTGGGCGCTCGCTCGGTGCCCCTGGAAACGCTGTTGGCGCGCAGCACCGCCGTCGTGCTCACCGCACCCCTGACCGCCGAGACCCGCCACCTGATCGGACCGGTTGCGTTGCAACGCCTTCCGGAGGGGTCGCTGCTGGTCAACGTGGGCCGCGGTTCGGTCGTCGACGAGAACGCCGTCGCCGACGCGCTGGCGTCCGGCCACCTGGGCGGCTATGCGGCCGACGTCTTCGCGTTCGAGGACTGGTCCGATCGGGGCAGACCGCGGGACATCCCGCCCCGACTGCTCGCCCAGGACGGCACGCTGTTCACCCCGCACCTGGGTTCGGCCGTGCGCGACGTCCGCCTGCGGATCGAGACGGCGGCGGCACGCAGCGTCCTCGACGTTCGCGCCGGCAAGCCGCCCCCGGTCGCCGCAAACCGTGTCAACCCTCGCAGGTGAGATGGCCCGAGTGGTCGGTTTTGGCAGAATTCAGTCGCGGACGCGGACCGCGATGTAGCCCAAGGGGATTCCGGTGCGCACCGTGATGCATTCGCGCGCGGCGAATTCCACGTCGCTGCGACGGCTGGAATGGGTGACGGCATCGATTTCGGGAATGCGGATCAGCCATCCGCCGGCCTGGCGCACGACCTCGATGTCGAAGCACTGGCCGATGACCGCCACGGCGGCCGGGCGCCGGGGCCGGCGGCAGTGCGAGCGTCGCAGGGAATCCGCGGACGAGCGGCGCGAAAGTGTGTGGGTGTGCATGCGAATTCTTTCTCGGTCTTCGTTGAGCCGTGGGCCACACTACTGCCGAGCGTGACCAGCACCAAATCGGGGCGACGCGGTCAGCCCGATCGCGGATGCCGGCTCACCGGCGCGGTAAAACCTTGGGTGTCATCGAAGAACGCCCAGCGCCCGTCGTCGTCGACCTCCAGGCGCCAGCCCAGCTCGGAATCGCCGGCGATGAGACCCAAAAACCATGCGTGCGCGGCTTCGGCACCGGCGAAGTTCCTGGTCGCGACGACCGTGCCGTGCGGATCGATGACGCGAAACGCGGCCATGGGGTGAGCTTATCCCCGGTGGCGGATTTCGATCACACCGATGTCCGCCGGCGAGTGAGGTGCGCGTGCTACACGGTGCGGGTCAGGCGGTCGGCGAGCAACTCGGCGAACCGGGCCGGGTCCTCCAGTGCGCCGCCTTCGGCGAGAAGGGCTGTGCCGTAGAGCAGTTCGGCGGTCTCGGCCACCTCGGCAAGCGCGGTGTCGTCGTCGGCGTGGTCGTGGTGCGCTTGGCGCAGCCCGATCACCAGCGGGTGGTCCGGGTTGAGCTCCAGGATCCGCTTCCCGAGCGGGACGTCCTGTCCCGTGGCCCGGTAGAGGCGCGCCAGCGTCGGCGTGATCCCGAACGCGTCGGTGATCAGGCAGGCCGGCGATTGCGTCAGCCGGGTCGACAGGCGCACGTCCTTGACGTGTTCGCTCAGGGTCTCCTTGAGCCAGGCCAGCAGGTCGGCGAAGTCCTTCTGCTGCTCCTCGCGCTCGGCCTCGCTGGTGCCCTCCTCGGAGTCGAGGTCGACCTCCCCCTTGGCCACCGACTGCAGCGGCTTGCCGTCGTACTCGTCGACCACGCCCACCCACACTTCGTCCACCGGGTCGGTGAGCAGCAGGACCTCGTAACCCTTGGCCTTGAACGCCTCGAGGTGCGGTGACTTGGTGAGCTGCTGACGCGTCTCGCCGGTGGCGTAGAAGATCTGCGTCTGGCCGTCCTTCATGCGCTCGACGTACTCGGCGAGCGTGGTGGCCTCGTCCTCGCTGTGGGTGGAGGCGAACGAGGAGATTTCCAGCAACGTCTCCCGGTTGTCGGCGTCGGACAGCAGGCCCTCCTTGATGGCCCTGCCGAACTGGTTCCACACCGTGCGGTAGTCGTCCGGGCGCTCGGATTGCAGGTCCTTGATGGTGGACAGGACCTTCTTGCTCAACCGGCGGCGGATCGCGTTGACCTGCCGGTCCTGCTGCAGGATTTCGCGGGAGACGTTGAGCGACATGTCCTGTGCGTCGACCACCCCCTTGACGAACCGCAGGTAGTGCGGCAGCAGTTGGTCGCAGTCACCCATGATGAACACGCGCTTGACGTAGAGCTGGATCCCGACGTGGGCGTCGCGGTCGAACAGGTCGAACGGGGCATGGGACGGGATGAACAGCAGCGCCTGGTACTCGAAGGTGCCCTCCGCCTTCATCGCGATGACCTCGAGCGGGTCGTCCCAGGCGTGCGCGATGTGCTTGTAGAACTCCTTGTACTCCTCTTCGGACACCTCGTCTTTGGGCCTGGCCCACAGCGCTTTCATCGAGTTCAGGGTCTCGATCTCGGTGGTGACGACCTCGTCGCCGCTGTCGTCCTCGGAGGGGGTGCGTCGCTGGACCTCCATCCGGATGGGCCAGGCGATGAAGTCGGAGTACTTCTTGACCAGGCCCCGCAGCCGCCAGTCCGAGGTGTAGTCGTGCAGCTCGTTGTCGGTGTCCTCGGGCTTGAGATGCAGCGTGACCGCCGTGCCCTGCGGCACCCCCTTTCCCTTTCCAGCGTCGATCGTCTCAATTGTGTAGGTGCCCTCACCACTGGATTCCCACCGGGTGGCCGCGCTCTCGCCGGCCTTGCGCGTCAGCAGCTCGACCTTGTCGGCGACCATGAAGCTCGAGTAGAAGCCGATACCGAACTGTCCGATCAGTTCCTCGGACGCGGCGGCGTTCTGGGATTCCCTGAGCTGCTGGCGCAACTCGGCGGTCCCCGACTTGGCCAGCGTGCCGATCAGGTCCACGACCTCCGCGCGGGTCATGCCGATGCCGTTGTCGCGGACCGTGAGGGTGCGGGCCTCCTTGTCCACCTCCAGCTCGATGTGCAGGTCGGAGGTGTCGACGTCGAGGTCCTTGTTGCGGAAGGCTTCCAGCCTCAGCTTGTCCAGGGCATCGGAGGCGTTGGAGATCAACTCCCGCAGGAACGAATCCTTGTTGGAGTAGACCGAGTGGATCATCAGATCCAGCAGCTGCCGGGCCTCTGCCTGGAATTCCATCTGCTCGACACGTGCGTTCATGAGACTCCGTTCGACGACATGACGCCTCAAATTTAGCGAGATGCCGAGCGCTCGTGCCGGGGGGTTCGCTCAGCGCTGACAGGACTACTGCTGACAGGACTACTGTCGTGAGTCGTCAACGCCGATCAGGCGCGGCCCTAGTGAAGGAGATCCGGTGTCCGTAGCTCGACGCGAACGTGCCGCCCTCGTCGACACCATGCGCGACGTGGGTCCCGATGCCCCCACCCTGTGCGAGGGCTGGAAGACCCGGGACCTGGCGGCCCACCTGGTCATCCGCGAGTACCGCCCCGATGCCGCGCCGGGCATTTTGATCCCGTTCTTCGCCTCCCACACCGCCAAGGTGCAGCAGGCGGTCGCCGAGCAGGACTGGGTGCGGCTGCTGGACAAGGTCGCGTCCGGCCCGCCGCCGTACTCGCCGTTCAAGCTGCTCGACCCGGTGGCCAATGTCGCCGAGATGTTCATCCATCACGAGGACGTGCGCCGCGCGCAGCCGGACTGGACACCGCGCGTGCTCGAACAGGACCTGGTGGCCGCGCTGCGCCGCACGCTGCCGCTGATGGCCCGGCTCACGCTCGCGAAGGTTCCCGCCAGGGTCGCGTTGCGCACGCCGGAAGGCAAAACGGTGCTGACCGCCGGGCATGGTCCCGCGGTCACGGTGACCGGGTTGCCCGAGGAACTGCTGCTGTTCGCCGTCGGGCGGGAAGCCCGGGTCGAGTTCGACGGCGACGCGGCGGCGGTCCAGGCGGTGCGCGACGCGCCGAAGGGCTTGTAGCGGCGGCGGTCACCTGTTCCTCCGCCGACCGTGGGTGCTGCGGGCGGTGAGGCTGCGCGCGGAACGTCGTCATACCGCCGGCGGGGGGCGAAATCCGGAGTGCGCGATCGCGACCGAGACGGCGCTGCCGATGGGGCCCCGAGGGTCGACGAGGACAGCGGAGCCGGTGGCCACGCCGTCATGGCTGGAATGGGTCAGCGAGGCCAGCCCGACGTGCGGCCCCTCGGGCAGGCGGCTGAGGATGACGGTGTAGTCGGCGTTGATGAACTGCAGTCCGCTCGTGCCCCAGTTGGCGAGCGAGGCGGTGATGTCGCCGGCCATCGCCGCACGGGTGAACGCCGTGAGCGGTTCGCCGCCGACCAACGACCGCGTCTCGTGCAGCCACGTGTATTTTCGCCCCGGCTCGCGAGGCCAGTCAGGGTCGGGGTTCTGCACCTCGGAGCCCCAGCCGTAGGTGCGCATGAACAGCGTCGACGGGGCGCCATCCGTCTCGAGCGGGACCGGCGGCATCTGCACCGGTTGAGACCACACGTCGCCGTCGGGCTGCGGGCCGCGCCGCAGGAACAGCGCGCTCCCCCGCGCCACCGGAGAGCCGTCCTGGGTGAGAACGGCCTCGACGAGCCGCAGCCGCTTGCGGTCATGGTGGACACGGGTGTGCACCTCGAGCGGTTCCAGTGCGGTCGGGCGGGGCAGGTCGACGGTCAGCCGCGCGGGTTGCAGTTGCGGGTCGCCGACGGTGCGTTCCGCGGCCCAGCCCAACAGGGCGCCGACGACGTGTCCGCTGATCGACGGGCCCCACCCTCCGCGGGCCATTGCGGTTGGGAGGTAATGGTTTCCGTCACGGAAGAAGTAGGGCGCCGACTCCCGCGGTCCGACGTCGCCGGGCGCGGCCTTCGACTCGGTCACCGCACGACCCGCCGCGGCAGCGGCACTTTCACGGGCTCCTCCTTCGTAGGCGGCAACCGTGGATATTACAGTTGCCGCTTCCAGTCCGGATCCGTGGCAGCGGCCCACTCCAAACCCGCTATAGCACAGGGACATCAGCCACAGCCGGGCGTCAAGCGATCGCGGCGCCCACCAGATGACCGATCACGTACGTGGTGGCCAACGCCAGGCTGCCGCCGACGACGTTGCGGAGCACCGCGCGTCCCTTCGGCGCGCCCCCCAGCCCGGCCGAGACCGCTCCCGTCATCAGCAGCGCCAGGAGGACCGCGACGACCGTCACGGGGATTCTCAACGCGATCGGCGGCGCAAGGATCGCGATCAGCGGCAGGATCGCGCCCACGGCGAACGACAGCGCCGAGGACGACGCCGCCTGCCACGGGTTCGTCAGCTCGTCGGGGTCGATGCCCAGTTCGACCTCGGCGTGGGCGACGAGGGGATTGTGGTCGGTGAGTTCCTCGGCCACGGTGCGCGCGGTCGCCGGCGACAGGCCCTTGGCCGCGTACAGTTCGGCGAGCTCGTCCAATTCGGCGGCCGGATCGTCGCGCAGCTCGCCACGTTCCTTGGTCAGCAGCGCCTGCTCGGTGTCGCGCTGCGTGCTGACCGACACGTATTCGCCCAGCGCCATCGACACGGCTCCCGCCACCAGCCCGGCGACCCCGGCGGTCAGGATCGGGCCCGGTTCCACCGTCGCGGCCGCGACACCGACCACGATGCCGGCCGTGGAGACGATTCCGTCGTTGGCGCCCAGGACTCCGGCACGCAGCCAGTTCAATTTCGACGACACCGAACCGACATGGGGTTCGGCGGGATGCGACGTATCGGGCACGGCCGAACAATATACGCCCGAAACCCCGAACGACCAGCAAAGATAGCCTTGCCAAAGGTTGTCGGGCCGGCACCTTCGGCTGCATCGCGCCGCGTCCGGTCCACCCGGGCCCGGAGCCGGCCGGATGGGCCGAGAAGCGCTCTGCGCCCGGCCGCGGGGGACAGCGGCGCGGGTTGCGGCCGGTTCAGCGCCCAGGCGTGGCACAGCTAATCCAAGCGTCCCGGGCGTCGGGGAGCTGTCGAGGAATTTGCCAACAGACGGGTGAACAAGCGGGCGTTGTGACGTTCGGCCCTCGTGTTCGGGGCCGTTCGCCACTCGGTAGGCGGGCCCTGTGGCACTCGCCGGCGATGTCTCGGTAGCGAAACATTGTGGTCACGGTTTGGATTTGACCAGCCGGAGTCCCGACTGGACAGGAGACGCAATGGCCACCCAGGTCGGATTCCCCACCCAGGGCCACCGCCCTCGCATGGCCGCTTACGCCGGCGCTTTGACGATCGCCGGCCTGTCGGGCATCTGCGCATTGGCCGCGCTCGCCGCCGGGACGCCCCTCGAGTTCGGGGTCGCGCTGGCGTCGTCCGGCGCAGGATGGGTGGTCGCCGACTTCGTCGGCTGGACGGCAGAGCACGACCGTGAGCATGCCGCTCGCCGACGCGCGATCCCGACCGCGCGAATCCACAAGTACCGGCCATCCCGCGTCGTGGCTGTCGGCGGGCAACTGTCGCGCCCGACGCCTCAGCTCTTGGTGCCCACGGTGATCAGGTCGGAGATCAGACGCATCCACACCGGTCGCCGGATACGGTGCTGATCGCCGAGGGTGAACCCGGCGTCCTCGAACATCGTGCGCATCTCGGCCGGCGACGCGTTGTGCTGCGGCTTCCACCTGTTGGCCGCCGGGACCTGCAGCAGGGGTTGCCGCGTGCTCAGCGCCGCCACGGCCACCAGTCCGCCCGGCGCCAGCACACGATAGAACTCGCGCAACGCGGCGGGCTGATCGAAGAAGTGGAAGGCCGAGGTCGTCACGACGGCGTCGAGCGCCCCGTCGTCGAAAGGCAGTTGCTCGGCCGGGCCGCGCAGCCACTGCACGCGACTCGACCTGGCGCGGGCCTGGGCCAGCATGCCGTCGGACATGTCCACGCCGAAAACGCGCTCCGGGTGCAGTTCGCGCTCGATGCGGTCGCTGAGAATCCCTGTACCGCAGGCGATGTCGGCGATCTTTTGCGCGCCGTGGGCGCGCAGTGCCGCGATCACCTCGTCGTGCGGAGGCCGGTAGACCCACTGCTGCAGCAAGGGCAGGTCGTAGGCCGGAGCCAGGAAACTCCACATGCGGGTGACCGCGTCGTTGAGCCCCCGGCGTTGCGCGGACGTCATTTGCTCAGCGTGGCGCTGTAGTAGACGGTGTCGGCCACCGACACCGAATCGTTGCTCTGCGGGATGGCCGCAAGGCCGTTGTCGGCCAGCAACCGGCTCATCGGCTTCCCGACCGTTCGCCAGCCCAGGTTGTCCAGGTAGGAGGCGACGTCGGCGCGCTCCCCCTCGTACCCCAGATCGGCGAACTCGAAGTCGAAGCCGTGCTCACGCCACTTGGCGGTGACCCTGCGCATCATCTCCCGGGCCCGCTCGTGGTCCACCTGCGACATGTCCGGCACGGCCTCGCAGGCCAGCCGGCTGCCGTGCGCGCTCAGTGCGGTGACGTTATCCAGCAGTCGGTCCTGAGCCGCCGGCGGCAGGTAACCGAAGAGCCCTTCGGCGATCCACGCGGTGGGCCGGTTTCGGTCCAGGCCGGCATCCAGCAGGGCTTTGGGCCAGTCCTGTCGCAGATCGATTGGCACCGTGCATAATTCGGCCCGCGGCGCGGCGCCGAGGCCCGCCAGGGTGGTGGCCTTGAACTCGATCACCTGCGGCTGGTCGATTTCGAACACCGTCATGTCGGCGGGCCATTCCATGCGGTAGGCCCGCGCGTCCAAGCCCGACGCCAGGATCACGGCCTGGCGGATCCCGGCGCGCGCCGCGTCCTGGAAGAACGTGTCGAAGAAGCAGGTGCGGGCTGCCATCGCGGCGGGCATGTGCGCGAGCTTCCAGGTGGACTCGTCGTCGTCGACGTCGGCGGCGGCGAGCTCACCGGCGGCCCAGCGCGTGAAGAAGTCCACGCCGACGGCACGGACCAGCGGTTCGGCGAACGGGTCCCGGATGACGGGGTGATCGGCCTTGGTGGCGATCGCCCGTGCGGCCGCGACCAGTGTGGCCGTCGCGCCCACACTGGTGGCCAGGTCCCAGCTGTCGTCGTCTGTGCGTGGCATGCCTGTTCCCCCATGTCGGATCGGAGCTTTATTTAGCCACTGTAACGAACGACGGGGGCGGTGGAGTTCCACAGTCGAACGCTCCGAGCCTGCGGCGGCGGCGTCGAGTCTGCGTCCAGCGCGCGAATCACGCCCCGAGGACGCTCTCAGCGCAGGCTGGGGCGGCGAAGGGTTTAGCGCGGGCCGGGACCACCCGGCCCGCCGGGGCCACCCGGCCCGCCGGGGCCACC
>NZ_VMQU01000127.1 GCF_007714205.1 Mycobacterium helveticum | reverse complement strand
CGCCGGCCCCGCCGCCCACCGCGGCGCTGAACCCCCGCACCGTCGTGTACAGCGTGACCGGGACCAAGGGGCTGTTGGACCTGGTGAGCGTCGTGTACACCGACGCCCGCGGCTTCCCGCAGACCGAGTTCAACGTGGCGCTGCCGTGGTCGAAGATGATCGTCCTGAACCCGGGCGTGGCGACCGAGTCGGTGATCGCGACCAGCCTGTCCGGCCGGCTCAACTGCTCGATCGTCAACGCCGCGGGCCAACCGGTGGTGTCGTCGGCCAACGCCGCCATCATGGCGACGTGCACCCGCTGAGGGGGACGGGTTTTCGCCGGTCAGCCCAGCCCGAGCTCGCGCATCCGCCGGTCGTGGGTCTGCTGCAGGCGATCGAAGAACGCGTTGAGCTGACCCAGCCCGCCGGCACATGACAACACCAGATCGACCAGTTCGTCGTGGTCGGCCAGCACGTACTGCGTCTGGGTGATCGCCTCGCCGAACAGCCGGCGCGCCCACAGCGCCAGCCGGCTGCGCTGCTTGCTGCTCGCGGTCACCGCGCCGCGCACCTCGGCCACGACGAACTGCGAGTGCCCGGTCTCGGCCAGTGCCGCGCGCACCACGTCGGCCACCTCGTCGGGCAGGCCGTCGGCGATCTCGAGGTACAGGTCGGCGGCCAGCGCGTCGCCGATGTAGGTCTTGACCAGGGCTTCCAGCCACGTGCTGGGCATCGTCAGCCGGTGGTAGTTGTCCAGCGCGGACACGTACTTCGCCATCGCCACCACGACGTCGACCCCCCGACGCGACAGGGCGTCATGCAGCAGCTCGTAGTGGCCCATCTCGGCGGCGGCCATGCTCGCCATCGAGATGCGCCCCCGCAGGTCGGGCGCCATCCGGGCCTCGTCGGTCAGCCGGTAGAACGCGGCGACCTCACCGTAGGCCAGCACCGCGAACAGCTCGACGACGCCGGGATGATCCGCCGGTACCCGCGGTGCGGGCGAATCGGCCACCTGGTCGGCCGGGGAGGCAGGAGAGGCCGAAGTCATGGCAACACTCTAGTCGGCGGGCCCGGGCGGAGATGGGTGCCGGCCGCCGAACAGCTATCATGTACCTAGATGGCGGCCGTCTTCGTCCGTTACGCTTGATCTGTTATGCAAGTCGCCGCTATCGGCGAAATGTGCGCGCACAGCTGGCCCGCTCAGCCCGACTGGGTGAGGCCCGTGCCTCGGCGACGTAGTCGGAGTCGGAACTCGTGCGTGCGTGACCGCGACAGAGAAACACCGACACAACACCGAACGACGTCACCGAAAGGCTCAACCTCCGCGTATGACCGCACCGACAACCACAAGCACAACCACCACCACAACCGGGAAAACCACAACCGAGACAACCGCAACCGAGACAACCACGACCGAACTGCCCACGAAAACAACATTCGCCGAGCTCGGCGTCCGCGACGAAATCGTCCGCGCGCTGGCCGAGCAAGGCATCGAACACCCCTTTGCCATCCAGGAGCTCACCCTGCCGCTGGCGATGGCCGGCGACGACGTGATCGGCCAGGCCCGCACCGGCATGGGCAAGACCTTCGGCTTCGGCGTGCCACTGCTGCACCGCATCACGACGCGTGCCACCGAGGCCCCGCTGACCGGAGTGCCGCGGGCCCTGATCGTGGTGCCCACCCGGGAGCTGTGCCTGCAGGTCACCGGGGACCTGGCCACGGCCGCCAAGTACCTGAGCGCCGATGACGGGCGCCGCCTGTCGGTGGTGTCCATCTACGGCGGGCGGCCCTACGAGCCGCAGATCGAGTCGCTGCGGGCCGGCGCCGACGTCGTGATCGGCACCCCCGGGCGCCTGCTCGACCTGTGCCAGCAGGGCCACCTGCAGCTGGGCGGGCTGTCGGTGCTGGTGCTCGATGAGGCCGACGAGATGCTGGACCTCGGCTTTCTGCCCGATATCGAGCGCATCCTGCGTCAGATCCCCACCGACCGGCAGTCGATGCTGTTCTCGGCGACCATGCCGGGCCCGATCATCACCTTGGCCCGCACCTTCATGAACCGGCCCACCCACATCCGGGCCGAAGCACCGCAGTCGGCCGCCACCCACGACACCACCGAGCAGTTCGTCTACCGGGCCCACGCCCTGGACAAGATCGAACTGGTCTGCCGCGTGCTGCAGGCCGAGGGCCGCGGCGCGACAATGATCTTCACCCGCACCAAACGCACCGCGCAGAAGGTCGCCGACGAGCTGGCCGAGCGGGGCTTCAAGGTCGGCACCGTCCACGGCGACCTGAACCAGGATGCCCGCGAAAAGGCGCTCAAGGCGTTCCGCGCCGGCGGCGTCGACGTGCTGGTCGCCACCGACGTCGCCGCCCGCGGCATCGACATCGACGACGTCACGCACGTCATCAACTACCAGATCCCCGAGGACGAACAGGCCTACGTGCACCGGATCGGCCGCACCGGCCGCGCCGGCAAAACCGGCGTCGCGGTCACCCTGGTGGACTGGGACGAGCTGCCCCGCTGGTCGATGATCGACAAGGCGCTGGGCCTCGATTCGCCCGACCCTGCCGAGACGTACTCCAACTCACCGCACCTGTACGCCGAGC
Source organism: Mycobacterium helveticum (assembly GCF_007714205.1). Classification (GTDB taxonomy): domain Bacteria; phylum Actinomycetota; class Actinomycetes; order Mycobacteriales; family Mycobacteriaceae; genus Mycobacterium; species Mycobacterium helveticum. The sequence continues at coordinate 12,284 of NZ_VMQU01000127.1, read as the reverse complement.
TGGGCATTCCCGCCGAGGCGAGCGGCACCGTCGGCAGTGCGCGCAAGTCGCCGGTCAAGCGCCGCGCGGGCTCCACCGGCGGAGACGCCCCGGAGCGCAAGCCCGCAACCGCCCGTAGCGGCGCACGCCGCCGGCGCACCAGGGGTGGCGAGCCCGTCACCGGGCACCCCGCCGGCGCGCCGGCTCCGGCCGCCGACGGCGGCGCCGACGGACCGTCCGGCTCCCCGGAGGGCAACGGCGCGACCACGCGGCGGCGCCGCCGACGTCGCAAGCCCGCCGAAGGCGGCGCCGTCTCCGCCGCCACCACCTCGGACTGAGGCCCGCGCCGCGGCATGGTCAGACCGGAGCGCCGAACCAGGGGCGACATGCTGGCCGCCGCGGCTATCGCGGTCGTCGTTGCCGTCGCCGCGTCCCTGATCTGGTGGACGAGCGACGCCCGCGCCACCATCAGCAGGCCAGCCGCCGTCCCGGCGCCCACCCCGAAGCCGGTCCGCGACGTCCCGGCCGCCCTGCATCAGCTCTGGGCGGCCGCCAGCCCCGCCACCACCTCGCCGGTGGTGGTCGGCGGCACGGTCACCACCGGCGCCGGCCGGCGCGTGGAGGGGCACGACCCCGGCACCGGTCGGACACTCTGGAGCTATTCCCGCGATGTCGACCTGTGCGGGGTGTCCTGGATCTACCGCTACGCCGTCGCCGTCTACCGGGACGACCGCGGATGCGGTCAGGTCAGCACCCTGGACGGGTCGACCGGTCGTCGCGGACCCGCCCGCAGCGGCTACGCCGATCCGCGTGTGCGGCTGTCCTCCGACGGCACAACGGTGCTGTCGGCCGGCGACACCCGTCTGGAGCTCTGGCGCTCGGACATGGTCCGGATGCTGGCCTACGGCGAGACGGACGCCCGGGTGAAGCCGTCGGCGCGGGGACTGCATTCCGGATGCCGGCTGCTCTCGGCCGCGGCCAGCTCGGCCGCGGTATCGGTGCTCGAGAGCTGCAGGGACCAGGCCGATCTGCGGCTCGTCCTGCTGCGGCCGGGCAAGGACGACGACGAGCCCCGCCAACAGGTCGTGGCCGAGCCCGGGGTCCGGCCCGACTCGGGGGCGCGCGTGGTGGCCGTGTGGGAGAACAACACCGCGGTGTACGTGCCGTCACCGCAGCCCAGGCTGGACGTCGTCGACGAGACGGGCACCACGGTGTCGAGCACCCTGCTGCCCAAGCCTCCGTCGCGCGCGGCGATGGCATCACTGGCGGGCAACCTGGTGACCTGGTGGACCGGCGACGCCCTGATGGTGTTCGAGGCGAGCACCCTGACGCTGCGCTACACGATCGCCGCGGGCGGGGCGACGGCGCCGTTGGGACCCGCGGCACTGATGGCGGGCAGGCTGCTGGTGCCGGTCAGCAACGCGATCGGCGTCTACGACCCGGTCAGCGGGGCCAACGAGCGCTACATCCCGGTGCAGCGGTCGCCGGGCGCCCGGCAGGCCGGCAGGGAGGCCGTGGTGCCCGCCGTGGTGCCCGCAGTGTCGGGCTCGCGGGTGTTCGAGCAGCGCGGCGACACCGTGGTGGCGCTGGGCTGACCCGGAGCGCCTACACCTCGACGGTGAACGTCGGCAGCGCTTTGCCGCTCTTCCAGTGCTCGAGCAGCGCCCTGGCCAACTCGCCGTAGGCCTGCGCACCCTTGTTCCGGCGCCCGGCCATCACCGACGAACCCGAGGCGCTGGCCTCGGCGAAACGCACCGTGCGCGGGATCGGCGGGGCCAGCACCGGCAGGTCGTAGCGGTCGGCGACGTCGAGCAGCACGTCGCGGGTGTGGGTGGTGCGGGCGTCGTAGAGCGTCGGCAGCGCGCCCAGCATACGCAGGTCCGGGTTGGTGATCTGCTGGACGTCGGCGACCGTGCGCAGGAACTGGCCGACGCCGCGGTGCGCGAGCGTCTCGCACTGCAGCGGCACGATGACCTCGCCTGCCGCCGTGAGCCCGTTGAGCGTCAGCACGCCCAGCGACGGCGGGCAGTCGAGGATGACCACGTCGAACTGGCCGGAGAGTTTGGCCAGTGCCCGTTTGAGCGCGTATTCGCGCCCGGCGCGCATGAGCAGCATCGCCTCGGCGCCCGCGAGGTCGATGTTTGCCGGCAGCAGCGTCATCCCCTCGACCGTCGTCACCAGCGCGGCGCCCGGCTCCACCTCGCCGAGCAGCACCTCGTGCACCGACACCGGCAGCTTGTCGGGGTCCTGGCCGAGCGAGAAGGTCAGACAACCCTGCGGATCCAGGTCGACGAGCAGAACCCGCTGCCCCGCATCCGCCATCGCCGCGCCCAGCGAGGCGACCGTCGTCGTCTTGGCGACACCGCCCTTCTGGTTGGCCACCGCCAATACCCGGGTCTTAGCCACAGGCGCCGCCCCTTCTCGTCGACTTCGCGCTGCATCGTCCCCGCGCAGTCACAGTGCCATCCTGGCATGTTCGCCCGCCCCGCGCTGCGGCCGACAGGCCCGGGCTCGCGTCGGGCAGAATCGGTTGCATGGGCTTGTACAACCACCGCCTGGTCCTGCTGCGCCACGGGGAAACCGCGTGGTCCAAGTCGGGCCAGCACACGGGCAGCACCGATCTCGAACTCACCGAGAACGGCCGGGCGCAGGCCGAGCTCGCCGGACAGGTGCTGGCCGAACTCGAACTCGCCGACCCGCTGGTGATCAGCAGCCCGCGGCAACGCGCCGTCACCACCGCCAAGCTGGCCGGGCTCGCCGTCGACGAGGTGTCCGACCTGCTCGCCGAATGGGATTACGGTTCCTACGAGGGCTTGACGACGCCGCAGATCCAGGAAACAGTCCCCGACTGGCTGGTCTGGACGCACGGATGCCCCGGCGGCGAAAGCGTGGCGCAGGTCAGCGAGCGCGCCGATCGGGCGGTGGCCTTCGCGCTGGAGCAGATGACCTCCCGAGACGTGCTGTTCGTGGGCCACAGCCACTTCTCCCGCGCGGTGATCACCCGGTGGCTCGAGCTGCCCCTCGTCGAGGGCAGCCGCTTCTGGATGGTCGCCGGCTCGATCGCCATGTGCGGTTTCGAGCACGGCGTGCGGCAGCTCGCCGCGCTGGGGCTGACCAGCCACCCGCGGGCGCTCGCACCCGGGTGAGCACGTGCAGCGAACCGCCGTTCGCGCTGTCCGGCCCGCGGGGCACCCTGGTCGCCGACGGCGTGCGCGACCGATTCTGCGACGTGCGCGCGGCACAAGCGGCGCTGCGCTCCGGCTCGGCGCCGATAGTGTTGGGCGCGTTGCCTTTTGACACGGACAAGCCGGCCGCGTTGCTGGCGCCGGTCGGCGTCGCGCGCACCGAGGGTCCCCCCGACTGGCCGACGGGCCCGCTGCCGGCGGTGCGCGTCACCGCCGCCGTCCCGCCGCCCGCCGACTACCGCGACCGGATCAGCCGCGCCCGCGACCGGCTCCGCGCACCGGGCGGCCCGCTGCACAAGGTGGTGCTGGCCCGCGCGTTGGAGCTGGCCGCGGACGCTCCCCTGGACGCCCGCGTCGTGCTGCGCCGGCTGATCGCCGCGGACCCCGCCGCCTACGGCTACCTCGTCGACCTGACCGGCGCCGGCGGCGACTACGGCGGCGTCGCACTGGTGGGCGCGAGCCCAGAACTTCTCGTCGCCCGGGCCGGGGACCGCGTCGCGTGCCGGCCGTTCGCCGGTTCGGCCCCGCGCGACGCCGACCCCGATCGCGACGCCGCCAACGGCGCCACACTGGCCGGTTCGGCCAAGAACCGGCACGAGCATCAACTGGTGATCGACGCCATCCGGGACGCCCTGGAGCCGCTGTGCGACGACCTCACCATCGCGCCGGAGCCCCACGTGAGCCGCACCGCCGCGGTGTGGCACCTGTGCACCCCGATCAGCGGTCGGCTTCGCGATACGTCGACGACCGCAATAGATTTGGCGTTGGCGCTGCATCCCACTCCCGCGGTCGGCGGCGTCCCGACCAGGGCCGCGACCGAACTCATCGCCGAGATGGAAGGGGACCGCGGTTTTTATGCCGGGGCGGTCGGGTGGTGTGACGCGCGCGGCGACGGCACCTGGGTGGTGTCCATCCGCTGCGCGCAGCTGTCGGCGGACCGGCGCACCGCGCTGGCGCGGGCCGGCGGCGGGATCGTCGCCGAATCCGACCCCGACGACGAAGTCGACGAGACCACAACCAAATTCGCCACGATACTCGCCGCTCTCGGAGTGCGCTCGTGACCACGGCGATTCGCCCGGCCGCGCCGCGGCACACCGCCGACATCACGGCCATGATCCGTGCGCCGGCCGAATTCGAGCGCGACCCCGAACAAGGCGCCGTCACCGAAACGCAGGTTTCCACAACGCTGTTCGGCCCTTTCCAAGCGCCCACCGTCACGTCGCCGAAGTCCAGGGCCGCGTCGCCACCGAGGCGCTGTGGTGTGTGCGGCACACCGGTTGTTCGTGTGGCCCCGGGTTTGCCGGCGTGGCGTGACGCGCGCGATGCTGTCGGGGCCGGCGCGGGCGGGGAAAGCCGCGGCGCGAGTCGACCGCCTATCTGCTGCCCGGCTCCCGACTGGCCGAACTGGCCGGCCCGCGCTGATCGCCCCCGGCGGCCCAGCGCACGCCGGCGGGGCTGAACAGCAGCACCAGCACGCTCAGCGCCACCACCCCCGCCGGGATGCCGACGGCCGGCCGATGCGAGCCCACCGCGACGTACCACGACACGGGCAGCAGCAGCAACTGGGTGACCACCGCGAGCCCGCGGCCCCAGCGCCTGCCGGTGGTCAGCGCGCGTCCGGCGACGAGCACCACGCCGCCGACCAGGACGAACCAGACCGCCGTCGCCAGGCCGTTGACCAGGCGCTGATCCGCTCCGGCGATTCCCCGGACCACCAGCACCGCGGCCACCACGAGCGCGACCGCTCCCTGTGCGGCAACGATCACACCTGCCAGCCGCACGGCAGTCGGCGCCACCTGTCTGCCGGCGAGTCCCACGGCGCTAGCGTAGTCACCGTCGCCGCACTCCTCCTCGGGCCGTCACACGGCCCGCATCGTCGCACGGCCTAGGCTCAGTCGTCATGCGCGCCGTGCTGATCGTCAACCCCACCGCCACATCCACCACGCCCGCCGGTCGCGACCTGCTCGCGCACGCCCTCAAGAGCCGCCTGCAGCTCACCGTCGAGCACACCAATCACCGCGGCCACGGCACCGAGCTCGCGCAGGCGGCCGCGAAAGACGGCGTCGACCTGGTCGTCGTGCACGGTGGCGACGGCACGGTCAGCGGGGTCGTCAACGGCCTGCTCGGCCGCCCCGGTTCGCCGCCATCATGGCCCGTTCCCGCCGTCGCCGTGGTGCCCGGCGGCTCGGCCAATGTGCTGGCGCGGTCGCTGAGCATCGCCCGGGACCCGGTCGCCGCCACCAACCAGCTCATCCAGTTGCTCGACGACCACCGGCGTCACCAGACCTGGCGGCGCATCGGATTGATCGACTGCGGCGAGCGGTGGGCCGTGCTCAACACCGGGATGGGCGTGGATGCCGAGGTGGTGGCCGCGGTCGAGGCCGAACGCGACAAGGGCGGCAAGGTCACGCCGTGGCGCTACGTCCGCGCCGCGGTCCCCGCGGTCTGGGGTTACACGCGCCGCGAGCCGATGCTGACACTGGAATTGCCCGACCGGGCGCCGCTCCCCGGGGTGAGCTTCGTCTTCGTGTCGAATTCCAGTCCGTGGACCTTCGCCAACGAGCGGCCGGTGTGGACCAATCCCGGCTGCACCTTCGAGTCGGGACTCGGGGTTTTCGCCCCCACCAGCCTGAAGCTGATCCCCAGCCTGCGGATAGCCCGGCAAATGCTCGCCAAGCGGCCCAAGTTCGGGTTGAAGAACCTCATCACCGCGGACGACGTCGCGTGCCTGCGCGTCACCTCGACGGGAGGTCCGGTCGCCTGCCAGTTCGACGGGGACTACCTCGGCACCCGGGAAACCATGACCTTCCGGGCAGTTGCCGACGCGCTCCCGGTCGTCGCCCCTCCCGACAAAAGCCGCCCTGAGCTGCGGTGACGAAGGAAGAAGAGAAGACCGGGAAAAAATCCCCCGGCGGGTAGCGGCGAAGTGTAGTACAACGGTGTAAGGGCTTGACTAAGAGTTCGTCAAAGTGAGATAGCCCACGAGCGAACGCACGCTATTGACTTCTGTTGAGCCTGTGAAACGATCAAAAGGTTGCATGCAGAAATTTACGTAGGGGTACGGATCGTTTTTCTTCTGCACGCTTAACAGCCGAAGAAATTGCCGTGCGTCTTGCTGCGCACTCAGTGAGGAGTAACAACGTATGGATTGGCGCCACAAGGCGGTCTGTCGGGACGAGGACCCGGAGCTGTTCTTCCCGGTAGGGAACAGTGGCCCGGCGCTCGCGCAGATCGCTGACGCGAAACTGATCTGCAACCGGTGCCCGGTGACGACCGAGTGCCTCGGCTGGGCCCTGAACACCGGTCAGGACTCGGGCGTCTGGGGTGGGATGAGCGAAGACGAACGACGTGCACTGAAGCGTCGCAGCGCTCGGACGAAGGCCCGTAGCGGAGTTTGACCCGGTTTCGCACGACAGTGCGGCCTCGACGATCGTCGGGGCCGCACTGTCGTGCGGGGCTACAGCTGCAGCCGCCCCCGACGACCGATCGGCACCCGTAGCACCACGTCGGTGCCCCGCTCGGCCCCGTCGCGCATGCCCAGCGTGCCGTCCAGTTCCGCCGAGACCAGGGTGCGCACGATCTGCAACCCGAGGCTGTCGGACTTCTCCAGGCTGAATCCTTCGGGCAGTCCGCGCCCGTCGTCGTGCACCACGACATCGAGCCAGCGCGCCGAGCGCTCGGCCCGAATCGTCACCGAACCCTCCTGGACCGCAGGATCGAACGCGTGCTCGATCGCGTTCTGCACGAGTTCGGTGATCACCATGATCAGCGCCGTCGCACGGTCGGAGTCCAGCACCCCGAGGTCACCGACCCGGTTGATCCGGATCGGCCTGTCCACCGATGCCACGTCGTTCATGATCGGCAAGATCCTGTCGATGACCTCGTCGAGGTTGACCTGCTCGTCCACCGACATCGACAGCGCGTCGTGCACCAGCGCGATGGAGGACACGCGGCGCACCGACTCCATCAGCGCTTCCCGTCCCTCGGCGTTGACCGTCCGGCGGGCCTGCAGCCGCAGCAGCGCCGCCACGGTCTGCAGGTTGTTCTTGACCCGGTGGTGGATTTCCCGGATCGTGGCGTCCTTGGAGATCAGGGCCCGGTCGCGGCGCTTCACCTCGGTGACGTCGCGGATCAGCACCGCCGCCCCCTTGCTGGTGCCCTGCACCAGCAGCGGCAGCGTCCGCAACAGCACCGTGGCGCCGCCGGCGTCGACCTCCATGCGCATGCTCAGCCCGCCGGCCACCAGGTCGTTGATGTGCTCGGCCACCTCCTGGGCCTCGAAGGGGTCCGAGATCAGCGGCCGCGTCACCTCGATCAGGTTGCAGCCCTCCAACTTCGTCGTCAGACCCATGCGGTGGTAGGCCGACAGCGCGTTGGGGCTGGCATAGGCGACGACACCGTCGACGTCCAGGCGGATGAAGCCGTCGCCGGCCCGCGGCGTCGAGCGCGACATGGCCACGTCGCCCACGTCGGGAAAGGTTCCCTCCGACAGCATCTGCACGAGGCTCGTCGCGCATTCGCGGTAGGCGGTCTCGAGCTGGCCGGATTTGCGGCGGGCCGCCAAGGTGTTCTGGTGTTGCGTGAGCACCGCGACCACCTGGCCGCCGTAGCGGACCGGGGACGCCTCGACGTGCGGCCCCAGCAGTTGCCAGGACGTCTGCGGACCCACGACGGGTTCCCGGACGGCGGCGCCGGAGACAAAGCTCTCGGCCACCAGCGGCATCTTCTCGGCGTCGACGACGCCCCCCACCTCGTCGGCATGCATCACCGTCGGCGCGGTGTTCGGCCGGCATTGCGCGACACAGACCAGCATGCCGTCGTCGCGGCGAACCCACATCAGGTAGTCGGCGAACGACAGGTCGGCCAGCAGTTGCCACTCCCCGACGACCGCGTGCAGGTGGTCCACCGCGTTGCCGGGCAGCACCGTGTGCTCGGCGAGCAGATCACCGAGAGTCGACATCACATGCTCCCGAGCCGTCCCGGTGGTGAATGCGCGGACCCAACGGCTAGCTGATGACGGCGATGAGGTCACCGGCCTGGATGACGTCGCCCACCGAGACACTCACCTGGCTGACCGTGCCGTCGACCTCGGCCAGGACGGGAATCTCCATCTTCATCGATTCCAGCAGCACGACGATGTCGCCCTTGCCGATCTGGTCACCCTCGTTGACGACGACTTCAAGCACGCTGGCCACGATTTCGGCGCGAACATCCTCCGCCATCTTCACCTCATCCGTTCCGGACGTCGGCGCATGCTGGCTGCCGACCCACGCTCATGTATATCGAACCACAGCGCCCGCGGCGACCGCGGCGCGCGGGCTGTTGGTCGCGCATCCAAGCGACGTGAGAGACTGAGGGACGACGTGACGGGCGGCGGACGCCCGGTTTTCGACCCGATGACGGAGGTTCCCCGATGGCCAAGCGTGGCCGTAAGAAGCGCGACCGCAAGCACAGCAAGGCCAACCACGGCAAGCGGCCCAACGCCTGAGCGCCGGTACCGCTACCGCATATCCCGGATGATGGTGGTGCGGCGGATCTCCAGCCTGAGCCGCTCCCGCAAGGCGTCCGGAGCCTTCTCACCTCGGCATTTGGAGGCGATCAGCGCCTTGATCCGCTCCTCGAGACCGTAGTGCTTGAGGCAGCCGGGGCACGCGTCCAGATGCTGTTGCAGCCTCGCGCGGGACTCCGGTGTGCACTCGCCGTCGAGCAGGGTCCACACCTCGGCGATCACCTCGGCGCAGCCGAGGCCGCCGTGGGAATCGCTGTCCTCGGCGCGCGGGTCGACCGAACCGGAATACTCGCTCATGACGACACCTCCTCGTGTGCCTGTCGACCGCGATTGAAGCCACGCTCTTTGGCCACGTCGGCCAGAAGACCGCGAAGCTGACGCCTACCACGATGCAGCCGTGACATGACGGTGCCGATCGGAGTGTCCATGATCTCGGCGATCTCCTTGTAAGGGAAACCCTCGACGTCGGCGTAGTAGACCGCCATCCGGAATTCTTCCGGCAATGCTTGCAGCGCCTCTTTGATCTCGGCGTCCGGCAGCGATTCGAGGGCCTCGACCTCGGCGGAACGCAAACCGGTCGACGAATGCTTGGCGTTGGACGCCAACTGCCAGTCGGTGATCTCCTCGGTCGGGTACTCCGCCGGCTGTCGCTGCCTCTTGCGGTAGCTGTTGATGTAGGTATTGGTCAGGATGCGGTAGAGCCACGCCTTGAGGTTGGTACCGGCCCGGAACGAGCGAAAACCCGCATACGCCTTCACCATCGTCTCCTGCAGGAGGTCCTCGGCGTCGGCCGGATTGCGGGTCATGCGCAGCGCACCGCCGTAGAGCTGGTCCAGCAGGGGAATCGCGTCACGTTCGAACCGCGCGGTCAGTTCTTCGTCGGTCTCCGGTGCGGGCTCGGGAGGCTGCGATGGCGTCGGGCCGTCCCGGCCATCTTCGCCGTCCCGGCCATCTTCAGAGTCGGCCATCTCGATTACCCCGGTCCCTTCTGCTGCGGTGTCGCCGGACAAGACCGGAAACGCCCCCGGACTCGCAAACATGCAGACCAACTGCCCGGCGCCCAGCGGGCTGCCCAACAGGCTCGTCGCCGTTGACACCAGACTGCTCCTCCCAATCTAAAGGCTGCCACCGACAGTGTCTGCGGGTGTTCGCGTGCATCGGAAACCGGGGGGTACAACAGCGCTGGCCCGGGCGGCTATTTCCGAGGTGCCTCGCCGGGCCCCGCAGGGCCCTCGCAGCGCAGTGGTCGAGGCCCGGTCGGCGCCGTCGCACCAGCAGGTTAGTGTGACGCCATGTCCCTGAACGGCAAGACCATGTTCATCTCCGGCGCCAGCCGCGGCATCGGCCTCGCGATCGCCAAACGGGCCGCACAGGACGGCGCCAACGTCGCCCTGGTCGCCAAGACCGCCGAGCCGCACCCCAAGCTGCCGGGCACGGTCTACACCGCGGCCAAGGAACTCGAGGAGGCCGGCGGACAGGCGCTGCCGATCGTCGGCGACGTCCGCGACCCGGAATCCGTCGAATCCGCGGTGGCCAAGGCCGTCGAGCAGTTCGGCGGCATCGACATCTGCGTCAACAACGCGTCGGCGATCAATCTGGGGTCGGTCCTCGAGGTGCCGATGAAGCGGTTCGACCTGATGAACGGCATCCAGGTGCGCGGCACCTACGCGGTGTCGCAGGCGTGCATCCCGCACATGAAGGGCCGGGAGAACCCCCACATCCTGACGTTGTCACCGCCCGTGCTGCTGGACAGCAAGTGGCTGAAGCCCACCGCATACATGATGGCCAAGTTCGGCATGACGCTGTGTGCACTCGGCATCGCCGAGGAGATGCGCGCCGACGGCATCGCGTCGAACACGTTGTGGCCGCGCACGCTGGTCGCCACCGCCGCCGTGCAGAACCTGCTCGGCGGCGACGAGGCGATGAGCCGGGCCCGCAAACCCGAGGTGTACTCCGATGCGGCCTACGTCATCCTCAACAAACCCGCCCGCGAGTACACCGGCAACTCGCTGCTGTGCGAGGACGTGCTGGTCGAATCCGGCGTCACGGACCTGTCGGTGTACGACTGCGTGCCGGGTTCGCAACTCGGCCTCGACTTCTGGGTCGACGGCGTCAACCCGCCGGGATACACGGGCTCCTAGCGGACGCCGGCGGGTTCCTGGCGTGGCCGGCGCCCCCACACCGGGCATCGCCGCGTTGGTCGCAGCCGGCGTGCCGCACGAGGTCGTGCGCTTCGAGGCCGTCGCCGACCTGCCGGAGTCCGGCGACGTCGCCGCCGAACAGGTCTTCAAGACGTTGGTCATCGCGCTGCCGGGCGAGTTGGCCGTCGCGGTGCTGCCGGTGCCGGCGAAGCTGTCGCTGAAGGCCGCCGCGGCCGCGCTGGACGCGCCCAAGGCCACCATGGCCGAACCAGTTGTCGCCCAACGGGTTACGGGTTACGTGGTCGGCGGCATCTCCCCGTTCGGTCAGCGCAGGCGGCTGCGCACCGTGGTCGACACCTCGGCGCTGCGCTGGGACCGGGTGCTGTGCAGTGCCGGCAGGCGCCATTGGGACGTCGCGGTGACCCCGGGGGACCTGATCCGGCTGACGGGGGCGGTCACCGCCGACATCCGGGTTCAGTAGGTGTAGAAACCCTCTCCGGTCTTGACACCGAGCTTTCCCGCATCGACGTAGGCCTGCAACAGGTCTCGCGCGCGTGTGGGCAGGTACGGGAACTCCGCGGTGTAGTGGCTTTCGATGTCGAGGACGACGTCCAGGCCGACCTGGTCCATCATCTGGAACGGCCCGACCGGAACGCGCCAGTTCTCCTTGAACATCCCGTCGACATCCTCGGGCAGGGCCACCCCTTCGGCGACGACGGTCAGCGATTCGCGCTTGATGGCCGCCCAGATGCGATTGAAGATGAATCCGGTGGACTCCCGGCGCACTTCGAAAGGACGAAAACCGAACTCGGGCAGCACCCTCAGCAGCGTGTCCAGCAGTCCGCGCCCGGTGTGGCCGTCGGACATCAGCTCGACCGCGTTGATCCCGGGCGGCATGTAGAAGTGCGTGTTGCACAACCGCGTCTTGTCGCGCACCTGTTCGGCCATCAGACGCGAGGGCAACGACGACGAATTGGTCCCGAAGATGGTGTCCGGCGGCGCGGCCCGGTCGATCTGGCCCCAGATCGCGGTCTTGACGTCGATCTTCTCCGGAACGGATTCGACGGCAAGCCAGGCGCCGTCCAATGCCTCCTCCAGCGAGTCCGCAGCCGTCACGCTGCCCGGTTCGCCGAAACCTCTGTCCGCCAACAGCTTCGGGAGGGATTCGGTTACGTACTGGGTCGCGGACGCGAGCTGTTCCGCGCGCCGGGCGTGGATTCGCACGGTTCCGCCGCGGCCGGCGAACATCAGCGCGATGCGGCGACCGAGGGTCCCCGCGCCGATCACCGCGACCGGGCGGTCTTTGACGTCGTCGAAGGTGTAGCTGTAGGTGCCAGTCATCCACGCATGCTATGCGAGCGTCGAGGTCGGCGCCTCGAGTCGACGTCAAACCACTTGTGTCACTTGCGTTTCTGTGGTCACTGGGCGGCCGGTTTTGTCGGTGGGTGCGCATAGTGTCGCGGTGTGGGT